>NZ_JBOHGA010000259.1:0-7936 GCF_050699915.1 Actinophytocola sp.
GTGCCCCTCCGCGTCCGGTTCGCTGCCCGCCGGGCTGCGCCCGCTCGCCGGGGTCCGCGCGGAGTGCCTGGCCGACGGGTCGGGCGTCGACCTCGCGCGCGTGCTGGCGGACCGGCCGGTGCTGGTGAACGTGTGGGCCACCTGGTGCGCGCCGTGCAAGGAGGAGCTGCCGCTGCTGGCGCGGTACGCCGCGGAGCCGGAGGCCGTGCCGGTCGTCGGGCTCGCCGTGCAGAGCACGCAGGCCGGCGCGCTGGAGCTGCTCGGTTCGCTCGGCGTGCGGCTGCCGACCGTCGCCGACCCGGACGGGGTCGCCGCACGCGCGCTCGAGCTGCCGGCCGGCCTGCCGGCGAGCTACGTCGTAGGCGCGGACGGCGCCGTGCGGCTCGTGGCGAAACCGCGGCTCTTCGAGTCGGTGAACCAGATCCGCGGCGCGGTCGCGACGTACGGGGGAGCCGCGTGACCGAGCTCGGCCCGCTCGTCGACCCGACCGACGTGCCCCCGTGGCTGTCCCGCCTGGTGGGCGCCACCCGAAACCTGGACGGCGAGCTGTTCCGCCGGCTCGCGGCGCCGGACGAGGACGGGCGCGACGCCGCGGTGCTGATCCTGTTCGGTGAGCACGAGTCCCGCGGCCCCGACGTGCTGCTGCAGCTGCGCGCCGACGGCGGTGGCGCGCACTCCGGTCAGGTCGCGTTTCCGGGCGGCTCGGCCGAGCCCGCTGATCGTGACCCGGTCGACACGGCGTTGCGGGAGGCGGTGGAGGAGACCGGGCTGGACCCGTCCGGCGTGCGACCGCTGGCGTTGTTGCCGCAGCTGCACATCCCGGTGTCGGGGTTCCACGTGACGCCGGTGCTGGCGCACTGGGAGCGGCCGAGCCGGGTGTGGGCGGTGGACCCGGCGGAGACCCAGGCGGTCGCTCGCGCGCCGATCGCGGACCTGACGGATCCGGCGAACCGGTTCCAGTTGCGCCATCCGTCTGGTTTCCTTGGCCCGGCGTTCGCGTTGCCCGGCATGTTGGTGTGGGGTTTCACGGCCGCGCTGCTGACCATGATCCTTCAGGTCGGCGGGTGGGAGCGGCCATGGGACGGTTCGGACATACGGGATCTTGACGCCGCGTGGCGTTCAGTTGGCTCAGCTCTCGGGGAGGTAGACGGGTGAACTGGGTCGACTTGCTGGTGATCGGGCTGGCGGTGCTGGCCGCGATCTCGGGCGCGCGACAGGGCGTGCTCACCGCGTTGCCCGCGTTCATCGGTGTCCTCCTGGGGGCCATCGCGGGGATCAAGATCGCGCCGCTGGTCGTGCAGTACATCGAGTCGACGCCCACCCGGGTCGCGTTCGCGGTGGCGATCTTCGTGTTGCTGGTCGCGCTGGGGGAGACGCTCGGCGTGTGGCTGGGGCGCAGCATCCGGCAGCGGATCAACTCGCCGCGGCTCGCCGGGGTGGACAACGCGCTCGGCGCGATCGTGCAGGGCGCGGTCGTGTTCGTGGTCGCGTGGCTGATCGCGCTGCCGCTGGTGACGGTCGGCGGCCTGCCGAGCCTCGCGTCGGCGATCCGCGACTCGACCGTGCTGGGCGGGGTCAACAACGTGATGCCCTCGTCCGCGCAGAACCTGCCGGACGAGCTGCGCCGCCTGCTGGACGTGTCGGGCTTCCCGGCCGCCGTCGACCCGTTCGACCGGACGCCGTCGAAGGAGGTCGCGCCGCCGGACCCGAAGCTGCAGGGCAGTGCCGTGGTGCAGCGGGTGCGGCCGAGCGTGCTCAAGATCCACGCGAAGGCGCCGTCGTGCTCCCGGGCGTTGGAGGGAACCGGTTTCGTCATCGCACCGGAGCGGATGATGACGAACGCGCATGTCGTGGCGGGGACCTCGGAGGTCACGGTCGAGACCGACGAGGGCCCGTTCGACGCGCGGGTCGTGCACTACGACCCGGACACCGACGTCGCGGTGCTCGCTGTGCCGGGCCTGCCCGCGGCGCCGCTGCGCTTCGCCGGCCAGCCGGCGACGTCCGGCCAGGACGGCATCGTGCTCGGCTACCCGCTCGACGGCCCGTACACGGCGTCGCCGGCGCGGGTGCGGGACAAGATCAACCTGACGGGCCCGGACATCTACGACGCGAGCACGGTGACTCGCGAGGTGTTCACCCTGCGGGCGCTGGTGCGCAGCGGCAACTCCGGGGGCCCGCTCGTGGACACCCAGGGCCGCGTGATCGGCGTGATCTTCGGCGCCGCCGTGGACGAGTCGGAGACCGGCTTCGCCCTGACGGCGAACGAGGTGAACGACGAGGTAAGCGCGGCGCGGGGCATGTCCCGAGCGGTGGGCACGGGCAACTGCGCCGCCTGAGCCCGTTTGTCCACAGCGCGTCGCGTTGTCCACAAGTCGTTTCATGGCGGAGTAGTGGCGCGTACGAGCTCCTCGTCCCGGCAGATGATCTAGATGCGGCCAGGCCGCACCGGGTCGATGCCGTTCACGGCATTGCGACCGTGCCCTCGGAGAAGGTGTCTTCCGTGAGAGCGTTGTGTTCTGCGGTGAGCCGACCGACCTGCCGTCACACCACGTACCGGCTCGTCGAGGATTTGGTACGCAGCTACCCGCACGGCAGTAGGCCGCCAGCGGCTCTTGCCACCGTGGCCCGTGCGGTCGGAGTCACGGTGTGAACGCGTCTCAATCACGGCGGGTGCTCTGTGTCGTCACCTGTGCGACCTTGGCCGCCCGTGACGTCGGCAAACTGGTGGGTCTTGCTCAAGATGCGGACTGGTCGGTCTGCGTCGTCGCGACGCCCATGGCCACCCGGTTCATCGATGAGACGGCTCTGGAAGCCCAGACCGGCTTTCCGGTACGCAGCGACTATAAGCAACCGGGCACGCCCGATGTGTTGCCGCCGCCGGACGCGATCATCGTGGGCGGGGCCAGCGCGAACACGATCAACAAGTTGTCGGCGGGTGTCTCCGACAACCTGGCGCTCGGCCTGCTGAACGAAGCCATCGGGCTCGGACTACCACTGGCGATCTTGCCGTTCGTCAACACCGCGCTGGCCGCCCATCCAGCGTTCGAACGCAGCGTTCGGCAGTTGCGGGATGCTGGAGTCACTGTCCTCTTGGGTGAGGGAGGGTTCGTGCCGAACCCTCCCAACCAGGGCGAGCGAAATCTGCCGAACTACCCGTGGGGGAAGGCGCTGAGAGCTGTCGAGGGACCACCAGACTAAATACGTACCCCGCCGAGGAGAGGGCTGCCATCCAGCCGGCGACGCGGAAGTTGTTGCTAGGTGGGGTTTTCCGTGGTCGTCAGGAAGTCGGTCAGGGTGCGGTTCGTGACCGCGGGGGCTTCTTGGTGTGGGTAGTGGCCGATGCCGTCGAGCAGCTTCGTCTCGATCCGGCCGTGTGCCCAGTTCGCCGATGCTCGCACGGTGCCCGGCAGGACGCACGGGTCGGCCGCGCCGGACAGCTGCAGTACCGGCACGGTGATCTCCCGCTGCATGGCCTCGCCGAACCGTCGGCCCTCGCCGCGTAGCTGCGCGCGCACCGCCCACCGGTAGTACTCCAGCGCGCTGTGCGCCGCGCCGCGGACGGTCATCGCCGAGCGGTAGCGGGCCGCGACCTCCGTGAACCCCGGTTGGACCGTCCACTCGGGACCAGACCAGTGGCGCATCAGCGACTCGACGGTGGCACCGCCGTCGCGGGTGAGCCAGCGTTCCGGCGCGAGCGGCAGCTGCGCGCGGAACACGTGGCCGAGCGCGCGCGCCTGGTTGGTCGGCTTGCGGTGCAGCGCCGTCCGCCGGATCTCGCGGCGCAGCGCCAGCGGGTGCGCAGCCGACACCGAGCCGACCGAGAGCACGAGCCGCGGGTGCAGCGCCGCGACCGTCCATGCCAGCAACCCGCCCCAGGCGTGGCCGACGAGGTGAGCCTTTGGCGCGCCGAGCGCCTTGATCAGCCCGCCGACGTCACCGGCGAGCGTCCACGCGTCGTACCCGCGCGGCGGTTTGTCCGAGTCGCCGTAGCCGCGCAGGTCCACCGCGACCGCACGGAAGCCGGCGTCGGCGAGTGCGGTGAGCTGGTGGCGCCACGTCCACCAGAACTCGCAGAACCCGTGCAGCAGCAGGACGAGCGGTCCCTCGCCGGCCTCGGTGACGTGCAGTCGGATCCCGTTCGCGTGCACGTCGCGGTGTCGCCACGGCCCGTCGATGCGCACGGTCGACGGGTCGGGACGCACGGCGGCGGCGGTGCTCAGCGGGCCGGCCGATCAGGAACGGCGCACGGCGTCGCCGGACACCGGTACGGGAGCGGTCTCCTGGTCGTCGCCACCGCGGGGCCGCAGCACGGCGGCGGTGTCCTTCATCGACTCGATCGTCCGTTTCGGCGCTCGGATCGCCTTGACCTTGCGGTACCCCAGGAACGCCGCGAACACGGCGGTCACCAGCATCGCGCCGAACACGGTGAGGAACGCGGCCCAGCGCGGCAGCCACTCGTCGAGCAGCTCGGCGGCGAAGAAGAAGAAGAAGAACGAGCTGTACGCCAACACGACCAGCGCGAGGATGAACCAGACACTGCCCTTCAGCGCCTTCTTGATCTCGCCGGCCACCTCGGACTTGGCCAGCTCCACCTCGGCCCTGACCAAGGTCGACAGGTGGGAGGTCGCGTCCTTGACCAAGTTCCCGATCGACTGCTCGCCCGCCGCGCCGTTCGTCTCGTCGGACAACGGGATCGACGGGACCCGCGGCAGCCCCGCCCCGTTGCCGTTCTTGTCGTGCGCACTGGTCACGTGGGCCATCGTGCCATGCGCCGATCAAAGAGGCTGGCCGGGCGGGTTGTTCGCGCGTCATCCGGTGGCGACGCCGAACAGCACGCCGATCGCGTAGGTGACGACCATGGTCAGCATGCCGACGCCGACGTTGCGCACGATCGCCCGGCGCGGGGCGGCGTTGCCCAGCCGGGCACTGAGCCAGCCGGTCGCCACCAGCCCGACGGCTACGGCCGTGGCGCACGCCCACACCCGCCACGCCACCGGTGGCACGGTGATCGCGACCAGCGGCAGCAGCCCGCCGCAGGTGAACGCCAGCAGCGACGCCCAGGCCGCGTGCCACGGGCTGGTCAGCTCGTCCGGGTCGATGCCGAGCTCGGCCTCGGCGTGCGCCTCGAGTGCGTCGTACTCGGTCAGCTCGTGGGCCACCTCGGCGGCGAGCTCCGGCGTCAGGCCCTTGCCCTCGTAGATCTCGGCGAGCTCGCGCTCCTCGGCCTCCGGCATGGTCTCGAGCTCGTAGCGCTCCAGGTTCAGCGCCGCCTGCTCGGTGTCGCGCTGCGTGCTCACCGAGACGTACTCGCCGCCGGCCATCGACAGCGCGCCGGCCACGAGGCTCGCCACCCCGGCGATCAGGATCGCGGTCCGATCGGCGGTCGCGCCGGCGACGCCGACCACGAGCCCGGCGACGGACACGATCCCGTCGTTGGCACCAAGCACGCCGGCGCGCAGCCAGTTCAGCCGCTCGCCGAGGCTGCTGTGGTGGGCCTCGCCGGCATGCCCTCTGGTGCCGAGCTCTGCCACCCGCCCATTGAACTACCGAACGCGACCAGCCCGCCACGTCACCTGTGGACAACTCACCGAAGCGGCGAGTTGTCCACAGGCAAGATCCACATCTCCGGATTCGTCAGCCCCACCCGGTAGACTGGAGCCATGGGGTGCCCCCGGAGAGGGTGGGGGCTGCGTACCCCGCGCGTGCGCGCGAGGTGTTGGTTACTCGTCTGAGCTGCCCTTGTTCAGGCCGGCGGAGATCAGATCCATCACCGACGAGTCGGCCAGTGTGGTCACGTCGCCGATCTGGCGGTTCTCGGCCACGTCGCGGAGTAGGCGGCGCATGATCTTGCCCGAGCGGGTCTTCGGCAGCTCCGGGACGACCATGACCTGGCGCGGCTTCGCGATCGGGCCGATCTCCTTCGCCACGTGGTCGCGCAGCGCCTTGATCGCCTCCTCGCCCTTCGCCTCGTCCTCGGCCACCCCGCCGCGCAGGATGACGAACGCCACGATGCCCTGGCCGGTCGTCGGGTCGGTGGCGCCCACGACCGCGGCCTCGGCGACCGTCGGGTGCGACACCAGCGCGGACTCGACCTCCGTCGTCGAGATCCGGTGGCCGGACACGTTCATCACGTCGTCCACCCGGCCGAGCAGCCAGATGTCGCCGTCCGCGTCGTACTTCGCGCCGTCGCCGGCGAAGTAGTAGCCCTGGCTGGCGAAGCGCGCCCAGTACGTCTCCTTGTACCGCTCGTCGTCGCCCCAGATGCCACGCAGCATCGCCGGCCACGGCTCGTCGAGCACCAGGTACCCACCGCCACCCTTTTCGACCTCGTTGCCCTGGTCGTCGACGACCTTCGCGGAGATGCCGGGCAGCGCCGTCTGCGCGGAGCCGGGCTTGGCCGACGTGACACCGGGCAGCGGGGAGATCATGATCGCGCCGGTCTCGGTCTGCCACCACGTGTCGACCACCGGCGTTCGGTTCCCGCCGATGTTCTCGCGGTACCAGATCCATGCCTCCGGGTTGATCGGCTCGCCGACCGACCCGAGCACGCGCAGCGAGGACAGGTCGAACTTGGCCGGAATGTCGTGGCCCCACTTCATGAATGTGCGGATCAGTGTCGGCGCGGTGTAGTACACGGTCACGCCGTACTTCTGCACGATCTCCCAGTGCCGGCCCTCGTGCGGGGTGTTCGGCGTGCCCTCGTAGACGACCTCCGTGACGCCGTTCGCGAGCGGTCCGTACACGATGTAGCTGTGTCCGGTGACCCAGCCGATGTCGGCGGTGCACCAGTACACATCGGACTCCGGCTTGACGTCGAACACGTTGCGATGCGTGTACGCGGTCTGGGCCAGGTAGCCGCCGGTGGTGTGCAGGATCCCCTTGGGCCTACCGGTCGTGCCCGACGTGTAGAGGATGAACAGCGGGTGCTCGGCGTCGAATGCCTCCGGGGTGTGGGTGTCGGACTGGCCCTCGACGACGTCGTGCCACCACAGGTCGCGGCTCTCCGTCCACTCCACGTCGATCCCGGTGCGGCGCACGACGAGCACGTGCTCGATCGTCGGTGTGCGGCCGACCGCCTCGTCGACCGCGGTCTTGAGCGCGGCGGGCTTGCCGCGCCGGTACTGGCCGTCCGCGGTGATCACGAGCTTGGCCTCGGCGTCGTCGATGCGCGAGCGCAGCGCCTCCGCGGAGAAGCCGCCGAACACGACGCTGTGGGTCAGCCCCAGCCGCGCGCACGCGAGCATCGAGAAGATCGCCTCGGGCAGCATCGGCATGTAGATCGCGACCCGGTCGCCCGCCCGCAGGCCCAGGGATGCCAGCGCGTTCGCCGTCTTCGACACCTCGCGCTGCAGCTCCGCGTAGGTGATCGTGCGGCCGTCGCCGGGCTCGCCCTCCCAGTGGATGGCCACCCGCTCCCCGTTGCCGGCCTCGACGTGCCGATCGACGCAGTTGTAGGCCACGTTGAGCTTGCCGCCGACGAACCACTTCGCGAACGGTGGGTTCGACCAGTCGAGGACCTGGTTCCACTCGGTGTCCCAATGCAGCTTCCGTGCCTCGTCGGCCCAGAACGCCTCGCGGTCGGCGTCCGCCTGCTGGTAGAGGTCCGCCTTCGCGTTCGCCTGGCCGGCGAACTCCTCGCTGGGCGGGAACGTCCTGCTCTCGGTGAGCAGGTTGTCCAGCGTCGGGCCCTGGTCGGTCATGGTGTGGATCCTCTCGACCCAGAGATGTAGTTGCTCGCCCTGTGCTATCACACGTGGCGACGGCACGCATAGAGGTCCAGACCACGCGGCGTGCTGCCACGACCGGATGACACCCGGTAGGGTCCGGTGCCGTGACTGACCCGCTGGCGCCGCTGCTGGAACTGCCCGGTGTGGAAGAAGCGGTGCACGCCGCCCGCGAGGCGGTGGACGAGGTGCACGGGCACCCGGCCAACCGC
>NZ_JBOHGA010000260.1:0-7936 GCF_050699915.1 Actinophytocola sp.
GCGCGTACCCGACGGAGCTGCCGACGCCGCTCGACACGGCCACCGCCCGCGACCCGCGCTCCGGCGAGCCGGGGGTGCTGGTGCGCCTGCTCGACGCCGACGGCGCCGAGCTGCACGCCGAGCGGCGGCTGTCCGGGCGGATCCTCGAGCCCGCCGAGGTGCCGGGCGCCGCGACGGTCGAGCTCCAGGCGCTGCTGCGGCCGCCGTCGAGCGGCGAGTGGCGGCTGACCGTCGGCGGGTGGGCCGCGGTATCGCTGACCGCGGACGGCCGGCCGGTCGTCGACGAGGACATCCCGGTCGGCACCAACGACCCGGCCACCGTGCACCTCGCGCCGTCGTTCCGCTCCGGCATGCTGGCGGTCACCGAGGGCGTCGACGTGCACCTGGTGGCGCGCCGCGAGCTCGCACCGGGCACCGGGGTCGCGACGCTGCTGGCCGCCGACCCGCCGCGGCGGCGCGCGGTCGACGAGCTGGCCGCCGCGGTCGCGCTGGCCGCGGAGGCGGACGCGGCCGTCGTCGTGGTTGGCACCACCGACGAGATCGAGAGCGAGGGCTTCGACCGGACCACGCTGGCCCTGCCGGGTGGGCAGGACGAGCTGGTCCGCGCCGTGGCCGGGGCGAACCCGAACACGGTCGTGGTAGTCAACTCCGGCGGGCCGGTGCTGCTGCCGTGGCGCGACGAGGTGCCCGCGGTGCTGCTCAGCTGGTTCCCCGGCGAGCAGGCCGGGCACGGGCTCGCCGACGTGCTCTTCGGCACGGCCGAGCCGGGTGGGCGGCTGCCGACCACCTGGCCGGCCGCCGAGGCCGACGTGCCGGTCCTCGACACCCGGCCGGCGGCCGGGGTGCTGACGTACGCGGAGGGGCTGGACATCGGCTACCGGGCGTGGCTCGCCTCCGGGGTGGAGCCGGCGTACTGGTTCGGGCACGGCCTCGGCTACACCACCTGGTCCTATGAGGACATCTCGGTGTCCGAACCGGACGGTCATGCCTGCTCGGTGCGGGTTCGGTTGCGCAACACGGGATCCCGGCCCGGCCGCGAGGTCGTGCAGGTGTACCTGGCCCGTCCGGACGGCTCGGTGCGGCGGCCGCGGCGGTGGCTCGCCGGCTTCGCCGCGGTGACCGCCGGGCCGGGCGGCGTGGTGGACGCGGTGGTCGAGGTCCCGAAGCGGGCCGTCGAGCACTGGACGGAGCAGGGGTGGGCGCTCGAGCCGGGCACGTTCACGGTCCACGCGGGCCGGTCCGCGGGCGACCTGCCGCTGACCGCGGCCGTCACGCTCTGAGCCGTTTCGGAGAGCGCTCTCCCGTACGATGAGGGCGTGACTGACGGAGTGCCGACCCTGGAGGACGTGGCCCGGGTCGCCGGCGTGTCCCGGGCGACGGTCTCCCGGGTGATCAACGGCATCCGCAACGTGGACACGGAGATCCAGAAGGTCGTCCGGCGGGCCATCGAGGAGACCGGGTACGCCCCCAACCGGGTCGCGCGCTCGCTGGTGACGCGGCGGACCGGGGCGGTGGCGCTGGTCGTGTCGGGCGCGGGGGAGCCGGACGGGCCGGTCGACCCGCGGTACTCGAGCCGGGTGTTCGGCGACCCGTTCTTCGGCCGGGTGGTCGGCGGCGTGGTCGACTTCCTGCGCCGGCACGCCATGCACCCGCTGCTGATGCTGGCCGACACCGAGGCGGCGCGCGCGGAGGTGGTCGCCCATCTGCGGCAGGGCGGCGCGGACGGCGCGCTGCTGGTGTCCACGCACGCGGCGGACCCGCTGCCGGGCATGTGCGTGCGGGCGGCGCTGCCGGTGGTGCTGTTCGCGCGGCCGACGCCGCCGGTCCCGATCAGCTACGTCGACGTCGCGCACCGGGCCGGCGCCGAGCTCGCGGCCGACCATCTCGCGGCGCGCGGCCGGCGCCGGGTGGCGTCGATCTCCGGGCCGCTGGACGTGCCGGCGAGCCGGGATCGGCTGGCCGGCTTCCGCGACGCGATGGCCCGGCACGGCCACGCGCACGTGCCGAACGAGGCGGGCAACTTCACCCACGACAGCGGCGAGGTGGCGATGACCCGGCTGCTCGCGGCGCAGCCGGACATCGACGCCGTGTTCGCCGCGAACGACCTGATGGCCCAGGGCGCGCTGGCCGTGCTGGCGCACGCGGGCCGCCGCGTCCCGGACGACGTGGCGCTCGTCGGCTTCGACGACAGCAGCCCGGCGCGGTCCTGCCGGCCGCAGCTGACCACGGTCCGCCAGCCGGTGGAGGAGATGGGCGCGGAGATGGCCCGCCTTCTGCTCGCCCACATCGAGGACCCGGCCGCCCCGCCTCGCTCGGTGATCTTCGACCCGACGCTGGTGGTCCGCGACTCGGCCTAGGCTCCTCCGGGTGACCAACCAGAAGGAACGCATGCTCGCGGGGGAGCCATACCTCCCCGACGACCCGGAGCTCGACGAGGACCGGCGACGCGCGGCCGCGGCGCACTCGCGGTTCAACACCGCGGCCGACCACCGGCCGCTGTACGAACTGATGAAGGTGGGCGAGGACGTGGAGATCCGCGCGCCGTTCCGGGTGGAGTACGGCTACCAGACCACCATCGGGCCGCGGACGTTCATCGGCCACAACGCCACCTTCCTCGACATCGCGAGGATCACCATCGGCGCGGACGTCCAAATAGGACCGAACGTGGGGCTGTACACCGCGACTCACCCGGTCGATCCCGAGCTGCGGCGTGCCAGGTGGGAGGGCGGCGAGCCGATCACGATCGGCGACAACGTCTGGTTCGGCGGCGGGGTCGTCGTGTGCCCGGGTGTGACGATCGGGGAGAACACCGTGGTGGGCGCCGGCGCGGTGGTCCCGCGCGACCTGCCGCCGAACGTGGTCGCGGTCGGCAACCCGGCACGCGTGGTCAGGCAGGTGTGAGACGGGGCGCCGCGGGCAGGATCCGCGGCGCCCCTGGCGAGGCCGGTACGGCGGCCTCGTTCGACTACGGGTAGTTCGGTACGTAGCTCACCTGGTGCGGCAGGTTAGCCACCTCACCCGTGTCGTTGATGACGCGGTTGATCGTCCCCACGCCACCCAGTGAGACCGTGACCAGACCGTGGAAGCGCACCCCGGACCGGTTGGGCACCTCGAACCCACGGCTGGCCACGACGGCCGGGTTGGTGTTGAAGAAGCAGTACACACCGACTCCCCACGCCTCGTGGCTCGTCACCGAGTCGGCGACCTTGTACGACGCCCAGCCCTGCGCGCCGCCGCCCGAGCTGCCCCACGCCGCGTTGCTCGGCGGGTCGTAGGGCATCTCGTTCTGGTAGAAGTACGTCCGGCCGCCCTCGCCGTTCCAGATCGTGTTGTACTGCTGGTAGTGCTCGACGAACAGGCCGTACATCGTGACGTTGGCGCCGTTGACCACGAGCCCGTTCTGGGCTGTGTTGGTGTTCCACCCGATGCCGGTGCCGTGGTCGCCGCGCCACAGCCACATGTGGTCGCCGATCACGTCGTTGCTGTTGACCCGCAACGAGACCGTGGCCTTCCCGGCGTGCGCGCCGCCGACCCGGAAGAACACGTCGTGCAGCGAGGTCGGGTTCGCCGAGTGGTTCGCCGAGGAGCCGGCCGGGCCGATCTCCGCGAGCACCGGCGAGTTCTGCGGGCCGGCGTCGAGCAGCAGGCCGGCCAGCTTCACGCCGTCCACATCGGACACGAGGAGCGCGGCCTGGCCGGTGTCCGGCGTCAGCGTGGCGAGCCCGATGCCCAGCACGATCGTGTTCGGGTTGGTCACCCGCAGCGGCTCGTTCAGGTGGTGCACGCCCGGCGTGAACAGCAGGTGCTTGCCCTCCGCCAGCGCGGCGTTGATCGTCGCGGCCGGTGTGCCGGTCTGCACGACGTAGAAGTCCGCGAGCGACACCGACGTGCCGGCCGGCGCGCCGGAGCCCCACGACGTCCCACTCGTGTTCTGCCGCAGCGCCGGCACGAACACCCGGTACTCGCCGTTGCCGGCGACGTGGAGGAACGGCTTCTCGCGGATCTTCGGCGTGCTGGCCACGACCGTGTGCGACGGGTTCGGGAAGTGCTGCGGCGGCGTGCCCGTGCTGCCGGTGAACACCATGTTCCACACCGAACCGGACCAGCCGCCGCGCAGCTCGCTGTTGCGGGTGAAGAACTGCTGCTGTGAGCCGGACTCGACGACGCCGTCGATGCGCGAGTCGGCGATCAGCCCGCCGCTCGCCCAACCGTCGCCGCCGTTCCACAGCTGGACCTGGCCCCGCAGGTGCATCCGCCGGTACGGCGCGGCCTGCGAGACGGCCCACCGCTCGATCTGGCCGGCCGGCAGCGTCACCGACAGGTTCTCCGCCGCACGCCAGAAGTTCTGCGTGGCGTTGCCCTTGTTGTCCGGGTTGTCGCCCTGCTGCAGCCAGTCCGCCTCGACCCGGACGTGGCCGTTGAGGTTGACGTCGTCCGGCGACATGCCCAGCCCGGCGACGTGGGTGTAGAAGCGCAGGTTGACGTCGGCGTCGTAGGTGCCGGGCTTGAACAGCACGGCGTAGCGCTCGGTGCCGAACTGGTTGGTCTTCATCTGCGCCGCGATCGAGTCGAGCCGGCTCTGGATGGTGCCGGCCGGCGTCGAGGGGTCGTAGACGAAGGTGTTCGGGCCGAGGTTCGGGTTGAACGGGTCGGTGTCCGGCACGCCCGGGCCGGTGCCGCCGTCGGTGAACACGGCCAGCTCCCACAGCGAGTAGCCGTAGCCGGTGGCGCGGGCGGTGCCGTTCATGCGGACGTAGCGCCCGGATCCCGTGAGGTCGATCGACTGGGTGCCGCCGGTGCCGGTGGTCGTCGAGTGGACGGTGTTCCAGGTGGTGCCGTTGTCGGACAGCTGGATCTGGAACGCGCGGCCGTACGCCGCCTCCCAGTTGAGGGTGACCCGGCAGACCGGCCTAACGCTGCCGAGGTCCACCTGGAGCCACTGTGGATCACTGAAGGCGCTGGACCAGCGGGTGCCGGTGTTGCCGTCGACGGCCGCGCTCGCGGGAGTGCCGGCGTTCTCCGTGGAGGACGCGGTCGCGGGGCGGCCCTGGGCGATGTTGGCGGTGCCGCACGCCGCGGCCGCCGCGGGTGTGCTGCTCGCGCCGATCGCGGTCACCGTGGCGAGCGCCGTCGCGGCGACCGCGAGCAGGGCGGTCAGTCTGGGAGGTCTCATGGTGGTCCTAACCGGGTGCAGGGTGTATCGATCCAGTCAGAAGAGAAACCGGTTCCGGAACCGGTTCCGGAGTATGTGATGCATTTAACAGCGAGGGCTGCCGATGCGTCAAGAAAGGCAGGTCAGGCCGGGGCGGACTCGCGGATCACCAGAGACGTGGGGACCACGTGCGGGACGGTGGGGAGGTCGGCGCCGTTGAGGTTGTCGAGCAGCATCGAGGCCGCGGCTTCGCCCATCTCGCGGGACGGCTGGCGCACCGTGGTCAGCGCCGGGCGGGTGTGCGCGGCGATGGAGATGTCGTCGAAGCCGACCACCGCCACGTCGGCCGGCACCGCGCGGCCGGCCGCGCTCAGGCCGTCCAGCACGCCGACCGCCATCAGGTCGTTGTGGGCGAACACCGCGTCGAAGGCGAGCTTCGTGGCGATCAGGTCGTCGACCGCCGTCTGGCCGCCGCCGCGGGTGAAGTCGCCCTCGACGACCAGGCGCGGGTCCAGCCGGACACCGGCTCCGGCCAGCCGGGCGTGCAGGCCCGCCGACCGGTCCCGCGTGCAGCCGAACTCCGCCGGACCGGTGACCATCGCGATGCTGCGCCGGCCGCTGCCGAGCAGGTGCGCGGCGGCGTCGGCGGCGCCGTCGCGGTTGCTCGTCGCCACCGACGGGAAGCCGGGGTGGTGGCCCCGGTCGTCGATCATGACGACCGGCAGCCCGCCCATGTGCAGCGACGTGATGTAGCTCAGCGTGTCCGGCGGCTCGACCAGCAGCAGCCCGTCGAACGCGTTGGCCGAGACGTGCCGGGCGAACTGCGTCAGCGAGTCCGCGCCCCGGTTCATCGTGTTCAGCAGCAGCCCGTACCCGCGCGCCTCGAGCACGTCCGCGACTCCCTGCAGCACGTCGCCCATCCACGGCCAGGTCAACCCCGGCACGAGCATGCCCACTGTCTGTGTGCGACCCCGGGCGAGGCCGACCGCGCCCGCGCTGGGTGTGTAGCCGGTGGCCGCGATGACCTCGCGGACGCGGATCGCGGTGCTCGCGTCCACGTCGCCCTTGTTGTTGAGCACGCGCGACACCGTGGTCTTGCTGACCCTGGCCCGCCGGGCGACTTCGGCGATGGTGACGCGCACTGCGTCAGAATACGGGGATGAGCACCACGTTCCAGCGTGCGCGGCGACCGGAGCAGGTGGCCGCCCGCCGCGAGGCCATCCTGACCGCGGCGGCACAGATGCTGCGCGAGCGGCCGGTCGCGGACATCTCGCTGCGTGAGCTCGCCGAGCGCGTCGGGCTCGCGAAGTCCAATGTGCTGCGTTACTTCGACAGCCGCGAGGCGATCTTCCTCGAGGTGCTGGACCGGACGTGGACGGCGTGGCTCGACGGGCTCGAGCTCGACCCCGGCCGCTCGCGAGCCCGCCACGTCCGGGAGACCCGGGTGGCCACCGAGATCGCCACCTCGCTGATCGGCGAGCCGCTGCTGTGCGACCTGTTCGCCGCGATGGCCTCGGTGCTGGAGCGCAACATCTCCCTCGAGGTGGCTCGCGACTTCAAGGGTCGCTTCACGGCCAACACCGCCCGGTTCGCGGAGCTGGTCCGCGCGGCGGTCCCGGTCCTCGACGAGGCGGGCGCGACGCACTTCGCCGGCGCCGTGGTCGTGCTCGTCGCCGGCCTGTGGCCGCACGCCAAGCCGACCGAGGTGGTCGCGACCGCGTCGGCCGAGCTCGGCCACCCGTGCGGGGCCGACCTGTTCGCCGGCGGGCTGACCGAAGGCCTGGTCAACCAGCTCGTCGGGCTGGCGGCACGCGCGACGTGAATAGGCCCGCCCGGACCCGCTTCCCCGATGATGACATCTCATCGCGGGTCCGGGCGGGGATTCAGGGGGGCCCGGTACCCAGCTCCACCGCCACCCGGTGGGTCAGCGGAGCGAGCTGCCCGTCCTCCAGCAGGCCGTGCTCGGCGAGCCGGCGCGCGACCGCCGGCGAGAGCTCGCCGGCCGCGACGCCGTCGGTGCCCAGGTACTGGAACGCCGCCGCGGCCGCATGGTCCATAATGGACATTTCGCGGTAGCGAGCCAGGAGGCGGGCCCTCAGGTCCAGGTCGTCAACGGCCAGCTCGTCCAGCACCATGCCGCTCGACAGGCGCCCGGCGAGCTCCGCGAGGCCCAGCCGCGGGTCGGCGATCAGCACCGCGGCGGCCGCGCGAACGGCGAGCGCCAGGTGGTCGCAGCGGTCGACGAGCTCCACGGCGGCCCACTCCGGGGTGAGCCGCGGGCGGCCGACGAGCCGGCCGAGCATCGCCACGGCGGCCGGGGTCGACAGTCGCCCGACGGTGACCCGGCAGGTGGCGTCGATCGCGGCGAGCGGGGTGTCGGCGGTGATCAGGAACCCGCAGCCGGGCTCCGCGACGAGCAGCGGTCGCAGCTGCGCGGCCGACGTGCAGTGGTCGACGACGACGAGCTCGCGGCGGCCGGCCAGGGTCGAGCGCCAGTGCGCGGAGTCGAGCGCGGAGTCGAGCGCGGTGTCGGTGAGGTCGACGAAGCGCTGGCCGTCGGGATAGCACCAGGCCGCCTGGTGCGCCGCGCGCAGCGCCACCGCGGACTTGCCGGCGCCGGGCGGCCCGTGCACGACGACCACCCGCGCGCCCTCGTCGTCCGGGGTGCACAGGGCGGCCACGACCGTGCGGACCTCCTCCGCGCGGTTCACCAGCGTCACCTGGCGCGGCAGCTCGCAGCGCGAGCCGCCGGCCGCGGCCGGGCCGGTGGCCGGGCGCTCCAGC
>NZ_JBOHGA010000261.1:0-7877 GCF_050699915.1 Actinophytocola sp.
GCGGTCAGGTCCGCCGGCGCGGGCGGCGCGAGCTCGGCCGTCTCGCCGGTGGCGGGGATGCCGGCGGCCCACCCGCCGACCCGGTTGTGCCAGGCATGGGCCGCGTCGTCAAGCTGCTGGGCCGCCTCGTTGCGCCGGCCGGCCGCCTCGGTCGCGGCGAGCTGCGCGGACCGCGCCTCCTGCTGGCGCCGGCTCAGGTCCTGTCCGTCGGACTCCAGCTCCCGGGCCCGTTCGGCGAGCGAGAGCGTCACCGCGCAGTGCTCGCCGAGCGCGCTCGCACCGCGGGACGCCTGCTCGGCGGCCGCGCGCAGCGCCTCGTGCAGCGCGTCCGGGTCGAGCCCGGGCGGGACCCGCCGGGTGAGCTCGACCGGCGCCGCCTCGGGGTCGAGCGTGGCCCGCCCGGTCTCGTGTACCTCGGTGGCCGCGAGCGCCGGCACCTCGGGCACGCTCGGGCACAGGCCTGCGTCGAGGCCGGTCTCGCGCATCCGGTCGCGGATCGTCGCGGCCAGCTCGGTCGCCTGCGCGGTGTCGTCGGCGAAGCGGACCAGCTCGGCGAGCACCGAGTCGACCAGCTGCTCGGTGTGGTCGCGCTGGGTGCGCAGCTGGCGCAGCGCGCTGACCGCGGCCTGGCGCGCCGCGGACACCACGCGCTTGCGGTCGGCGAGGTCGCGCACGCTGTCGTAGAGCGGGCTCGACTTGAGGTCGTCGATGCGGCCCTCGAGCGTGATCTCCCGCTCCTCGAGTGTGGCGACCTCCGCCTCGGTCTTCTCCGCGGCGCCCTCCTCGTCGCGCAACCGCGTGGTGAGCTTGGTGATCTCGGCGCGCGCCGACGTCAGCTCCTTCGCCGCGTCGGCGTTTCGGCGCCCGGCGGTGCGCAGCGCGCCGTACGCGTAGCCCGCGTAGCCGGCGAGGAACCTGCCGAGCGCGGTGTCCGCGGCCGCGAGCCCGCGGATGTTGTCCCGAATGGACTCGAGGTCCTCGAAGGACTGGGCGAGCTGGTCGACCACGGCCGGGTCGAGCGGCGGCAGCGAGTCGGACAGGATCTGCTCGAGTTGGCCCTCCAACACCTTGAGGCCGACGTCCGGGTTGCGCAGTGTCCTTTGTAGATGGAGCAGATCGGCGTAGCGGGCGGCGGGGATGCCGTACACCAGTTCGGCGATCGTGGCGCGGAACGGCTCCTCGTCGTGCAGGCAGTCCGCGCCGAGCAGGTCGCGCAGCTGCGTGGCGCCGAGCGGGGTGCCGTCCGCGACCAGCTCGAAGTCGTGCCCGACGCGCCGCTCGGTGACGAACCGCCAGGAGTCGTTGATCTGCTGGGAGGTCGCGGACGCCTTGATGCCGATGCCCGACGTCAGGTACTCCGCGCGGCCGTCGGTCTCGCGGCGCAGCTCGACCCATGCGTAGCCGACGCGGTTGGGCCCGCCGGTGTAGTCGTCGAGCATGAGCCGGCGCATGCTGACCGTGTCGTAGCCCTTGGAGCCGATCTGGTGCAGGTCGCCCTCGAGGCACAGCGGCAGCAGCAGCTCGAGGGTGCGGGACTTGCCGGACCCGTTGGTGCCCTGGAAGATCGCGCGCCCGCCGGAGAGGTCGAACTCCTCGACCGAGTACTGCCAGACGTTGACGATGCCCCCGCGGTGCAACCGCCACCTCATCGCGTCTCCCCCTCCCCGTCGAACAGCGACCAGCCCCGCACCGGCTCGGCTTCGGACTCGGCTTCGGACTCGGCGTGCCGCGGTGTGGCGTCGGGCTCGGGTTGCCAGCGATGCGCGGCGGGACTGAGCAGCCACCCGTCCTCGTGGCGTCGCGCGAGGCCGAGCGCGACCAGCAGCGCCAGCACGTCGTCGACCAGCCGAGGCACGCTCGCGACGACCTGCTTCGACCACGCCGCCGGGTAGGCGTCGACGAGCCCCTGGCACACCTCGGTGACCCGCTCGGTACTGATCTCGGCCCAGGCGGGGGCCTGGTCCAGCAGCTCGGGCAGCGCCAGCAGGGCGATGCGGGCGATGGTCGACTGACCGGGGAACGCGATGTCGGTGAGATAGTCCTCGGGGTCGGTGACCGCGACGCCCTCCAGCCGCGACTCGGTGGCGAGGCCGAAGCAGCGCTCCAGCAGCCGGGCCTCCGCGCGGGCGCGCCGGCGCAGCCAGGCCGCCTCCTCGTCGGTGAGGTCGGCGTAGTGGGTGACCGGGTCCTCGACGAGCCGGCGGCGGACCGTGTGCTCGACGCCGCGCGGCCCGGGCCGGCGGGCCAGCTCGACCAGCTCGGTGGCCGAGCCCGCGGTCCCGATCGGGCCGGTGACGAGCTGGCCGAGGAGCGAGGTGTCGATGGTGAGCAGGGCCTCGTCCTCGGTGACCGTGCCCTCGGTTTCGGCGAGCACCCCGAGCGACACCAGGTATCGCAGCGCGGACGCGATCGCGCGCAGCTCGCCGAGGTCGTCACCGACTTTGATGCCGGTCTGGGTGGCGGCCGCGCGAACGTCGGTGACGAGGCGGGACAGCAGGGTCTGCCGGCCGGCGGTGGTGAGCGCGGCCATGGCCAGGGCGAGGTAGGCGTAGCCGCGCGGGGTCAGCGTGGGCTCGCCGCGGGTGGGGTCCGCGCCGGGGCCGGCCTTGTACAGCCGGGCGAAGCGACGCTCGACGACCAGCCGGTAGCCGAGCACGCCGGCGAAGAGCTCGGTCAGCGTGGCGCGGTGCCGGTGGACGACGGGGAGGAGCTCGGCCTCGGGCCCGCCGGCGCGCAGCAGCGGGCGGCGCAGCAGCACCCGGGCGCAGCGCACGACGTCGGCCTGGTCGATCTCGCCGAGCCGGTCCAAGGTCGTGGTCAACGGCCTACCTCGACCGTCGCGTCGAGCAACTCCAGCACGCCGCGCTCGGTGCGGATCGTCTGAGTGCCGGCGGCCGGGCGGATCGTGAGCGTCAGCCCGCCGACTGGGTCGCCGGACTCGCCGGCGTCGGTCGCGCGCTCGCGCTGGGCCATCGCGTCGGTGAGCAGTCCGCAGAGGGTGCCGAGGGCGGCGGGGGAGAGGGTGACCCGGTCGAGCCGACCCTGTGCGGAGGCCAGCTCGGCGACGGTGTCGGCGTGCCGCGCGTCGGCGTCGCGGGCTTCGGCCAAAAGCTGCTCGCGGCCGAGCGGGTCGTCGAGGATGCGGGACGTGCGGCCGCGGCTGCCGCGGTCGCCCCGGCCGCGGACGCTGACCGTGATGTCGAGGACCGGGCCGTCGGCCCACGGCGTGCGCTCGTCGTCGCCGTCGTGCTCGGGGGCGGGGAGCAGGTTGCGCGCGGAGTAGAGCCCGAACGCGGCGGCGGCCAGCGTGTGCGCCTGGTCGGGGGTGGCCTCGTCGAACCACTTCGCGAGCCGGAGCAGCTCGGCGCGGCGGCCGGGCTCGGGGCCGCCGCCGGAGGTGGCGCGCTTGACGGTGGCGAGCAGGGTGCCGATCGCGCGGGCGGTGGCCTCGCGCAGGGCGGTGACCTGACTCGGCCGGCCGGGGCGGTCGACGAACCAGTCGGTGAGCTCCGTCCAGTCCTCTGGGCGCCGCCCTCGGGAGCGCTCGACGTCGTCGCCGATCGTGCTCGCGGGGTTGAGGAGGTCGAGCAGCTGGCGGGTCGCGCTCTTGAACTCCGGCCGCGTCAACACCTCGGCGATGGCGGGGGTGTAGCGCAGGACGTCCTCCACGACCATCTGGATGTACTCGACGAGGAGGTTGCGGAAGCCGGAGATCTCGTCGGCCACGAGGTGGTAGCGGGTAACGACCTGGCCGAGGTAGGCGTAGAAGTCGCGGACGGTGGCGGCGAGCTCGCCGTGCTGGAGGAAGAGCGTGGTGACCTGCTCGGCGAGGCGCTCGGTCGCGCGCTGGGCGGCGCGCGGGCTCTCGTGCGGGAGGCTGGCCTGGGCGAGGCGGCGGAGGAGCTCGTCGAGTCCGCTCGCGATGGCGGGGAGGAGCTCGCGGGAGACCTCGCGGGCGCCCTCGGTGGTGCGCAGGAGCTCGTCGACGGCGCGCTGCACGCGGACGCCGAGCTTGCTGACCTGGTAGCGGACGCTGCCGTGCTGGAACTCGGCGATGCTCGAGGCGACGACCTCGCGGCGGCCCGGGACGAGGTTCCCCCACTCCACGAGCTGCTTGAGCCGCGCGATGACGATCTCCACGCGCGACTCGCCCTCGGCGACCTCCCCGCGCCGCTCGGCCCGGGCGATCGCGGCGGCGACCTCCCCCGCGGAGAGGTCGGCGAGCAGCGTCGAGGCGAAGAGCCGCATGATCGCCAGGTAGGTCCGCCGGTGCTCCCGGGCATCCAGGTAGGCGTACAGCTTGAGCCGGCGCGCCTCGTCCACCCCGCCGGGCGCCTCCAGTGACATGAGCCAGCACCCTACCCGCGGCCACCGACCCGGGCTCCTCGTGCGGACCGGGGGGTGGAGGTTGTCCACAGGTGGCGGGGTTGTCCACAGCGAGCCCGTCCACCCCCTTTCCCGACCCGCACACCGATACGCTTGACCCAATCGGGGTGCCCCCGGAGAGGGCGGGGGCTGCGAGTCACGGTGTGCGTGCGCGCGAGTAGCAGGTTTCGGCGCCCGGTCGGTTGGCGGAGCACGGTCGGTGGTGCTGGTCGGTTGGCGGTGTTCGAGGAGCGAGGCGGGATCGATGAACGAGAAGCGTGCCACCGCTGCGGCCAAGTTGCGTGAGCTGCACGTCCCCGGCACCCCGCTGCTCCTGCCCAACGCCTGGGACGCCGCCTCCGCCCGGCTCGTCGCGGCCGCGGGCTTTCCCGTCGTGGCAACGGGTTCCGCCGCGGTTGCCGAGTCGCTCGGCTACCCCGACGGCGAGGGTGCGCCGCCGGGCGAGATGTTCGCCGCCGCGGGGCGGATCGTGCGGGCGGTCGACGTGCCGGTGACCGTCGACGTCGAGGCCGGCTACGGGTTGGCCCCGGCCGAGCTAGCGGACCGGCTGGCCGAGGCCGGCGCGGCCGGCTGCAACTTCGAGGACACCGACCACGCCGGCGGCGGGTTCATCGACCTCGACCGCCAGGCGAGCCGGATCGCCGAGCTGCGCGCGGCCGACGCGGACCTCGTGATCAACGCGCGCGTCGACGTGTTCGCGCACGCCGAGGACCAGCGCGCGGCACTCCAGGACGGCGTCGCGCGGGCGCAGGCCTACCTCGCGGCCGGCGCGGACTGCGCCTACCCGATCCTCATCCGCGACGCCGGCCTGCTCGCCGAGTTCGTCGACGCCGTGCGTCCCGACGCGGTCAACGCCCTCTACCTGCCCGACGGGCCGGACCTCGCGGCTTTGGCCACGCTCGGCGTCGCGCGGATCTCCTTGGGCCCCGGCCTGTTCCGGACCGCGCAGTCCTATGTGGAGAAGGTGCTGCGCCGGCTCGCGGCGGGCGAAGCGCCCTACTGATCGCGCCGAGAGACCGAGATTTCGCCCAGTCGTCAACGACCGCTCACTGTCTGCACACCGTACGTGCGCATGTGTCGCGGATCCTGCATCCGTGCTGGTAGACGTGACGCGGGTGGCCGGATCGGTCCAGACGGTCGCGATTCTCGGCGACTCGATCGGGGTCGGCATCGGCGATCCCGCACAGAATGGTGGGTGGCGCGGCTTCGCACCGCTGCTCGCGGACGCCCTCGGCGCCGTCCGCCTGACGAACCACTCGATCAGTGGCTCGCGGGTCGGCGGCGTGCGACAGCTGCAACTGCCCGAGGCCCTGCGGGCGCGGCCGGACGTCGCGGTCGTGCTGGTGGGCATGAACGACACGATGCGGTCGGACTTCGATCCGGCCCGCCTCGACGACGACCTCGACCAGGTGGTCTCGGCGCTGAAGGCGGCCGGCGCGATCGTGATCACCGTGCGGTACCACGACCATCACCGGGTCTTCCCGCTGCCGGCCTTCCTGCGCCGGGCCCTCGGCGCGCGGATCGCCGCGCTCAACGAGGTGCTCGACCGGGTCGCGACGCGCAACGGGGTCGCCCTGGTCGACCTGGACGTGCTGCCCGGCATCTACCACCCGACGGCGTGGGCGATCGACCGGCTGCACCCCTCGGAGCTCGGCCACCGCATGCTGGCCCGGGCGATCGCGCTGCGGCTGGCCGAGTCCGGCACCGTGGTGCCGGGCGAGGTGTCGCTCGACTGCGCGGGCGGCCGCCCGGCGAGCCGGCTGGCGCACTTGGGTTGGTTGGTGTTCAAGGGATTGCCGTGGCTGTGCCGCCGCGGCCGCGACCTCGTCCCGTACGCGATGACGGCCCTGGTGACGCGTGCAGATCGAGCATCGCCGTGATGGTGTTCGACCACGGGAACTGCTCCGCCCGACGGCGGGCCGCCCGACGGCGTCGCGCCGCCGGCCACGACAGGATATCGATGACCCCGGCGGCGAGCCCGTCCGGCGTCGCCGGCACCGCGACTCCCGCGCCCGGCGCGAGCAGCTCCGGCGCGCCGCCGTTGGCCGAGGTGACCACCGGGGTGCCGCACGCCATCGCCTCCAGGATCGACAGCCCGAACGTCTCCGCCACGCTCGGCGCGAACGCCACGTCCGCCCGGGACAGCGCGCCCGCCAGCTCCCGACGGTCCCCGACATGGCCGTGGAAGGTCACCGGCAGGTCCCTCGCCTGCTTGCGCAGCGTCGTCAGCGCCGGTCCGTCGCCGTACACGTCGAGGCACGCGGGCTTGCCGGTCCCGGCCAGCACCCGCATCGCGCCGATCACCGCCGCCGGGTTCTTCTCCGGCGACAGCCGACCCGCGTACACCAGCCGCGCGGGGCCGGGCCCCGAGTCGTGCGGGGCCGGCCGGAACGTCGCCAGGTCGACGCCCAGTGGCACCCGCCGCAGGGCCACGTCGAGCCCGGCGAACTCCCGCTCCGCGTACCCGGAGGTCACCACGACCGTGTCGAACTTCGTTGCCAGGCCTTGGTTCCAGCTCCGCACCGCCGGCGCGAGCACCGCGGCGCCGCCCTTCCACAGCCGAGGCAGCCGCGCGGCGATCCAGCGGTCGAGCCGTTCGTGGGAGAACAGCACGGTCCCCACCCCGCGCGCCCGTGCCCACTCGCCGGCCGCCAGCAGCGTCGTCTTGTCCGAGACCTCCACCGACATCTTCGACCGGCCCACCGCGAACGCGTCGAGCAGCTTCAGCACCGCCCGCGAGCGCGGCATCACCCGGTAGCCGCCGCCGACCGGCACCCCCGGCACGGTGATGACCAGACCCGACTCGGTGCGTCGGCGGTCGGCGTGCTGGCCGGGCACGACCAGGATCCGCTCGTGTCCGAGTGCCGCGTACCCGCGGCCCAACGTGTCCACGACGGTCCGCAGCCCGCCGGAGGTCGGGCTGTAGAAGTTGGCGAGCTGAACGATCCTCACGGCGCCGAGCCTCGTCTGGGACGGTTGTCGCTCATGCTGGATGCTAGGCAGCCCAGGTTGAACGCCGGGTGGCCGCGGCATGCCGAGGGGGCGGAACCGCGATGACGACTGTCCCGTGGCCCGTCAGGGTTCCAGGATGATGCGGATCGGGTTGCCGGTCTTGTCGGTCAGCCGCGCCACGGCGTCGGCCGCGTCGGTGAGCGGAAGCGTGGTGGAGATCGACCCGCGCAGGTCCAGCCGGCCGAAGCGGGCCAGCGAGATCAGCTGCTCCACGGCCTCCGGCCCGCCGCCGTAGGAGCCCATGATCTGCTTGCCGCGGAAGGAGAGCCCGATGCTGTCGCTGATCGTCAGCGGCTCCGGCGTGAGGCCGACCAGCACGAGCCGCCCGCCGATGCCGAGGCAGCGCACCGCCTGCTCGCGGACCGCGGCGACGCCCGCCATGTCGTAGGCCACGTCGAGCCCGCCGGTCAGCGCGAGCACCAGGTCGCGCAGGTCCGGCGCGGCCGAGTCGAACGCCGCGTCCGCGCCGAGCTCGAGCG
>NZ_JBOHGA010000262.1:0-7861 GCF_050699915.1 Actinophytocola sp.
GGGCAGCAGACCACGGGTCAGCACGGTGGCGGACTGCTCGGCCGGGATCAGCACGACCGGCCGCACCGCCGGGTGCGGCTCCAGGCGCGCCGCGCGGTAGACCGGCCCGGTCGGACCCGCCTCCGCCCAGGCGAGCGCGAGGCCGCCGTACAGGCTGGCGGCGACGTTGTCGGCGTGTCCCTCGAAACCGGCCGCGAGCTGCAGGGCCGCGTCGTCCAACGCCCGGCCGGCGAGCGCGTAGGCGGCGGCGATCCCGGCCACGATGGCCGCCGCCGACGAGCCGAGCCCGCGTCCGTGCGGGATCGCGTTGGCGCAGGTCAGCGTCACGCCGGGCAGGTCGAGACCGACCTCCTTCGCCGCGGCCAGCAGCGCGCGCACCACGAGGTGGTCCGCGTCCACGGACAGGTCCGCGCCCTCGCCGGTCACTGTGCCGCGGATACCCTCCGCGGTGACGGTCACCTCGACGACGTCGTACAGCGCGAGGGCGAGCCCCAGCGCGTCGAACCCGGACCCCAGGTTCGCGGTCGAGGCCGGAACCGTGACCCTCACGCTCATGTGAGCTCGAGTGCCGAAGCGACCGCGCCCGGCGAGACGGGGACGGGCTCGACCGGAGCCATCTCCGTCAGCGCCGTGTCCGGGTCCTTGAGACCGTGCCCGGTGACCGTGCAGACCACCAGCGAGCCGGCGGGCAGCCGGCCGTCCGCGGCGGTGGCCAGGGCGCCGGCCACGCTGATCGCCGACGCCGGCTCGACGAAGACCCCCTCGCGGCTCGCGAGCAGGTGGTAGGCCTCCAGCAGGCGCTCGTCGGGGATCGCGTCGATCAGCCCGCCGGACTCGTCGCGCGCGGCGATCGCGCCGGCCCACGAGGCCGGGTTGCCCACCCGGATCGCGGTCGCCACGGTGTCCGGGTCGCGCACCGGCTCGCCGTGCACCAGCGGCGCCGCGCCGGCGGCCTGGAAGCCGAACATCCGCGGCCGGCCGGCCACCAGCCCGTCGTCGGCGTAGGCGCCGTAGCCGCGCCAGTAGGCGGTGATGTTGCCCGCGTTGCCGACCGGCAGGCAGTGCACGTCCGGCGCGCGGCCGAGCGTGTCGCAGATCTCCCAGGCGGCGGTCTGCTGGCCCACCAGCCGCACCGGGTTCACCGAGTTGACCAGCTCGACCGGGTACTCGGCGGCGGTCTTGCGAGCCAGCTCGAGGCAGTCGTCGAAGTTGCCGTCGATCTGCAGGATCCGCGCGCCGTGGGCCACCGCCTGGGCGAGCTTGCCCATCGCGATCTTGCCGCTCGGCACGAGGACCGCGCAGGTCAGCCCGGCCCGCCCGGCGTAGGCGGCCGCCGAGGCGGACGTGTTGCCGGTCGACGCGCAGATCACCGCGGTGGCGCCGGTGGCCAGCGCGTGCGTGATCGCCACGGTCATCCCGCGGTCCTTGAACGAGCCGGTCGGGTTGGCGCCCTCGATCTTGAGGAACACCCGGCAGCCGGTGACCTCGGAGACGTGCCGCGCCTCGAGCAGCGGCGTGCCGCCCTCCTGCAGCGTCACCACCTTCGCACCGTCCGGGAGGGGAATCCGGTCCGCGTAAGCGTGGATCACGCCCGGCCATCCCGGGCGGATGCCGGCAGCAGCTGTCATGACTCCTCGCCTTCGACCCGCATCACGCTTACCACCTCGTGCACGACCGGCAGTCCCGCGATCTTGTCCACAGTGGACCGCAGGGCGGCGTCGGGCGCGGAGTGGGTGACGATCACCAGGCTCGCGTCCGTGCTGCGGCCCTGCTGGCGGACCGCTGCGATGCTCACGTCGTGCTCGGCGAAGACCGACGCCACCGTGGACAGCACACCCGGCCGGTCCGCGACGTCCAGGCTGATGTGGTAGCGAGTGTCCACTTGGGAGACCGGGCGCACGGGCAGCGCCGCGTAGGACGACTCCCCCGGGCCGCGCCCACCGACGACCTTGTTGCGCGCCACCGCGACCAGATCGCCGAGCACCGCGCTCGCGGTCGGTGCGCCACCCGCGCCCTGGCCGTAGAACATCAGCGAGCCGGCCGCGTCGGCCTCCACGAAGACCGCGTTGAACGCGCCGCCGACCCCGGCGAGCGGGTGCGTGCGCGGGATCATCGCGGGGTGCACGCGCACGGCGACCGCCTCGCCGTCGGCGGAGTCGACCCGCTCGCAGATGGCCAGCAGCTTGATCGTGCGGCCGAGCCCGCGCGCCGCCGCGATGTCCGCCGGAGTGACCGCCGCGATGCCCTCGCGGTACACGTCGGCCGCCGTCACCCTGGTGTGGAAGGCGATCGAGGCGAGGATGGCCGCCTTCGAGGCGGCGTCGTAACCGTCCACATCGGCCGTCGGGTCGGCCTCCGCGTAACCGAGCCGGGACGCCTCGTCGAGGGTCTCCGCGTAGCCGGCGCCGGAGGAGTCCATCGCGGACAGGATATAGTTGGTGGTGCCGTTGACGATGCCCAGCACGCGGGTGATCCGGTCGCCCGCGAGCGACTCGCGCAGCGGCCGCACCAGCGGGATCGCGCCGGCGACCGCGGCCTCGAAGTACAGGTCCGCGGCGCTCGCGTCGGCGGCGGCGAACAGGTCCGCGGCGTGCTCGGCGAGCAGCGCCTTGTTCGCGGTGACCACGGACTTGCCCGCGCGCAGCGCGTCGGTCAGCAGCGACCGGGCCGGCTCGATGCCCCCGATCACCTCGACCACGATGTCCACATCCGACGCCACCAGCCCGGCGGCGTCGGTGGTGAGCAGGTGCGCGGGGACCTCCGGGTGCCGGTTCGGCCGCCGCACCGCGATCCCGGCGAGCTCGATCTCCCCGCCGACGCGGGCGGCCAGGTCACCGGACTGCTCGTGGAGCAGCCGGACCACCTCCGCCCCGACGGTGCCGCAGCCCAACATCGCGACCTTGATGTTCATGAGATCTCCAGGCGCAGCAGGTCGTCCACGGTCTCGCGGCGCAGCAGCGGCCGCGCGACGCCGTCCCGGACCGCGACAACGGCCGGGCGCGGCAGCCGGTTGTAGCTCGACGCCATCGCGTAGCAGTAAGCGCCGGTCGCGGCCACCGCGATTAGGTCGCCGGGCGCGAGGTTGGCCGGCAGCCAGCAGTCCCGCACCACGACGTCGCCGGACTCGCAGTGCTTGCCCACCACTCGGGACAGCACCGCCTCGCCGCCGCGGCCACCCTCGTCGGAGAACCGGGACAGCACGCGGCAGTCGTAGTCGGCGTCGTAGAGCGCGGTGCGGATGTTGTCGCTCATCCCGCCGTCCACGCTCACGTAGCGGCGCGCGGTGCCGCCGCCGAGCTCGACGTCCTTGATGGTGCCGACCTCGTAGACGGTCACCGTGCCCGGCCCGGCGATCGCCCGCCCCGGCTCGACGGCGATCTTCGGCGGCTCCAGCCCGGCCTGCTCGCACTCCTTGGCCACGATGTTGCGCAGCTGTTCGGCGAGCCAGCTCGGCGGCGGCGGGTCGTCCGCGGCGGTGTAGGCGATGCCCAGCCCGCCGCCGAGGTCCACAATGGACACGCTGGCGAGGGCGTCCGCGCCGTGCTCGTCGCGCAGCCCGGCCAGCAGCCCGATGACGCGGTGCGCGGAGACCTCGAACGCGTTGGCGTCGAAGATCTGCGAGCCGATGTGGCTGTGCAACCCGACCAGGCGCAGCCCCGGCGAGCCGAGCACGCGGCGCACCGCCTCCGCGGCGTGCCCGCCGGCCAGCGAGAAGCCGAACTTCTGGTCCTCGTGCGCGGTGGCGATGTACTCGTGGGTGTGCGCCTCGACGCCGACCGTCACGCGCACCAGCACGTCCTGCACGGTGCCCTGGTCGCGGGCGATCCGGTCCAGCCGGACGATCTCGTGGAACGAGTCCAGCACGACCGCGCCGACTCCCACCGACACCCCCGCGGCGAGCTCGGCGGCCGACTTGTTGTTGCCGTGCAAGGCGATCCGCTCGGGCGGGAAGTCCGCGCGCAGCGCGATCTCGAGCTCGCCGCCGCTGCACACGTCCAGCGACAACCCCTCCTCGGCGACCCACCTGGCCACCTGGACGGACAGGAACGCCTTCGCCGCGTAGTGCACGAGGGCCGGGTCGCCGAACGCCGCCGCGTGCTCGGCGCAGCGGGCCCGGAAGTCGGCCTCGTCCACGACGAACAGCGGCGTGCCGTACTCGACGGCGAGGTTCCGGACGTCGACCCCGGCGAGCCGCACGAACCCGTCGCCGTCACGTCGGGCGTTGCGCGGCCAGACGGCGGGCATCAGCTCGTCCAGCTCGTCCGCGGTGGACGGTCGGGGCCCGGCGGTGTAGCCCGGCGGAAGGACGTCGGCGTGCAGTGGTCCAGCCGGATGCGCTCTCATCCTCCCGCCTCCCCGGAATTTTGACGTTTGGTCACCTTGGGCGTAGCTGTCCCGTTTGGTGCGTACTTGTGGCTGGTTTGCGTCACGTTCCCCTGAGGTGACGGCTGGCTGCCACGCGGCTCTGATGCACTCACGAGGATTTACATCCGTTCTGGGGCACTGACGCCGAGCAGGGCCAGGCCGTTCGCGAGCAGCCGGCGCACCGCGGCGCAGAGCGCGAGGCGGGCGGTGGTCAGCGGGGTCGCCTCCTCGTCGCCCTGCGGCAGGACGCGGCAGCTGTCGTAGAACTTGTGGTACGCGCTCGCGAGCTCCTCGAGGTAGCGCGCGATCCGGTGCGGCTCGCGCAGCTCCGCGGCGGTGTCCACCACCTTCGGGAAGTCGCCGAGCGTGCGGATCAGCTCACCCTCCCGCTGGTGGGTGAGCAGGCCGAGATCGACGTCGTTCGCCGATGTGGGCACCTTGATGCCCAGGTCCGCGGCGTTGCGCTCCAGCGACGACAGCCGGGCGTGCGCGTACTGCACGTAGAACACCGGGTTGTCGTTGGTGTGCCGGCTCCACAGGTCCAGGTCGATGTCGATGGTCGCGTCCACCGAGGACCGGACGAGCGCGTAGCGGGCCGCGTCCACGCCGACGGCGTCGACCAGGTCCTCCATCGTCACCACGGTCCCGGAACGCTTCGACATCCGCACCGGCTTGCCCTCGCTGACCAGGTTGACCAGCTGCCCGATGAGCACCTCGACCGTGGCCGGGTCGTCCTCCAGCGCGCCGGCCGCGGCCTTGAGCCGGGCGATGTAGCCGTGGTGGTCCGCGCCGAGCATGTAGATGCACAGGTCGAACCCGCGGCGGCGCTTGTCCCGGAAGTAGGCGATGTCACCCGCGATGTAGGCCGGGGTGCCGTCGGACCTGATGACCACCCGGTCCCGGTCGTCGCCGAAGGCCTCGGTGCGCAGCCACCACGCACCCTCGGCCTCGTAGAGGTGGCCCTTCGCCTTGAGCTCGTCGACGACCTCGGCCACCTGGCCGGAGCTGTGCAGCGAGTCCTCGTGGAAGTAGACGTCGAAGTCGGTGCCGAACTCGTGCAGGCTCCGCTTGATCTCCTCGAACATCAGGCTGACGCCGATGCGGCGGAACGTCTCCGCGCACTCGTCCTCGGGCAGCGACAGCGCGTTCGGCTCTGTGCGCAGCACCTCGGCGGCGACGTCGGACAGGTACGCGCCCGCGTAGCCGTCCTCGGGCGGCGGCTCGCCCTTGGCCGAGGCGATCAGCGAACGCACGAACCGGTCGATCTGCGCGCCCGCGTCGTTGAAGTAGTACTCGCGCACGACCTCGGCGCCCTGCGCGGACAGCAACCGGCCGAGCGCGTCGCCGACCGCGGCCCACCGGGTGCCACCGAGATGCAACGGCCCGGTCGGGTTGGCGGAGACGAACTCGAGGTTGATCCGGCGGCCGGCCAGCGCGTCGCCCCGGCCGTAGGCCTCGCCGGCGTCGAGCACCTGGCGGACGATCTCGCCCTGGGCGTCGGCGGCGAGGCGGAGGTTGATGAAGCCGGGCCCGGCGACGTCGGCCGCGGCCACGCCGTCCCGGCCGGCGAGCGCGGCGGCGAGCCAGCCCGCGAGGTCGCGCGGCGCCACCCCCACCTTCTTCGCGACCTGCAGCGCCAGGTTCGTCGCGTAGTCGCCGTGCTCGGGGTTTCTCGGACGCTCGATCGTCACCGCCGGTGGCAGGGCGGCGTGGTCGAGGTCTCGGCTGGTCAGCACGTCCACGGCGACGGCGCGGACGAGGTCGGCAAGCGCGGCGGGAGTCACCCTGTGAAGTCTAGGTACGCCGCCCGGACCCGAAGGAGTGGCCTCGCCCATAGGCTGTCGTGGGGAGTCCGGACCCGGGAGGAAGATCGTCATCGACACTTCGCACACCCGTCGCGGGTTCGTGGTCGCGGCCGCCTGCCTCGCCCTGGTCGCCGGCTGCAGCAGCCGGACCAGCACGAACGAGGCGCCGCCCAGCACCAAGCCGGACATGAGCGCGTTCGAGCCGTCCGAGGACAACCAGGACCCGTCGAAGGCGATCGAGGGCGTGGTCGTCACGGAGTACCAGCCCTCGCACGCGCTCGACGGCCAGCGGGTCGCCTACGACAAGGCCCCGCCCTACGGCGGCAAGCACGCCGGGACCTGGGCGGACTGCGCGGGCACCGTCTACGTCAAGCCGGTCCGCAACGAGAACATGGTCCACGCGCTGGAGCACGGCGCGGTGTGGATCGCCTACGACCCGGCCACGGTGCGGGCGAGCGAGCTCGAGACGCTGGCCGCGAAGGTCGACGGTCAGCCGTACCTGATGCTCTCGCCGTACCCCGACCTGGACGCGCCGGTCTCGCTGCAGTCCTGGGGCCACCAGCTCAAGCTGGACCAGGCCGACGACGAGCGGATCGACCAGTTCATCACCGCGCTGCGGGACAACCGGTACACCACACCCGAGCCCGGCGCGCCCTGCGGCACGAGCCCGGGCGGCTTCGACGTGGCCAACCCGCCGCCGTTCGACCCGAGCCCGCCCGGCCCGGACGCGGCACCGGTCGAAGGTCCCTGACCAGATCCCTGACACTGACCCAACACCCCTGTTCCTTACACTTGTCCGCTGCAGTCTGTCTTCCCCTGTATTGAGCCTGTACGAGACGAGGTCCGAGACCGGCATGGCGAGCGGCACGAAGAGCAAGGGCGGGAACAAGCCCAAGGTCAAGGGCAAGGGTGGAGCCGCCAAGTCGGGGCGTGCGCGCAACTCGATCGCGCGGGCCGGCAAGCCCAAGCCCTGGGGCATGATCTTCGGGGTCATCGTGGTCGTGCTGCTGGCCGGCGGCGTGTTCACCTACGCCTTCACGCAGATCAGCGAGAAGGAGAAGTGGGTCGCCTCGGAGGACAACAAGGACCCGTCGGACAACATCGGCGACGTCGAGAAGGTCACCTACGAGGGCTCGAAGCACGTCACCCCCGAGCAGCGGGTGGCCTACGACCAGAGCCCGCCCTTCGGCGGCCCGCACGACCAGGCCTGGGCCAACTGCGCCGGCACGGTCTACGAGAAGCCGGTCCGCAACGAGAACATGGTCCACTCGCTGGAGCACGGTGCCGTGTGGATCGCCTACGACCCGGAAAAGATCAAGGGCAGCGCGCTGAACTCGCTGAAGTCCAAGGTCGAGAACCAGCCGTACATGATGATGTCCCCGTACCCGGGCCTCGACAAGCCGCTCTCGCTGCAGTCGTGGGGCCACCAGCTCAAGCTGGACAAGGCCGACGACGAGCGGATCGACCAGTTCATCAACTCGCTGCGGGAGAACCAGTACCAGAACCCGGAGCCGGGCGGGCGCTGTGACTCCGACGGCACCGGCTTCGACCCGACCAACCCGCCGCCGTTCGTGGCGGAGAAGCCGGGCAAGGACGCGGTGACGATGGACGGCAAGGGCGCGATCGAGGCCGCGGACGAGTCCGGCCAGCCGCCGGTCACCCCGCCCGCCGCCACGCCGCCGGCCGGCGGC
>NZ_JBOHGA010000263.1:0-7802 GCF_050699915.1 Actinophytocola sp.
GCCGAGGTGCGCGACCCGCGCGGCGGCGCGCTCCCGGCCGGCGCCGGTTCGGTCCAGGCCACCGGCACGCACGCCGACAGGCTGCGCGACATCGCCCGGGTCGGCGAGCGGCTCACCGTGCGCGGCCACCTGACGGACAGCCGCGGGCACGCCACCCGGACCCCGGAGATGATCGTCAACGGCGGCCCGGAGCTCGTGCGCCACGGCCATCCACATGCGACACCGCGCGCCGACGGCATGGTCCGGCCTGGCGACCCGAGCTTCTACTACGGCTGGGCCGCGAAGCGAAACCCGCGCACGATCGCCGGCGTCGACCACCGTGGCCGCATCCTGTTGGCCACGATCGACGGCCGCGCGGTCGACAGCCTGGGCCTGTCCATCGCGGAGAGCGCCGCGGTCGCCGACGCCCTCGGCATGGAGAACGCGGTCAACCTGGACGGCGGCGGCTCCACGACGATGGTCGAGAACGGCCAGGTGATCAACCACCCGTCCGACGCCACCGGAGAACGCCCGGTGGGCGACGCCATCCTCGTCCTGCCCTGAACCCGCTGGTTAGCCTGCCAGCGTGGACGTCGACGAGCTGATCGCGCTGGATCGCGCGCACGTGTGGCATCCCTACGGGCCCATGCCGGGGACGGTGGCCCCGCTCGTCGTCCAGGAGGCCGCCGGGGCGCGGCTCGTGCTGGCTGACGGGCGCGAGCTCGTCGACGGGATGTCGTCCTGGTGGGCGGCCATCCACGGCTACCGGCACCCCGTGCTCGACCGCGCCCTCGCGACGCAGGCCGGCAAGATGAGCCACGTCATGTTCGGCGGCCTGACCCACGAGCCGGCCGTGCGCCTCGCGACGACGCTCGTCGACATCACGCCCGCGCCACTCCAGCACGTCTTCCTCTGCGACTCCGGCTCCGTGTCCGTCGAGGTCGCCGCCAAGATGTGCCTGCAGTACTGGCGCTCGGCCGGCCGTCCCGACAAGCGCCGCCTCCTCACCTGGCGCGGCGGCTACCACGGCGACACCTTCCACCCGATGAGCGTCTGCGACCCCGACGGCGGCATGCACAGCCTCTGGCGCGGCGTCCTGCCCGACCAGGTCTTCGCCGACGCACCGCCGCCCGACCTGCGCCCCGACTACGTCCAGCACCTCGCCGACCTCGTCGAACAGCACGCCGACGAGCTGGCCGCCGTCATCGTCGAGCCGGTGGTCCAGGGCGCCGGCGGCATGCGCTTCCACGACCCCCGCTACCTGCACGTCCTGCGCGAGCTGACCCTCGCCCACGACGTCCTGCTGATCTTCGACGAGATCGCCACCGGGTTCGGGCGCACCGGCGAGCTCTTCGCCGCCGACCATGCCGGCGTCAGCCCCGACGTGCTGTGCGTCGGCAAGGCGCTCACCGGCGGCTACGTCACCGCGGCCGCCGCGCTGTGCACCGAACGGGTCGCGGCCGGGATCTCCCGCGGCGCGGTCCCGGTCCTCGCGCACGGCCCGACCTTCATGGGCAACCCACTGTCCGCCGCCGTCGCCAACGCCTCGATCGAGCTGCTGCTGAGCCAGGACTGGCGCGGCACGGTCAAGCGCGTCGAGGCGGAGCTCGAACACGGCCTCGCGCCGGCCTTGGACATCCCGGGCGTGGTCGACGCGCGCGTGTGCGGCGCGATCGGCGTCGTTCAGCTCGACCACGACGTCGACCTCGTCGCCGCCACTCGCGCCGCGGTCGACGCCGGCGTGTGGCTGCGCCCGTTCCGCGACCTGATCTACACGATGCCGCCCTACGTCACCGAGCCGGCAGACCTCGAGCGCATCACCGCAGCGATCCTGGCCGCCGCCCGCGCCGGCTGACCGCGGGTGAGCTCGGCGCGGGCGATCCAGAGTGGGTGATCCGGGGCGGGTGCGGCCGGGGCCGGCGGGTGGGACTAACCTGACGCTCCGTGAGTGTCATGGTGCTCACGGGCACCGGAACCGGAGTCGGCAAGACCGTGGTGACCGCGGCTGTCGCGGCCCTCGCGCTCGACCGCAGTCGCAGCGTCGCCGTACTCAAGCCCGTGCAGACCGGCGTCGGGCCGGACGAGCCCGGCGACGTGGCCGAGGTGCGCCGGCTGGCCGGCGCAGACGTCACCACGTGGGAGCTGGGCCGGTTCCCCGACCCGCTCGCCCCGGGCACCGCCGCGCGCCGAGCCGGGCTGCCGCCGGTGACCCCGTCGCAGGCCGCCGCGGCCGCCGTCGAGCTCTCCCGCGGCCACGACCAGGTGCTCGTCGAGGGCGCCGGCGGGCTGCTCGTGCGGTTCGACGACAACGGCGGCACGCTCGCCGACGTCGCCTGGTCCATCGGCGCGCCCGTGCTGATCGTCGCCGAGGCCGGCCTCGGCACCCTCAACGCCACGGCGCTCACCGCGGAGGTCCTGCGCCGCCGCGGGCTCGAGTGCGCCGGCGTCGTCGTCGGCTCCTGGCCCGCCGAGCCGGATCTGGCCGCCCGCACGAACCTCGACGATCTGCCGGTACTCGCCGACGCGCCGCTCGTGGGCGCCATGCCGGCGAACGCGGCGAAGCTGGAGCCGAAGGAGTTCCTCGCCGTGGCCCGCCGCTCGCTCGCCCCGTCGCTGGGCGGCGAGTTCGACGCGAACGGGTTCGCCGCCTCTCACGTGGCGTGACATACATCGCGTTCGGTCCGCCGCGTCGTGGGGCAGACTGGCTCGAAGCGCCCATGATCCACCGAGGAGGCAACACCTTGACCGCTGCCGACGAGAGGACCGAACTCGACCGCGAGACCGGGGTCGACGTGCTCGCCGCGGCGCGCGAGCAGGTGCTGGAGCGCGGCGTCGGCCTGGCCGAGGCGCAGGTCCTGGAGGTGCTCCGGCTGCCCGAGGACCGGATCCCGGAGCTGCTCGCGCTCGCCCACGAGGTACGGATGCGCTGGTGCGGGCCGGAGGTCGAGATCGAGGGCATCGTCAGCCTGAAGACCGGCGGCTGCCCCGAGGACTGCCACTTCTGCTCGCAGTCGGGCCAGTTCCCCTCGCCCGTGCGCTCGGCGTGGCTGGACATCCCCGGCCTGGTGAAGGCCGCTCGCGAGACCGCCGCCACCGGCGCCAGCGAGTTCTGCATCGTCGCCGCCGTGCGCGGCCCGGACAAGCGGCTGCTGTCCCAGGTCCGCGACGGCATCACGGCGATCCGCGACGACGGCAACGACATCCAGATCGCCTGTTCGCTCGGCATGCTCACGCAGCAGCAGGTCGACGAGCTCGTCGAGATGGGCGTGCACCGCTACAACCACAACCTGGAGACCGCCCGCTCGCACTTCCCGAGCGTCGTCACCACTCACTCGTGGGAGGAGCGCTGGGAGACGCTGCGGATGGTCCACACGGCCGGCATGGAGGTCTGCTGCGGCGGCATCATCGGCATGGGGGAGACCGTCGAGCAGCGCGCGGAGTTCGCCGCGCAGCTCGCCGACCTGGACCCGCACGAGGTGCCGATGAACTTCCTCATCCCGCAGCCGGGCACGCCCTACGAGCACCTCGACGTGGTCGACGGCAAGGACGCGCTGCGCACGGTCGCGGCCTTCCGCCTGGCCCTGCCGCGCACGATCCTGCGCTTCGCCGGCGGCCGCGAGCTGACGCTCGGCGACCTGGGTGCGGAGCAGGGCATGCTGGGCGGCATCAACGCGATCATCGTCGGCAACTACCTGACGAACCTCGGTCGCCCGGCTCAGCAGGACCTCGACATGCTGACCGAGCTGAACATGCCGATCAAGGCGCTCAGCGACACACTGTGAGCGGGAGCGACGGAGCGTTCGCCGTCGTCTGGACTGACGCTCGCGCGCAGGCGCGCCAGCGCCGAGCACGGAGGAGGGAAGACGGCGAGTAGCGGAGGAGCGGAGCGAACCATCAGACACAGCGAGGGCTACTGCGCCCACTGCGGCAAGCCGCCAGGGGAGAGCGACCACACCCGGTGCGGCGGAGCGCGCGGCGCGATCGAACCGCCCCGCTTCTGCCCCGAGTGCGCCCGTCGAATGGTGGTCCAGGTGACTCCATCCGGGTGGTCCGCACGCTGCAGCCGCCACGGCGAGCGGACGTCCGACGACAGTGTGTCTCGGCTCGACTAGTCTTCGTCACGGACAGTTCGACAGGTGACGGAGGCACGCGTGGCGGAACGACCCGTCGAGGCACAGGACGCCGCGGCAACCCGGGCCGAGCACGCCGCCGGCAACGGCGCGGCCGCCGCGGGCGAGGTGCCGCCGACCGAGTACCCCGCGTACCTCCCGTTCACCTGGCCGCCGCCGCGGCCCCGGGTCGTGATCAAGGCCGACCTGCTGCCCGCGCTGAGCGTGCTGTCCACCGTGTCGCTGCTCGGCCTCGCGGTCGGCTGGCTGTGGTCGCTCCTCGCACCGCCGCGACGCATGATCATCGGCGAGGACGGCAAGCCGGTGTCGGTCGATATCGCCACGCACGCGCAGGCGGAGAGCTTCCACCGGTTCGACGCCCTCGTGCTGTTCACCCTGCTCTGCCTCGCCGCGGGCTTCGTCACCGGCGTCGCCGTGTGGTTCCTGCGCGAGCGTCGCGGCCCGGTGATCATGATCGCCGCCGCGGCCGGCTCGGCCGTGGGCGGCTGGCTGGCCACGCAGGTCGGCACCGCCTGGGCGCTGGGCCGCTACCCGGTCGGCACCGACGTGCAGGTCCTCGACATCGTGTTCGAGGCGCCGCGCATGGACTCCGCCTGGGGGTTGCTGGCCTGGCCGCTGACCACGGTGTTGGCCTACGGCGTGCTGGCGGCGTGGAACAGCATGGACGACCTCGGCCGCCGCCTCGGGTGACGCGGAGCTAGTTCTTGCTCGCGTGCCGGCGCAGCTCGGTCGGCGGCGCGGGCACAGCGCGAAACGCGCCGATGATCCCGGCCTCCCGGTTCAGCATCCGGCACACCAGCCGCAGCCGGTGCAGCGGACGCGTCTCCTCCAGTAATCGCTGCCTGTCCTCCAACGGCAGGAGGCAGTCGCCGGCCAGCTGGTGTGCCAGCTTGGCCACCTCGGTGTCGTCGGCCGGCTCGGTCCAGTCGCCCTGCTCCCACGCGGCCTGGCAGTACCGCCGGTACGCGGCCCGCGCCGCGTTGGCCAGCGACACGATCGTGTCCTCGGCGTCGCGCTGGCCGGGGATCACCGCCGGGGTGTCGGGCAGCCACTCGATCGCGCCCAGCAGGTACGGCGCGCTCGACGCGTCCACCGCCAGCAGCCTGAACCGCTTCTCGCCCATGCTGACGATGTCGAACCTGCCGTCCTCCAGCCTCTTGGCCTGCCGCAACAGTGCGGCGCAGCCGACGGCCTGCAGCTGGTCGCACGAGGTCACCTCGAGCTCGTGGCTCGGCGCGAGCGCGACCACCCCGAACCGCTTGTCCGGCATCGTCCCGGTCATCAGGTCGACCGTGAGCTGGCGGTACCGCGGTTCGAAGATGTGCAGGGGCAGGGGCGTGCCCGGCAGCAACACCGTCTGCAGCGGGAACAGCGGAATCGTCTCGGGCACCGTTCAAACCTACGACGCGCCGCCGCTCCTCGCTTGGTTCGGCGGCCGGAACACCGCGAACGGGTCTGTCACGGCCATCCGTCGCTGGGTGAACCGGAAGAGCGCGGCGGGCCGTCCGCCGGCCCGGCCGGGCGCCGCGGTGTCGCCGGTCGGTTCGAGCAGTCCGCGCCGCGCGAGCACCCGCTGGAGGTTGGTCGCGGACACCCGGTAGCCCAGCGCCGCCGAGTACAGCTCCCGCAGCGCGGACACCGTGAACACCGGTGGCGCGAGCGCGAACCCGATGTTCGTGTAGGAGAGCTTGGCGCTCAGCCGGCCGCGGGCTCGCCCCACGATCGACTCGTGGTCGAACGCCGTGTCCGGCAGCGCGTCGAGCGGGTGCCACCGGGTGTCCGCCGGCACGCCCGGGTCCACGTCCGACGGGACGAGACCGAGGAACGCCGTCGCCACCACCCGCTCGTCCGGCACCCGTCCCGGCGCGCTGAACACCGCGAGCTGTTCGACGTGCGACAGCTGCCGCACGTCGACCTTCTCCGCCAGCTGCCGCTTGATCGACGTCTCCACGTCCTCGGTCGGGCCGAGTCGCCCGCCGGGCAGTGACCAGCGGTGCGCGTGCGGCTCCAGTGCGCGCTGCCAGAGCAGGACCTGGAGTGAGCCTGCTCGCACCTGGAGCACCGCGGCCAGGACTTCGTGGGCCACCGGCAGGGGTGCGGTGGTAGCATCGACCATGTTTTCGATCCTAAGGCGAAAACCTCGGGATGGGAAATCGGAAGTGCCATTGGAACCCCGAGGGAGGACGACATGGCCACCACCGAGAGCCTGCTGGCCGGGTCGAACACCGGCGACCTGACCCCGTACTCCGGTGTCGAGCCGGACGCGGCGTGGCGCGACGAGGTGCGCCGGCTGGCCGCCGAGCGCGACGCGGTGCTGCTCGCGCACAACTACCAGCTGCCCGAGATACAGGACATCGCCGACCACACCGGCGACTCGCTCGCGCTGAGCCGGATCGCGGCGGAGAGCGACGCGGCGACGATCGTGTTCTGCGGCGTGCATTTCATGGCCGAGACCGCGAAGATCCTCAGCCCGCACAAGACGGTGCTGATCCCGGACGAGCGGGCCGGCTGCTCGCTCGCCGACTCCATCGACGCGGACCAGCTGCGCGCGTGGAAGGCCGAGCACCCCGGCGCGGTGGTCGTGTCCTATGTGAACACGACGGCCGAGGTGAAGGCGGAGACCGACATCTGCTGCACGTCGTCCAACGCCGTCGACGTGGTCCGCTCCGTCCCCGCCGACCGCGAGGTGCTGTTCCTGCCCGACCAGTTCCTCGGCGCGCATGTCAGGCGCGAGACCGGCCGGGACAACCTGCACGTGTGGGCCGGCGAGTGCCACGTGCACGCGGGCATCAACGGGCCGGAGCTCGCCGCGCGGGCCGCCGCGAACCCGGACGCGGACTTGTTCGTGCACCCGGAGTGCGGCTGCGCGACCTCGGCGCTGTACCTGGCGGGGGAGGGCGTGGTGCCCTCCACGCAGGTCAAGATCCTCTCCACCGGCGAGATGGTGACCGAGGCCCGGTCGACCCGAGCCCGGTCGGTGCTCGTGGCCACCGAGGTCGGCATGCTGCACCAGCTGCGCCGGGCCGCCCCGGAGATCGACTTCCGCGCGGTGAACGACCGCGCGTCCTGCCGGTACATGAAGATGATCACCCCGGCTGCCCTGCTGCGGTCGCTGCGCGAGGGCCGCGACGAGGTGCACGTAGACGCGGTGGTCGCGGAGCGCGCCCGGGGCGCCGTGCGCCGCATGATCGAGATCGGCAAACCCGGCGGTGGCGAGTGACCACCCCGTTCTCGTCGTCCCCGCGGTACCCAGACCCCCACCCTGTCCCGGGGGCGTCCCGCCATGCCAGTCTACCGGCGCTGGGTGACGGGTGGGGCTCGCAAGATCCAGATGTGGACAGGTCCGGCGGTTGTGGACAGGCGCGCTGGGAGGCGCATGCCGACCTCGTCGTCGTCGGCACCGGGGTCGCGGGGCTGACCGCCGCACTGCGGGCCGCCGAGCTTGGGCTTCGGGTGCTCGTGGTCACCAAGGACGCGGCCGACGGCGGCAACACCCGCTGGGCGCAGGGCGGCGTCGCGGTCGTGCTGGGGGACGTGCCGGCGGACTCCGTCGGCCGGCACGTCGAGGACACGCTCGTCGCCGGCGGCGGACTGTGCGACCCCGAGGTGACGTCGCGCATCATCGCCGATGGCCCGGCCGCGGTCGCCCGGCTGCGCGCTCGCGGCGCCGTCTTCGATGCCGAGGGCGACCGG
>NZ_JBOHGA010000264.1:0-7789 GCF_050699915.1 Actinophytocola sp.
GACCGGCACCAGGCCGGGCGGACGCCCGACCCACCCGCGGCACGACGCCCCGCCGGACCGCCGGCCGGCGCCGCCGATCGGCGGGCCCTACGGCCGCGTCGAGCCGAAGACGCCCCCGACCGGGTTCCGCGGCGAGGCGACCCAGTTCCTCCGCCCGCCGCAGGAGCAGCGCAACAGCCAGAACGAGGCGACCCAGTTCCTCCAGCCGCTGAAGCTCTGGTCGCCGCAAGAAGCCCCGCCCCGCGAAGCGCCACCTCGGGAGACCCTGCCCAGGGAAGTCCGGGAAGCGCCGGCGAAACCAACCAAGCGCAAGACCAGGAAACGCAAGCCGCTCCTCATCACGGCCATCGCCCTGGTGGCGGTGATCGCGGTGGCCGCGGGCGTGGTCTTCGCCGTGCCGGGGCTGTCCGACGATCTCGGCATCACCACCGGCGCGGACGTCGCGGTCGCCCCGCCCGCCCCGCCGGTCGACTTCAGCCCCGGCCTGCGCGCCCCCGGCGCCGACGCCCCGGCACCGACTCCGCAAGGCGTCAGCGCCGCCCTCTCCGGGCCCACCTCGGCCGCCGAGCTCGGCACGCTCACCGGCATCGTCTACGACCCCATGGCCAAGGAGACCCTTTGGGAGAGCGACCCGACGACGCCGCTCGTCCCCGCGTCCACCGGCAAGATCCTCACGGCCGCGGCGGCCCTCCTGAGCCTCGACCACACTCAGCAGCTCACCACCCGCGTCGTCGAGGGCGACCAGCCCGGTGAGGTGATCATCGTCGGCGGCGGCGACCCGACGCTGTCCTCGCTCAAGCCCGGCGTCGAGTCCGTCTACCCGGGCGCCGCGCACCTCTCCGACCTGGTCGACCAGGTCAAGAAGAGCGGCGCCAAGGTCGACTCGGTCCGCATCGACCTCAGCCGCTACGAGGGCGACAGCATGGCGCCCGGCTGGTCTAACGCCGACATCGGCGGCGGCTACATCGCGCCCATGGTCCCCGCCATGCTCGACGGCGGCCGCGGTGACGCCCAGAAGCAGGACACGCCTCGCACGGCCAACCCGGCACGGGTGCTCGCCGAGGACTTCGCCACCCGGCTCGGCGCCTCCGTCGCCGACGAGTCCTCGGCGGAGGCCAAGAAGAACGCCAAGGTCCTCGGCGAGGTCCGGTCCGCGCCGCTGGTCGAGCTCGTCGACAACATGCTGCAGTCGTCGGACAACGTGCTCGCCGAGGCCGTCGCGCGTGAGGTCGCCAAGGGCGCGGGCGAGGAGGTGTCCTTCGCCGGCGCGAGCAAGGCGACCGTGGACATCCTGCGCGAGAACAAGTTCGACCTCGACGGCGTCAACATGGCCGACGGCAGCGGACTGTCTACTGAGGACCGTGTGCCGGCCAGGATCTTCGGTGAGCTTCTCGGCGTCGCGGCCGGGCCGGACGGCAAGGACCCGCGCACGGCCAAGCTGCGGCCGTTGGTCGGCGGGCTCCCCGTGGCCGGCGGCTCGGGCACGCTGGACAACCGGTTCGACGACGTCGGCACCGACGGCCGCGGCTGGGTGCGCGCCAAGACCGGCACGCTGTCCGGGGTGAACTCGCTGGCCGGTGTGGTGCTCGACACCGATAACCGGCTGCTCGTGTTCGCGCTGATGACGAACGGCGGCGGCGGTGCCACGGCCGTCCGCGACGCGCTCGACGTGATCGCGGCGACGCTGCGAGGTTGCGGCTGCCGCTAGCGCTCGCCACGCCGCCTTCTCGAAACGTCGGGTAGCGTCGGTGACATGAGCGCGGCGGCAGGCTCGGCGGAGGCGACCGGGAACCGATCACCGGTCGACTGGGGGATCGCCGTGTCCACGGCGCAGCTCCTCATGAAGCCCGGGCCTCCGGTGCCGCGAGACGAGGCCGAGCGTGCCGTCGAGCAGCTGCGCGAGGTCACCGGCCCGGCCGAGGCGCACGTCCGCGACCTGACCGGGCTCGGCGCCGGACTGCCGCTGCAGACGGGCGACGTGGTCGACCGGCGCGGCTGGGTGGCCGCCGCCGCGGAAGGGCTCTCCGTGCTCACCGAGGGCGCGATCCCGCTCGGACCGAGCCGTTCGATGAGCGGCGCGATGGCCCCCATCCTCGCCGGCAGCGCCGGGTTGCAGGCGGGCATGGTGCTCGCTTACCTCGGCGGCCGGGTGCTCGGCCAGTACGACCCCTTCGGCGGTGACGACGACCGCGGCCGGCTGCTGCTCGTCGCGCCCAACATCATTGCCGCGCAACGGGCTCTGGACGTGCCGGCCGACGACTTCCGGCTGTGGGTCTGCCTGCACGAGTGCACCCACCGGCTCCAGTTCACCGCGGTGCCGTGGCTGCGCGAGTACTTCGCCGGCGAGGTCCGCCGGTTCCTGAGCGGCCTCGACGAGACCGCGACCACCGCGTTCGCCCGGCTGCCCGAGATGATCAGGACAGCCCGTCGGCGCGCGGACGACGACACGGCCGGCACCGGCCCGATCGGGCTGATGGAGATGCTGCAGTCGCCGCAGCAGCGCGAGGTCTTCGACCGGCTGATCGCCCTGTCCACGCTGCTGGAGGGGCACGCGGACCATGTGATGGACGCGGTCGGGCCGACCGTCGTGCCGAGCGTGGCGACGATCCGGGCCCGGTTCACCGCGCGGCGCCGGGGCGGCGGCATCCTCGACCGAATCCTGCGAACCGTGCTCGGCGTGGACGCGAAGGTGAAGCAGTACGCCGTCGGCGCCGCGTTCACCCGCCACGTGGTGGACGCGGTCGGCATGGACGGCTTCAACGCAGTGTGGACCTCGCCGGAGACATTGCCGCTGCGCGCGGAGATGAGTGACCCGGCGGCCTGGGTGCGCCGCGTCCACGGCCGTGCCGGATAGCCAGGCGGTCGCCGAGGTTCGCCGGGCGGTTCGTTCGCTGCTGGACGAGGTCGGGCCCGGCTCGGGGCAGCTCGCGGTCGCGGTGTCCGGCGGTGCCGACTCCCTCGCGCTCGCCGCGGCCACGGCGCAGCTCGCTGATCGCCGCGAGCTGACGTTGCACGGCCTCGTCGTCGACCACCGGCTGCAGCCCGGCTCGGCGGACGTCGCCGCGCGGGCCGCGAAACAGTTGCACGGACTGGGTTTCCCGCAGGTGCGGGTGCTCGAGGTGGACGTGCGCGGCCCGGGTGGTCCGGAGGCCGCCGCTCGCCGGGCGCGCTACGCCGCGCTGCGGGAGGCACGACCCGCCGACGCGCTCGTGCTGCTCGGCCACACCCGCGACGACCAGGCCGAGACCGTGTTGCTGGGGCTGGGCCGCGGCTCCGGGCCGCGCTCGATCGCGGGCATGCGCCGGCTGGATCCGCCGTGGGCGCGGCCGCTGCTCGACGTGCCGCGTTCGGTCACCGCGGCCGCGTGCGAGGCGCTCGGGCTCGACGTCTGGCAGGACCCGCACAACGCCGACCCGAACTTCGCCCGCGTGCGGCTGCGGCGGGAGGTGTTGCCGCTGCTGGAGGACGTGCTGCAGGGCGGGGTCGCTGCGGCGCTCGCGCGGACCGCCGCACAGCTGCGCGAAGACGCCGCCGCGCTCGACGTCCTCGCCGAACGCGCGCTCGAACGCGCCCGCCGGGAGGCCGGGCTCGAGGTGTCGGAGCTCCTCGACGAGCCGCCCGCGGTGCGCCGCCGGGTGCTGCGCCGGTGGCTGCTCGACGCCGGCGCGGCGGAGCTCACCGACGGGCATCTGCGTTCCGTCGACGCACTGATCGGTGAGTGGCGTGGTCAGGGCGGTGTGTGGTTGCCGGGCGGCTTGGAGGTGAGCCGGGTGCGTGGCAGGCTCTGCGTGTCCGGGTGAGTTTCGAGAGGGGACCGTGTGTACGGCGACGACATCGCCTCCGTGCTGATCACTGAACAACAGATCAACGAGAAGATCCGCGAGCTCGGCAAGCAGGTCTCCGACGACTACCCGGAGCGCGGCGACCGCGACGACCTGGTGCTGGTGGGCGTGCTCAAGGGCGCGGTCATGTTCATGACGGACCTGGCGCGGGCGCTCACCGTGCCGGTGCAGATGGAGTTCATGGCGGTCAGCTCGTACGGCTCGGCGACCTCGTCCTCGGGCGTCGTGCGGATCCTCAAGGACCTCGACCGGGACATCGCCGGACGGCATGTCCTGATCGTCGAGGACATCATCGATTCGGGCCTCACACTTTCGTGGCTCCTGAAGAACCTGGAGTCACGAAGCCCCGCCTCGCTCGAGGTGTGCACGCTGCTGCGCAAGCCGGACGCGGTGAAGGTTGAGGTGCCAGTGCGCTACGTCGGCTTCGAGATCCCGAACGAGTTCGTCGTCGGTTACGGTTTGGACTACGCCGAGCGCTACCGGGACCTGCCCTACATCGGCACGCTCGACCCGAAGGTGTACTCGTCTTGACGGCTTTCCTCTCCCCGCTGACGCTGGACTTCCTGTGGGAGTCGCTCGGCGCGGGGGAGCCGCCCTATCCGATCGAGGTGTCCTCGCACGGCACGACCGAGGACGAGCGGAACGCCCTGCGCCAGCAGGTCTACGGCGAGCTGCGCGAGCGGGATCTGCTCGACGGCCGGGTAGAGGACTGGCTGTCGGTGCTGTCCCGCGCGGAGCGCAGCATCGACGCGGTGTTCGAGCAGGCGCCGGACCCGACGGTCTGCGCGCTCGCGGTCGCCGCGGGCTCGCGGGGCGTGCTGGCCACGCAGACGGCCGAAGGCCTGTGGCTGCGGCAGATCGACGCGCAGTCGCTGGTCTCGGCCGTGGTGGACCTGTTGCCCGCCGCCGACCGCGGCACCGAGCCGTCGATCACCGTGGCGGCCGGGGACCTGCCGCACGGGCGCTCGCAGGCCGACCGCCAGGTCCTGGCCAGCTTCGCGCGCCAGCGCAACCACCGGGCCGGGCAGCTCGCGGTGAACGCGCGCACGCCGGCGGGCCGCTCCCGGTCCCCTGTGCTGTCGTGGTTCGACACCGACTCCGGCCGCTACCTGACCTACGCGAGACAGGGTCGGGATGGTCACGAGTGGATCACCATCGCCCCCGCTGACGCGCGCACGCTCCGTCACCGCCTGACCGAGCTCTTGACCTCGGTGACCGGCGACCGTCCGTAACTTCCCTGGTCCCGCGTCGATCGGGACTGTCGGTGCCCTGAGTTAATCTCGACTGTGGTTACGCGCCGCGCATGAATCGGCGCACACGGTGAGGCAAGGGGGACGGGGTGTACGGGCAGGTTTCCATCGAGGCGGCGGCCGCCGACCACCGAACTGACCCACCGAACTGACCACCGAACTGACCACGACCCACCGATGACCACAGGAACTGGCGGCTCGGCGCGGGCCTCCCCGGCGAGGCGGTCCGGCGCATCGATCGGGCGCGCCGGGCAGCGAACCCCGCGTCCGCGCCGTGGCGGCAAGGTCGCCAACTCGGCGAGTCTCGGCGGACTGGACACGCAGGTTCATGCGCCGACCCGGTTGCTCGGCGGGCCGTCGCCGACCCGGCGCACCGATCCGGCGCGCCTGGCGACGAACCCGCCCGACGGCCGGAAGCGGCCGGAAGCGGCCGCCACCCGCACGAGCCACCAGTGCGGAGCGCTGACCTGCGCGAGCAGGTCGGGAACCGATTCCGTCCCGCGGCCGTTGACCTGAGGTGAGCACTACGCGGGTACTTCGCAGCGTGGGTGCTTCGCTGCGGGCGGTACGCTGGGTGGACCGGAGTGCCTTGTCCGGCCGGTAAGGGGCGGTAGCGCCCTACATGCAAGTCAGGGAGGGTCGGGCCGCACCGCGGCCGTAAGTTGATGGACCGCAAGCGCCTGCTGCGCAACCCGCTGGTGTGGATCTTGGTGGTGTTGCTGCTCTACTTCTTGATCAGCATGTTGTTCGATGACACGCGCGGCTACACGGAAGTGCCTACCTCCAAGGCCGTGTCGCAGGTCACCAGCGGCAACGTCGAGAAGGCCGAGCTCGAGGACAAGGAGCAACGGCTCAAGCTGACCCTGCGCGAACCGATCGAGCAGGACGGGCAGCGGGTCACGCAGATCATCACGCAGTTCCCGGCCGCCGCCACCGGCGACATCTACCGTGAGCTGCAGGAACGCGCGGACCAGCGCACCGAGTTCAACACCACGGTGACGCAGGAGTCGTTCCTCACCCAGATCCTGATCTTCCTGATCCCGCTGGGCCTGCTGCTCATCCTGCTGATGTGGATGATGAACAACGTCCAGGGCGGCGGCAACCGGGTCATGAACTTCGGCAAGTCCCGGGCCAAGCAGCTGCCCAAGGACATGCCGAAGACCACGTTCGACGACGTGGCGGGCGCCGACGAAGCCGTGGAAGAGCTCTACGAGATCAAGGACTTCCTGCAGAACCCCAGCCGCTACCAGGCGCTCGGCGCGAAGATCCCCAAGGGCGTACTGCTCTACGGCCCGCCCGGCACCGGCAAGACGCTGCTCGCCCGCGCGGTGGCCGGCGAGGCCGCCGTGCCGTTCTACTCGATCTCCGGCTCCGACTTCGTCGAGATGTTCGTCGGCGTCGGCGCCTCCCGGGTGCGTGACCTGTTCGAGCAGGCCAAGCAGAACGCGCCGTGCATCATCTTCGTCGACGAGATCGACGCGGTCGGCCGCCAGCGCGGCGCCGGCCTCGGCGGCGGCCACGACGAGCGCGAGCAGACCCTCAACCAGCTGCTCGTCGAGATGGACGGCTTCGACGCCCGCGGCGGCATCATCCTGATCGCGGCCACCAACCGGCCCGACATCCTCGACCCGGCGCTGCTGCGCCCGGGCCGCTTCGACCGGCAGATCCCGGTGTCCGCACCGGACCTGACCGGCCGCAAGAAGATCCTGCAGGTCCACTCCAAGGGCAAGCCGTTCGACCCGGACGCCGACCTCGACGGCCTGGCCAAGCGCACCGTCGGTATGTCCGGCGCCGACCTGGCCAACGTGATCAACGAGGCCGCGCTGCTCACCGCCCGCACCAACGGCACCATGATCGACAGCGTCGCGCTGGAGGAGTCGGTCGACCGCGTGATCGGCGGTCCGGCCCGCAAGAGCCGGATCATCTCCGAGAAGGAGAAGAAGATCACGGCCTACCACGAGGGCGGGCACGCGCTCGCCGCGTGGGCGATGCCGGACCTGGAACCGGTCTACAAGCTGACGATCCTGCCTCGAGGCAGAACCGGCGGGCATGCGCTCGTCGTGCCCGAGGACGACAAGCAGATCATGACCCGTTCCGAGATGATCGCCCGTCTGGTGTTCGCACTGGGTGGCCGTTCGGCGGAGGAGCTGGTGTTCCACGAGCCGACCACGGGCGCGTCGTCGGACATCGAGCAGGCCACCAAGATCGCGAAGGCGATGGTCACCGAGTACGGCATGTCCGCACGGCTCGGCGCGGTCAAGTACGGCCAGGAGCAGGGCGACCCGTTCCTCGGCCGGTCGATGGGCCATGCGCCGGACTACTCGCTCGAGGTCGCGCACGAGATCGACGAGGAGGTGCGCAAGCTCATCGAGGCGGCGCACACCGAGGCGTGGGACGTGCTCAACACCTACCGCGACGTGCTCGACAACCTGGTCATCGAGCTGCTGGACAAGGAAACCCTGCAGCGCAAGGACCTGCAGCGGATCTTCTCGAAGGTGGAGAAGCGCCCGCGGATCACGGCGTTCAACGAGTTCGGTGGCCGCACGCCCTCGGACAAGCCGCCGATCAAGACGCCCGGCGAGCTGGCCAAGGAGCGCGGCGAGCCGTGGCCGCCGGTCCGCGAGGAGCCCGAGCCCACCCCGGTCCGCACCGCGCCCGGCGCGGGCGAGCTGCCCGGTGGCCCGCCGCGGCCGAACC
>NZ_JBOHGA010000265.1:0-7748 GCF_050699915.1 Actinophytocola sp.
GGCTCGGCCCGGTCGCCGGCGCCGCCCACGTCGCGGCGCGCCGGGACCACCTCGCCGTCGGCGTCGTCGACGAGCTCGGTCCGCTCACCTACCACCAGCTCGACACCCGCTCCAACGCGCTGGCCAGGGCGTTCGCCGCGCGCGGGCTCGATGCCGGCTCCGTGATCGCCCTGCTCGCCCGCGACCACCGCGGCGCGGTCGACACGATGGTCGCGGCCGGCAAGCTCGGCGCCCGGCTGTTGCTGATGAACACCGGCTTCGCCAAGCCGCAGCTCGTCGACGTGGCGCGCCGGGAGCAGGTCTCCGCCATCGTCTACGACGAAGAGTTCACCGAGCTCGTCGATGCCCTCGACGAGGATCTGCCGCGCTTGCTCGCCTGGGTCGACGAGGGCACGAACCCGAGCCGGCCGACCCTGGACGAGCTGATCACCAGCACCGACGACCGCCCGGTCGCCAGCCCGCCCGAGCCGGGCGGACTCGTGCTGCTCACCAGCGGCACCACCGGCACGCCGAAGGGCGCGCCCCGCCAGATCAAGTCCCCGCTCGCCGCCGCCCAGTTCCTCGACCGCATCCCGCTGCGGGTCGGGGAGTGCACGGTGCTCGCCGCGCCGCTGTTCCACGGCACCGGGCTGTCCCAGTTCCTGCTGTCGTTCGCGCTCGGCTCGACCGTGGTGCTGCGCCGCCGGTTCGACCCGGAGGCGACGCTGCGTGCGGTACAGGACAACAAGGCCACCGCGCTGGTGCTGGTGCCCACGATGCTGCGGCGCATCGTCGACCTCGGGCCGGACGTGCTGAACCGGTACGACACCTCGTCGCTGCGCATCGTCTTCTGCGCCGGCTCCTCGCTGCCCCCCGAGCTCGGCAACCGGGCCACCGAGGCGTTCGGCGAGGTCGTGCACAACCTGTACGGCTCGACCGAGGTCGCGGTCGCCACGGTGGCGACCCCGCAGGACTGGCGCGAGGCGCCGGGCACGGTCGGCCGCGCGCCGGTCGGCTGCCGGGTCGCGCTCTACGACGAGGGCCGCCGGGTCACCGGCGCGAACGAGGTCGGCCGGGTCTTCGTCGGCAGCATGCTGAGCTTCGAGGGCTACACCGACGGCCGGCAGAAGGACGTCATCGACGGCCTTCTCTCCAGCGGCGACGTCGGCCACTTCGACGCCCAGGGCCGGCTGTTCATCGACGGCAGGGACGACGACATGATCGTCTCGGGTGGGGAGAACGTGTTCCCCGGCGAGGTCGAGAACGTCCTGCTCGAGCACGACGGCGTCACCGAGGCCGCGGTGACCGGCGTGCCGGACGACGAGTTCGGCCAGCGGCTCAAGGCATACGTGGTCGCCCGCACCGACGCGGAGCTCGACGCGGACGCGGTCCGCGCGCACGTGCGGGCGAACCTCGCCCGGTACAAGGTGCCGCGCGACGTCGTGTTCCTCGACGAGCTTCCGCGCAACGCCACCGGCAAGATCCTCAAGGACAGACTCGCCGAGATCGGCTGACGCTCATTATCACACCAATTTGACCGATGCAAGGCCCCATAGTTTGGGATCCGGTCGAAATGGGTGTCCAACTCGAATTGTGTCAAACAGAATTTGCATTCCCAGTGATGGGAATTCGAGCGTCGGTACCATTGTGAATGCAAATTGCCCGGCCGGTGCCATCGATTGCGTTCCCAGCGGCATAAGGCCAGTTCAGACCGCAAGTTACTGATCGGTCTACTGGCGGGTAGCAAATAGACAATTGCACAACGGACCTTACTGAGAGCGCATTCACATCACGCCCGAACGGCCGAGGGCGATTGCGCCGTTCGGCCTAGTAATGGCAAGTGGCAAACGTTGCTCATGGTTTTCCAAAGGAGTTGCATATCAATAAGGCAGGGGCGTGTGGATTCATTCACGGGGCACCGATGCGGCGCCACTGTCCACATTGTCGGGGATCAGGAAGGGTCTACTAGATATGACGCGCATGAGTCGGGGCCGGCTGATCGCCGGCGTGGGTTTCGTGGCAGCGGCAGCGGCGGTCGCCGCGGTCGTCGCGATGCCCGCACAGGCGCAGGAGGGTCAGATTCGGCTGGCCGACACCGCGAACGCGGTGGACGGCAAGTACATCGTGGTGCTGAAGGACAACTTCAAGGCCGGCGCCATCTCCACCCAGGCCGACACCCTGAGCGCCGAGTACGGCGCCAAGGTCGGCTACAAGTACACGACCGCGCTGCACGGCTTCTCGGTCTCCGCCACGGAGGCGCAGGCCAAGCAGCTCGCGGCCGACAGCAACGTCGCCTACGTGCAGCAGAGCCAGAAGTTCACGGTTTCGGAGACCCAGGCCAACCCGCCGTCGTGGGGCATCGACCGCCTGGACCAGCGCGACCTGCCGCTGGACAACTCCTACACCTACGCCAACAAGGGTGACGGCGTCACCGCGTTCGTCATCGACACCGGTGTCATGGTCGACCACCCGACGTTCGAGGGCCGGGCGACCGGTGGCTTCGACGCGATCGACGGCGACACCGACCCGGCCGACGGCCACGGTCACGGCACGCACGTCGCCGGCACGATCGGTGGCGCCGAGTACGGCGTGGCCAAGGGTGTCAGCATCGTCGGCGTCCGCGTGCTCGACGACAGCGGCAGCGGCACGACCGAGCAGGTCGTCGCCGGCATCGACTGGGTCACCCAGAACCACAGCGGCCCGTCGGTGGCCAACATGAGCCTGGGTGGCGGCGCCGACGAGGCGCTCGACCAGGCCGTGCGCACCTCCGTCGAGTCGGGCGTGACCTACGCGATCGCCGCCGGCAACTCCTCGGCCGACGCCTCCGGCTTCTCGCCGGCCCGCGTCACCGAGGCGATCACCGTCGCCGCGTCGGACATCGCCGACGCCCAGGCCGAGTTCTCGAACTTCGGCTCGGTCGTCGACATCTACGCCCCGGGCGTGGACATCACCTCGTCCTGGAACGACGGTGCCACCAACACGATCAGCGGCACCTCGATGGCGACCCCGCACGTGGCGGGTGCCGCGGCGCTGTTCCTGCAGAACAACCCCGAGGCGGCGCCGGCTGACGTGGCTGCCGGTCTGAGTGCGGCGGCGACGCCGGACAAGATCACCAACGCCAGCCCGGACACCCCGAACCTGCTGCTCTACACGGGCGCCTGAGTCAGGTAGCACAGCTGGTTTTGTAACCAACGCCGCCCCCGGGACCAGTCCCGGGGGCGGCGTCTTGCGCCTATGGTCAGGGGGTGGACTTCTCGCACTCGCCCAAGGCGGCCGACTACCTGCGACGCGTCGGCGACTTCGTTCGTGCGGAGATCGAGCCCGTCGAGGCCGACTACCACCGCACCCTCCGTTCGGCGCGCGATCCGTGGACCGTGCTGCCCGTGGTCGACGAGCTCAAGAGAAAGGCCCGCGAGCAGGGCCTGTGGAACCTCTTCCTGCCCGACACCGAGCACGGCGGCGCCGGACTGTCCAACGCGGAGTACGCGCCGCTCGCCGAGCAGATGGGCCGCTCGCCACTCGCGCCGGAGATCTTCAACTGCAACGCGCCGGACACCGGCAACGCCGAGGTGCTGGTCAAGTACGGCAGTCCCGAGCAGCAGGAGCGCTGGCTCGCACCGTTGCTGCGCGGGGAGATCCGCTCCGCGTTCTGCATGACCGAGCCCGGGGTCGCCTCCTCCGACGCCACGAACATGGCCGCCACCGCGGTCGTCGACGGCGACCAGATCGTCCTCAATGGACGAAAGTGGTGGAGCTCCGGGATCGGCCACCCCAACTGCGGCTTCGTCATCTTCATGGGCCTCACCGACCCGGAGGCGGCACGCCACCAGCGGCACTCGATGGTGCTGGTGCCGCTAGACGCCGACGGTGTGAAGGTCGAGCGGATGCTGTCGGTGTTCGGTCACCAGGACGAGCCCTACGGGCACGGCGAGGTCACGTTCACCGACGTGCGGCTGCCGCTGTCCGCGGTGATCGCCGGGCCGGGCCGCGGCTTCGAGATCGCCCAGGGCCGGCTCGGCCCGGGCCGCATCCACCACTGCATGCGGCTGATCGGGTTGGCCGAGCGGGCGCTCGAGCTGGCCTGCGCGCGGTCCACCAGCCGGGTCGCCTTCGGCAAGCCGCTCGCGAACCTGGGCGGCAACCGGGAGCGGATCGCCAAGGCGCGGATCGCGATCAACCAGGCACGGCTGCTCGTGCTGCAGACCGCGTGGCTGCTCGACACCTTGGGCCTGGCCGGTGCGCGCAGCGAGGTGTCGCAGATCAAGGTGGCGGTGCCGAGCATGGCCCTCGAGGTCATCGACATGGCCATCCAGCTGCACGGCGCCGCCGGCGTGTCCGACGACTTCCCGCTCGCCGGCGCGTACGCCTCCGCGCGGTCGCTGCGCCTCGCGGACGGCCCGGACGAGGTGCACCTGAATCTCGTGGCCCGATTCGAGCTGGCGCCCTACACGCAGGACAGTCGGTGAGAGTTGCCGTCACCGGTGCGGGGTCGGGGCTCGGCCGCGCCATCGCCACGAGGTTCGCCGCCGCGGGGGCCGACGTCCTCGTGTCCGACGTGGACCTCACGGCGGCGGAGACGGTGGGCAAGGAGCTCGGCCAGCCGGCGATCGAGCTGGACGTCACGTCCGACGCCGCGTGGCAGGCCGCGCTGGACCGCTGTCAGGCGGACTGGGGCGGGCTGGACGTGCTGGTCAACAACGCCGGGGTCGGCGCGGGCGGGCGCTTCGAGCGGATCCCGCTCGAGGACTGGGACTGGATCTGGGAGATCAACCTCAAGGGCGTGGTCCGCGGCTGCCGCACGTTCGTGCCGCTGTTCAAGGACCAGCACGCCGGGCACATCGTGAACGTCGCCTCGCTGGCCGGGATCATGAACCTGCCCGCGATGAGCTCCTACAACGTGACGAAGGCCGGGGTGATCTCGCTGTCGGAGACGCTGCGCCTGGAGCTCGAGCCCTACGGCGTGCACACCACCGTGGTCTGCCCCGCGTACTTCCGCACCAACCTCGGCGACCGGCTGCGCAGCCCCGACCCGGGCCTGGCCGTGTTGATGGACAAGCTGATGGACTCGTCGCCGGTGACCGCCGAGGACGTCGCCGGCCAGGTGGTGGACGCGGTGGCGCGCAAGCGTTTCCTGGTGCTGACCCACCCGGACGGGCGCCGTTCGGCGCGGCTGAAGCGGTTGGCGCCGCGGCTGGTGGACGGGCAGGTGCGCACCTACTGGTCGCGGCTTCGGTCCACATTGGAACGGGAGGGTTCATGACGGGGCTGCGGGACGAGCCGGGCGCCGTGCGCGAGGAGGATGCGTTCGACACGGCTTCGGTCCGCGTCTGGCTTGAGTCCAACGTGGACGGTCTGGGCGAGCTGCTCGAGGTGCGCCAGTTCCCCGGCGGGGCGTCGAACCTGACCTACCTGCTGCGCTACCCGGACCGGGACCTGATCCTGCGCCGGCCGCCGGCCGGGCACAAGGCGAAGTCGGCGCACGACATGCGCCGCGAGTTCGAGGTGCAGAGCCGGCTGCGGCCGGTGTACCCGTACGTGCCCAACGTGTTGGCGCTGTGCACCGACCCGGCCGTGCTGGGCTCGGACTTCTACGTGATGGAGCGGATCGAGGGCATCATCCTGCGCGGCGACCTGCCCGAGGGGATGGCACTGACCGAGCCCGACCTCCGTGCGCTCGCGTTCCGGACGTTCGACCGGTTGATCGAGCTGCACCAGGTGGACGCCGAGGCCGCCGGGCTCGCCGACCTGGGCAAGGGCGCGGGCTACGTGGAGCGGCAGGTGCGCGGCTGGTCCGACCGCTTCCGCAAGGCCCGCACGCCCGACGTGGCGGAGAACGCGGACGTGATGGCGTGGCTGGCCGGCAACCAGCCGGGCGACGTGCGGATCTGCGTGATCCACAACGACTTCCGGTTCGACAACGTGGTGCTGGACAAGGCGGACACGCTGGACGTGGTCGGGGTGCTTGACTGGGAGATGGCCACGCTCGGCGACCCGCTGATGGACCTGGCCGGCAGCCTCGCCTACTGGACGCAGGCCGACGACGACGAGATGGCGCAGCTGATGCGCAAGCAGCCCTCGCACCTGCCCGGCATGCCGACCCGCCGCGAGTTGGTCGACTACTACTGCGAGCGAACCGGCCTGTCCGCGGCGAACTGGACGTTCTACGAGGTGTTCGGCCAGTTCCGGCTCGCGGTGATCATGCAGCAGATCTACTTCCGCTACCACGAGGGGCAGACGCACAACCCGGCCTTCGCGCAGCTCAACCGGTTCGCCGGCTACCTGTTCGACCGCTGCCGCGCGGCGATCGGCTGACATGGCGGCGATCTACCTGCTGCGGCACGGGCAGGCGTCGTTCGGCTCGGCCGACTACGACGTGCTGTCCCCGACCGGCAAGCGGCAGGCCACCGTGCTCGGCGAGGAGCTGGCCCGCCGGCGGGTGCCGGTGCACGCGGTGTGGTCCGGGACGCTGCGCCGCCAGCTCGCGACCGCCGAGGCGTGCCTGCCCGCGGCCGGGCTCGACGTCGAGGTGCGACAGGACCCGAGGCTCGACGAGTACGACCACCTCGGCCTCGTGCCGGAGGGACAAGCCGGCGACCTCGCCGACCTGGCCGCGGCCGCCCGCCGGTTCCAGACGCTGCTGGACGACGCGCTGCGAGGGTGGATCGAGGGCGGCTCGGCGGTGGGCGGGTCGGGCACCTGGGCGGAGTTCTCCGGTGGCGCGCTGGCCGCGGTCGACGCGATGTTCGACGACCTGCCGCGCGGCGGGAGCGCGCTCGCGTTCACCTCCGCCGGAGTCATCAGCGCGGTGTGCGCGGCGCTGACGAGCGCGCCGCCGGCCGGCTTCCTGGCCCTGAACCGGACGATGGCGAACGCCAGCATCACCAAGGTGGTGCGCGGCCGGTCCGGCGTGAGCCTGCTGTCGTTCAACGAGCACGCCCACTTCGAGGGCGAACACCGCGAACTGCTCAGCTACCGCTAGCGGCCCCGGTATCGTGCGGGCGGTGCAGGCGTTAGGAACCTCGGACCCCACGAAGATCGGCGAGTATGCCGTGCTCGGCAGGCTCGGGCACGGCGCCATGGGCCGGGTGTTCCTGGCCAGATCCCCCGGCGGCAGACCGGTCGCGGTGAAGGTGATCAGGTCCGAGCTGGCCGACGACGAGGGCTTTCGCGAGCGCTTCCGCCGCGAGGTCGCCGCGATGCGCACGGTCGGCGGCTTCTGGACCGCGGCGGTCGTCGACGCCGACCCGGACGGGATGTGGCTCGCGACCGAGTACGTGCCGGGGCCGACGCTGCTCACGGCGGTCACCTCGCACGGGCCGCTGCCCGTGCCCGCGCTGCGGCGGCTGGTCGCCGGGCTCGCGGAGGCGCTGCGGGCGATCCACGCGACGGGTCTCGTGCACCGCGACCTCAAGCCGGCCAACGTGTTGCTGGCCGGGGACGGGCCGCGGGTGCTGGACTTCGGCATCGCGAAGGCGCTGCAGGGCGTGGACCTGACGGCGACGGGCGTGTTCATCGGCACGCCGGGCTTCCTGTCCCCGGAGCAGATCGAGGGCCGCGACGCGACGCCCGCGAGCGACGTGTTCGCGCTCGGCGCCGTTCTGGCCTTCGCGGCCACCGGCGCGGGCCCGTTCGGATCAGGCGAGGTGCCGGGACTGCTGTACCGGGCGATGCACACCGACCCGGACCTGGCGGGGGTGCCGGCCGAGCTGCGCCCGCTGGTCGAGCGGTGTCTCGTGCGCGACCCGGACGCCCGGCCCGCGCCCGCGGAC
>NZ_JBOHGA010000266.1:0-7718 GCF_050699915.1 Actinophytocola sp.
TCCGCCACCGGGCCCAGCGCCGCGGCGAGCGCCGCCTCGGCACCCGGCTCGACGGTCAGCAGCGCGGCCACCGAGCCGAGCAGGCCCGGCATCCGGTCACCCGCGGCGAGCAGCGCGCCGGCGCCGTCCTTGCGGGACAGGCCGAGCGAGAGCGCGTCGACGCGAGCCTGCCACGACGCGATGTCCTTCTCCGCCGTGCGCTCGGCGGCCACCAGCTCGTCGACCCGGGCCTGCGCGGCCTGCTGTGCGGCCTTGGCCTGCTCGAACCGGTCGGCCAGGCCCGCGTCGTCGGCGTCCTCGACGCCCGACTCGGCCTGCGCCTCGGCCAGCTCGACCGCGGCGTCCTCGGCCCGCTCGGTGGCCTCCGTCAGCGTCGTGGACAGCCGCTCGATCTCCTCGGCCGTGGCGCCGGTCTTGCTGCGCAGGGCGTCGACCTGACCGGAGAGCCGGGCGAGGCCCTCGCGCCGGTCGGCGACCGCACGCACGGCGGCCAGGTGTGCCTGCTCGGCGGCCTGCACGGCCTGCTCGAGCTCGGTCCGGCGCTCCGCGGCCTCGCCCAGTGCGCCGCGGGCCACCTCGACCCGCTCGGCGTGCTCGGCCTCGCGGATCGCGGTCTCCTCGGCCTCCGCGTCCAGCTCCTCCGGGTCCCGGCCGCCGCGCGGCGCCTCGACCTCGGCGGACAGGTGGCGCTCGCGCTCGACGGCCAGCCGCACGGTGCCGCGCAGCCGCTCCTCCAGCGCGGAGAGCCGGTACCAGGTCTCCTGCGCGGACGCGAGCCGCGGCGCGTCGACCGCGAGCTGGTCCTCCAGTGCGGTCTGCTTCGCGTCGGCTACCTCGAGTGCCTGCTCGACGTCGTGCCGGCGGGCGCGCGCGGCCTGCTCGTCGGCCTGTTCCCTGGCGATGTCGGTCCGCTGCCTGACCAGGTCGTCGGCGTGCAGCCGCAGCCGCGCGTCACGCAGCTCGGCCTGGACGGCCTGAGCCTTGCGGGCGATCTCGGCCTGCTTGCCGAGCGGCTTGAGCTGGCGGCGCAGCTCGCTGGTGAGGTCGGTGAGCCGGGTGAGGTTGGCCTGCATCGCGTCGAGCTTGCGAAGCGCCTTCTCCTTGCGCTTGCGGTGCTTGAGGACGCCGGCCGCCTCCTCGATGAAGGCGCGGTGCTCCTCGGGCTTGGCCTCGAGGATCTGGGCGAGCTGGCCCTGACCGACGATCACGTGCATCTCGCGGCCGATGCCGGAGTCGGAGAGCAGCTCCTGGACGTCCATCAGCCGGCAGGTGTTGCCGTTGATCTCGTACTCGCTCGCGCCGTCGCGGAACATCCGGCGAGTGATCGACACCTCGGTGTAGTCGATCGGCAGCGCGCCGTCGGAGTTGTCGATAGTGAGGCTGACCTCGGCACGGCCGAGCGGGGCGCGGCTGGCGGTGCCGGCGAAGATGACGTCCTCCATCTTGCCGCCGCGCAGGTCCTTCGCGCCCTGGGTGCCCATGACCCACCGCAGCGCGTCCAGCACGTTGGACTTGCCCGAACCGTTGGGTCCGACGACGCAGGTGATACCCGGTTCGAAGCGCAACGTGGTGGCCGACGCGAAAGACTTGAACCCCTTGAGCGTCAGGCTCTTCAAATGCACGAGACGCGTACCTCTCAGACAACCGTGAAGCGCGGTCTGTCCATCGAGGGTACCTGTGGGGTCCGCGCAACCGTGGGATGACGGGTGCGTGGCGGCGGAGTGAACGCGTGCTATCGGCCCTGCGCGGGGATGGTCAGCGCGACCGTGCGGTCGTCCAGCCGCAGCTCGAGTTTCTCGATCTTGCTGCGCTGGAACGAGGTGCTCGCCGGGATCTCCGCGGCGTAGTCGTGGTCGGTCCCCCACCACCCGGCGACCTCCTGGTTGCCGTAGTGGTCGTAGACGACCATGTAGCACTGCCGACCAGGGGGCATGCCGTGGATCTTGACCTGGATCTCGGTCCCCCACTCATGATCGACCAGCCGCGCGTCGGCGCTCGCGGCACCGTCCGGCGTGGTGGCCCGCCAGGTGATGCCGGGCGCCTGCGCCGGGGTCGAGTCCGGCTGCACGGCCTGCCAGCCGAGGACGCCTCCGATCGCGATGACGAGGACGACCGCGGCGGCGGCCGCGACCTTCCAGTAGCGGCGCCCGCGTGACGCGGTCGCCGGCGTGTCGGGCGTGTTGGGCGTGTCGCGGCCACCCGGGCCGCGCGGCGGCGGGGGCACATCGAACGCGGGACCCGGGCCGCGCGGGGCGGGCACCGGCCCGCCGAACTCCGGCGGGAAGCGCTCGCCGGCGGGGCCGGGCCGGAAGAGCTCCGGGTGCAGGAGCTCGGGCACGCTGGTCTCCGGGCGCATGAGCTGCGTGGACAGCGGCAGGCCCGGCACCGGGGCGGTCGGGTGGGCCTCCTCGAGCGTGGTCGGCGGCAGACCGTCGGAGAAGTCGTCCAGCGAGATCTGGTTGAGCATGCCGGGCAGTGGGGCGAGCCGGACCAGTTCGGCCCGGCAGGTGTCGCAGCCGCTGAGGTGCGCCTCGAACTCGAAACGCTCCATCGGGTCGAGCGCGCCGAGCAGGTAGGCACCGAGGGTGACGGTGTTCGCGCAGGTCATGGCTCGGTCACCCCCCGCTCCTCGAGCGCGTCGCGCAGCGCCCGCAGCGCGTAGAAGGTGCGCGACTTGACCGTGCCGGGCGGCACCCCGAGCGCGGCCGCGGCCTCGGCGATGGTGCGGCGGCGGAAGAACAGCTCGCCGATCACCGCGCGGTGGTCCTTCGACAGGCCGCGCATCACCTCCGCGACCTGCCAGCCCTGCAGCACGCGGTCGAAGTCGTCGGTCTGCTTGGCCCAGTCCCGCTCCATGATCGGCACCTCGTCGACCCGGGCGCCCTGCCTGCGGAAACCGGACACCACGAGGTTGCGGGCGACCGTGTAGAGCCACGGGCCCGCCGCGTCGGCGGTCAGGTTGTTGGCGTTTCGCCACGCCCGCAGCAGGGTCTCCTGCACGATGTCCTCGGCGTACTGGTGGTCCCCGCCGACCGCCCGCAGCACGTATCCGTACAGCGGCCGTCGATAACGGCTGTAGAGCTCGCGGAGGAGCTCGTCCTCCTGGCCCGGGGTGTTCCCCACATCAAAGTCATACGCCGAAAGCGTTCTACCGGTTCAAATCCCAGGTGGATCTACCTGCGACTCACCGAATCGGCGCAACGTCTCGGCCCGCCGCTGACTCAGCGTTGACTCGACGTTCGCCTCACCGTTCGACGAAGCCCGCGAGGTTCCCCTTGGCGGCGGTCCACCGGTCCACGACGAGCTCGACGGTGCCGGGCGCGCCGCCGGACCGGAGCAGCTCCAGAAGGCGGTCGCAGGACTCCCTGGCACCCTCCGCGACCACCTCGACGCGACCGTCGGCGAGGTTGCGCGCGTAGCCGCGCAGGCCCAGCTCGCAGGCGCGGGCGCGGGTCCACCACCGGAACCCGACGCCCTGCACGCGGCCGTGAACCCATGCTGTCAAGCGGGCCGCCGAGTCATCTAAGGTGTCCACGGACGGTGACTACCTCGATCCGGTGTGTGCAATCGGTGACGGTGATATGTTACCCAGCTGTAATACTCCGTCTGGAGCAACGGCGGACGAGCCGAGGAGGTTGGCCCTGCATGTCGGAGCCAGATGACGAGCTGACTCCCTTACCGGACAACCCAGAGGAGAAGTCGAGGCTCTCCCGCTCGCCGTACGTCTCGCTCGGGGTCGCCGCGCTCGTGGTCTCGACGGTGTTCGCCACCGTCGCCGCGCTGGCCAGTACCCGCGACGACTCTGCGGCGCCGGCGCCGCAGAGCGAGGACAAGGTCGAGACCACCACGGCGGAGACATATACCACCGACCCGACCGCCACGTCCGCGCCCGGCAGCTCCTCGAAGAAGCCCACCAAGCGCGGCGACTCGTCGACCGCGTCGTCGACGTCGGAGGACGACGAGACGACCACCGAGGACGAGGAGACGACGACCGGCGGCGGGGAGACCACGACGACCCCGGGTCAGACGACCACCCGGCCGCCGACCACCCAGCCGCCGGTCAACAAGGCGCCCGTCGCGGGCTTCGACTTCACCTGCACCAACCTCGCCTGTGACTTCGACGGCGCGAACTCGTCGGACCCGGACGGCAGCATCGCCTCGTACAGCTGGAGCTTCGGCGCCTCGAGCGAGACCGCGTCGCACACGTTCGACGAGGCCGGCACCTTCGAGGTGACGCTCACGGTCACCGACGACAAAGGCAAGACGGACACCGAGACGAAGTCCGTCACGGTGACCGCACCGACTACTACCTCGGGTAACTAACCCGGCCTTCATAAGATCACCCAATAGTGGTACGTTGCCGAACCGTGACATCGGCACACAGACGGAGACCTGTGCTCCCCGCCCTCGCGGCGGCGCTGCTCGGTGTGATCACCGCCGGTGGCGCGACACTGATCTCCAACTTCGACGGGTCGGGCGTGTCCGACGACGCCCAGGTGGCGTTGTCCGCTGCCGACGCGGACGACCCTCAGGGCGGCCTGGAGCGCCCCGGGAACCGGATGGGCACCGACTCTCCGAACCCCGGTGACCAGGACTCCGAGAAGTCGGAGAAGTCGAGCGAGGGGTCGCCCGAGTCCAGCGACGGCACCAACCAGCCGAGCCCCTCGGGGTCGTCCGACCAGACGTCGTCCGAGGAGACCGTGCCGACGACTCCGGACCTGCCGCAGAGCGAGATCGAGGACGATGTCGTCGCCCTGGCCAACGCGGAGCGGGCCAAGGTCGGCTGCGAGCCGCTGCGGACCGATCCGATGCTGGCCCAGGCGGCGCAGGACCACAGCGGCGATATGGCCGAACGTGACTACTTCGATCACACCACGCCGGAAGGACTGACTTTCGCCGAGCGGATCGTCAACGCCGGCTACCCCACTCCCGGTGCCGAGAACATCGCGCGCGGTCAGCAGGACGCCGCGGACGTCATGCAGAGCTGGATGGACTCCGACGGTCACCGAGCCAACATCCAGAACTGCGACCTGAAGTCGATCGGCGTCGGCCTGGACGAGAACGGCATGTTCTGGACCCAGGACTTCGGCTATTGAGCTAGTCCGCCTCCCCGAAATTCCAAGTGTTGGTCGCGTTCCAGCTGACGCGCACGTGGGCAGGTTGATGGTGGCTGGGTGCCGTCACGTTCCCCTGAGGTTGCGTTGGGTGGCGCCGGACTTCCGCACATCGAGTCCTGAGCTCAGCGCCTATGGTTCGAAGCGGTAACCCATGCCCGCCTCGGTCAGCAGGTGGCGCGGGCGGGACGGCTGGGGCTCCAGCTTTCGGCGCAGCTGCGCGAGGTACACCCGCAGGTAGTGCGTCTCCGACGCGTACGCCGGCCCCCACACCTCCTGCAGCAGCTGCTTCTGCGCCACCAACTTGCCCTTGTTGCGCACCAGGAGCTCCAGCACGCCCCACTCGGTCGGCGTCAGGTGCACCTCGGCGCCGTCGCGCAGCACCTTCTTCGCCGCGAGGTCGACGGTGAACGCGTCGGTCTCCACGACCGCCTCCTCGCCGCCGGGCACCGCCGCCGACGCCCGACGCACCGCGGCCCGCAGCCGGGCCAGGAGCTCGTCCATGCCGAAGGGCTTGGTCACATAGTCGTCGGCGCCGGCGTCGAGCGCGGCCACCTTGTCGCCCGACTCGGCTCGCGCGGACAGCACGATGATCGGCACCGCGGTCCAACCGCGCAGCCCCTCGATCACGGTCGAGCCGTCGATGTCCGGCAAGCCGAGGTCGAGCACCACGACGTCGGGCCGCACCGCGGCCGCGACCCGCAGCGCCTCCCGCCCGTCCGCGGCGATCGCCACCTCGTAGCCGCGCGCGGTGAGGTTGATCCGCAGCGTCCGGACGATCTGCGGCTCGTCGTCGACCACGAGCACCCGGGTCACGGTTGCGGTCACAGCCCCTGCCCCTCACCATCGGCCGGCAGCGAGATCACCACGGTGAGCCCGCCGCCCGGCGTGTCCTCCGTCCGAATCGTGCCACCCATCGCGTCGGTGAACCCCTTGGCCACCGACATGCCGAGCCCGACGCCGCTCGAGGTGTCGCCGAGCCGCTGGAACGGCGAGAACTCCGCGCCGTCCCCGGCGCGGCCCTTCGGCAGCCCGCGACCGTGGTCGACGACCCGCAGTTCCACCCGGTCCCCGTGCGCGCTCGCCCGCACCGCGATCGCCGGCTCGCCCGGCGCGACCGGGCGGTCCGGCCGGCCGTGCCGCAGCGCGTTGTCGACCACGTTCGCGACCACCCGCTCCAGCAGGCCGGAGTCGGCGCGCACCGCCGGCAGCGCCTCGTCCACGTCCACCGCGACCTCGGCCCAACCGTCCACACCGGACAGCGCGCGGGCCACGATCTCGTCGTAGGTAACGGCTCGCAGCCGCGGGCGGACCGCGCCGGTGGCGAGCCGCGAGGAGTCGAGCAGGTTGCCGATCAGCCCGGAGAGCCGGTCGGCCGACTCCTCGATGGTCGCCAGCAGCTCCGCCGAGTCCTCTTCGGACAGACGAAGGTCGGGCGCGCGCAGGCTGCCGACCGCGGCCTTGATCGACGTGAGCGGCGTGCGCAGGTCGTGCCCGACGGCCGAGAGCAGCGCGGTGCGCAGCTCGGTGGTCTCCGCGTGCCGTTTGGCATCGGCCGCCTCGCGCCGCATCCGCTGATGGCGCAGGGCGAGCAGCGCCTGACCCGCCGCGGTCTCCAACACTCCCCGGGCCTGCGCCGGCAGCGCCCGTCCGCGCAGCGCCAGGTGCACGTCCGGCGTGACCGGCACGTCGACATCCGCCTCGTCCGGCTGGTCGCACGGCTCCGGCCCGACGAACGCCACCCGCTCCCAGCCCGCCCCGTTGTCACCCGCGCGCCGCTCCAGCAGCGCCACGGACGTGAGCCCGAAGTTCTCCCGCACCTTCTCCAGCAGCCGGTCCACCGGGTCCGGGTCGGCGAGCACGGTCCGCGCGTAGGAGGACAGCAGCGACGCCTCGGTCCGCGCCTGTGCCGCCTGGACCGTGCGCCGGGCAGCGCGGTCCACCACGATCGCCACGAGCACGGCGACGACGACCATGGCGGCCACCAGGACCACGTTCTCAGTGTCCGCGACGCGCAGCGTGTGGACGGGCTCGGTGAAGAAGTAGTTCAGCAGGCCGCCGGAGAGCAGCGCCGCGAGCACGGCCGGCGCCAGTCCCCCGGCGAGCGCCACGAGCACGACCACCAGGAGGTAACCGACCACGTCGGTGGAGACGCCGACGCCGTCGCCCAGCAGCACGCCGACGACGGTGACCAGCGCCGGACCGACCACCGCGAACGCCAGTGCCAGCAGCCGCCGAGCCCCGCGCAGGGGGCTGTGCGCGAGCCCGAACCGCCACCCTCGCCGCGTCTCCGAGTGGGTGATCATGTGCACGTCGATCGACCCCGACCGCTGCACGACGGTGGCGCCGATGCCCTCGTCGAACACGCGCGCGAAGCGGGCGCGCCGCGAGGTGCCGAGGACGAGCTGGGTGGCGTTCGCGCCGCGGGCGAAGTCCAGCAGCGCGGTCGGCACGTCGTCGCCGATCACCGTGTGGAAGGACGCGCCGAGGTCGTCGGCGAGGCGGCGCATCTCGGTGACCGCCCGCGGGCCGACGCCGGCGAGCCCGTCGCCGCGCAGGACGTGCAGCACCAGCAGCTCGGCGCCGGCGCGGGCGGCGATGCGC
>NZ_JBOHGA010000267.1:0-7661 GCF_050699915.1 Actinophytocola sp.
ATCCGCAGCCCGGCCGCCGGCACCGTCACGCGCGGCAGCCCCGTCAGCGAGACCGCGACCAGCACGCCGATCCCGGCGATCGCCCACATCACGCCCCGCCAGCCGAGCCACGCGCCGACGAGCACGCCGATCGGCACGCCGGCCACGCTGGACACCGAGAGGCCCGTCGCCACCCAGGACAGCGCCCGCCCACGGGTCGCGTCGCTCGCGGTCGCGCCGGCCACCGCGAACGCGTTGGACTGGAAGGCCGCCGCGCCGATCGCGGCGACCACCCGCGCGAGGGCCAGCACCGCGAACGTCGTGCCGACCGCCTGGCCGACCATGCCGACGACGAACACCACCATCCCGCCGGCCAGCAGCCAGCGCCGGTCCCAGCCGCCGGTGAACGCGGCGATCAGCGGGGAGCCGACCGCGTAGGTCACGGCGAACACCGTCGTCAGCTGGCCCGCCGTGGACTCCGACACCCGCAAATCGGCGGCGATCGTCGGCAGGAGTCCATTGAGGACGAACAGGTCGGTGCCGACGGTGAACACGCCGACCGCGAGCACGGTCAACATCCCCGTATTGTTCGATGACGATCGAAGCGTCACGCGGGCAATCGTGTCGTATAGTTTGATCGTTGTCAAAGTATTTGGCAGGGTGGTCCCGTGAGTCGCACGCTTCCTCAACCCGACCGGGACGACATCGACCTCGTCACGGTGCTCCGCGCACTGGCCGACCCGGTGCGCCTGGAGATCCTGCGCGAGCTCGCCGCCCAGCAGGAGCCGCACCCGTGCTCGGCGGACGCCTACGACGTGGACGTCAAGGCCGCCACCATGTCCCACCACTGGCGGGTGCTGCGCGAGGCCGGGGTGACCACGACGTTCGTCGACGGCCGCCGTCGGTGGGTTGGGCTGCGCCGCGAGGACGTGGAGAAGCGGTTCCCCGGCCTGCTGGACTCCGTGCTGGGCTGAGAGCCGGGTCAGGCCGCGGCCCTGTCCTGCGCGCGCAGGAAGGCGGCCAGGCCGGCGAGGTCGTCGGTGTTGATGTGGTCCACCTCCGCCGCGACGAGCTCGCGCCAGACCGCCTCGCGCTGCGGGCCCGCGACGTCCGGGGTCGCCCAGAACCGGACCCGCTGGCCGGCGCGGTGGGCCGTGTCGACGATCCGCCGGAGCTCGGCCCGCTCGCCCGCGGGCATCTCGCCGGCGCCGGTCCAGGTGAACAGCGTTGTCCAGTTGTCGGACACCAGCGGAGCCAGCCGGGCGTCGCCGCCGGGACCCACGTCGTCCGGGTTCGCGATGCGCCCGTCGTAGAACGCCATCCGGGTGCGCTGACCCTCCATCGTCGCCCGCGGCCGGTTCCCGGACACGACCGCGGTGACCGGCCCGCGCTTGACGTGGCCGAAGCGGTACTTCGTCCACAGGAACGCGTATCGCGGCGAGCGCAGCAGGGCGTCGAGGGCGGCGTAGGTCGACTCGCCCTCTGTCTTGATGTCGATCAGCAGCTGGAACTCGACGCGCTTGCCGGGGTAGACGCCGCCGTGGCTCACCTTGTGCCGCAAAGGATCCAGGTAGAGCGAGCGCAGGGTGCGGTCGGGGTCGAGGTCCTCCGGGTCGTGCGCGACGAGCAGCTCGCCGTCGACGAGGAAGATGTCCGCCTCGACGCTGGTGAACCCGTGGTCGAGCGCGTCGTGCAGGGGTCGGGTGTGCTCGTAGTCGTTGTGCGCGTGGGCCTGGGCGAGCGGCGTGACGTGCCGGGCGGGGCTCGCGGCCACCGGCAGCGAGGCGGCGACGAGGCCGGCGAGGACGACGAGCAGGAGCAGGGGTCGGCGCAGGGCCCGCACGGTGACCTCCGTCTGGTGGGGAGCGGGTGCTCGGCCACCGTAGGGCACCCGGGTGAACGCCGGACGGCGTTTCGCGGTCAGGATCCCCGGCTGGTGGCGGCGTGGAGGTTGCCGTCCGCGCCGGCCAGGCAGGCCGCCGCCTGGTCGCCGGTGTCGACGAACTCGGCCAGGCAGCGGCCGAGCTGCTCGTGGCCGGCTTCGTTGGGGTGGAAGGACTCCTGCAGCGCGTGCGTCGCGCGGTCCTCGTGCTGCAGGTCGTCCCACTCGACCGCCAGCCGGCGGAACCACTCCCGGCTCGGGTCGCGCTCGTCGGAGCACGCCTCGTGGCCGACACCCGCTCGGGACAGGTCGAGGAACCGCGCGTCCACCCGTCCCGCGGCCTCGCGGACGCCGGTGGTGAGGATCGGGACCGCGGTGCGCTGCACCCAGCGCAGGTCGTCCGAACGGAACGGGCAGCCGGACAGATCCTGCAGGTCGGGCGCCACGTTCGGGCCCACCGGCGCGGCGTAGGACTGGACGATCAGCTGGTAGTCCGTCTCCTGGTAGCCGGCGTTGCTCATGACCGTCCGGATGTCGCGCAGCGCCCGCTCGAGCTTCGGCACCATCCGCTCCACCCGCTGCGACCACTCGGGCCCGACCGTCTCGTGGCACGGCCTGCCCTGGCCGGTCCAGCCCTCCACACAGGCGTTGAGCACGTGGGAGAACGCCGGATCGTCGTTGGCGCCCGACGCGACGACGATCGCCGTCACCCGGTTGCGGGCGGCGATCGGCGCGAGGCGCTCCGCCTGGGACGGCTCCGTGTACTGCTCGAAGTCACCCAGGCCGACCTGCGGGGACGGCGCTCCGGAACACGCCAGGTTGATCGTCCGGTCGATCGTCGGCAGGCTCGTCCGGTAGATCGACGCGTGCCGCGAGCGGTGGCACCAGTTCCCGTCCTCCCCGTCGGTGCCCTTCTCGTAGTCGTGCGCGCCCTCGCCGGAGATCGTGCTGTCGCCCATGGCCACGAGCACCCGCGGCGCGTTCTCCGGCGGTCCGGGCAGCGGGGTGGGCTCCGGCGCGAGGTCGTCGGCCACGAGCAGGACCGTGCCGAGCAGCAGGACAACTGCCGCGAGCGCGACCCACGCTCGCCATCCGGTCGGTCGCATCGTGCTCAGCGTAGTCGCAGCGAACGGCGCTCCCCCCGAAGCAGGGGGAGCGCCGTTCGGTGTCGTCGGTGTCGTCGGGTCAGAGCGGGCGGCGGATGTTCCGCGGGTCCCGCTTGTCGAGCGTCTCGACCGCGGCCGACCGCTGGGCGGTCGGGGCGGCGCTCAGTCCGGCCCAGCGCAGCAGCGTCGCCGTCGCGGCGGCCTTTTCGGTCGCGCCGAGCTTGGCGATGTTCGCGCCGTGGTTGGCGCCCGGCGCGGTGTAGGTGTACGAGTCCTTGTTGCTCGGGTGGAACGGCTCGGCACCCCACGGGTCGGCGGAGCCGTAGACGAACAGCATCTGGCTTGCGTCCTTGCGCACCCAGCGGTCCACGTCGGCGATCGGCCACGGGTCGTGCTTGGACCGCAGCTCCTCGGGCAGGCTGGAGTTCGCCACGTACAGGTTCGGGTAGTGCAGCAGGTCCTTCAGGTACCGGAACTTCGGCTGCGGCCAGCCCAGCTGGGTCGCGGCCTGGAAGTAGTACGGCGAGTAGAACAGGATGCCCTCGTCGGCGTAGAACGAGAAGCCGGCCACGCTGTCGATGAAGTCGAAGATCTCCTGGTCGGTAGCCGCACCGGTGGGCACCGCGCCGCAGTCGGCCTCGCTCGAGTACTGCCAGAACGCCCACTCGGTGTCCAGCACGGTCATCTCGAAGGCCTTGTCCGTCGAGCCGAAGACCTGGTCGAAATGTAGGTCGTTCGCCGCGGCGTACTGGTCGTAGAGGTTGACCATCTCGGTGCGTCGGCTCAGCGCCTCCTTCTGGAGGTTCTTGAGCGCCGTGCGGCAGGCCGGGGTCGAGCCGACGCTCGCGAAGAAGTCGTCGTAGGCCTTGTCCTGCTTGTTGTCGGCGTCGTTCGGGGCCACGTAGGCGACCACGCCGTCGACGTCCCGCGGGTAGAAGCGGCGGTGGTAGACCGAGGTCATGCCGCCCTTGCTGGCACCGGTCGAGATCCACTTGGCCGAGTAGATCGGCTTCAGGGCCTTGACGATCTTGTGGTGGTCGGTGGCCGCCTGCCAGATGTTGAGCTTGCGCCAGTCCGCCGGGTTGGGCCGGGACGGGCTGAAGAACCGCTGCTCGACGGAGATCTGGTTGCCGTCGACGAGCGTGGTCGGCTCCGAGCGGAACGCGCCCTCGGGCATGTTGTAGCCGGTGGTGTGCAGGATCATCGGCCGGGGGGTGTCCCGGTGCAGCAGCTGGAAGCGCTGCTCGAAGGTCGGCCCCTGCGGGTTCGTGTGGTCGACCAGCTGGCGCATGGTCAGGAAGAAGAACCGGTAGCCGGGCGCGGGCACCGCCTCCTCGGACACGACCGTGACCCCGGGCGCGGCCTCGAGCCGGTCGACGAGATCGTCCTGCGCCTGCACGGACGCGCCGGGCTCGGGTCCGGCCTGCGCCGGCAGGGTGACGGTGAGCCCGATCATGCTCGCCGCGACCACGGGCAGGATCGCTGCCGCGAGCGTCCTTCTTCGGATGGACACGCCACTCTCCCTCGCATCGATGGTCGCGCTGGGTATATGCGACCGCCTGCGAGAGTGTTCCTGACTGGCCCCGTTGGTGGTAGACCCAAAACCCTGCACTTCACTGTGCGTACGAGCCATCACCCGCGGTAGGTGTTGCCGGCGCGCGGGGTGGGTACGAAGGGCCCATGACGATTCCGGATCTCACCCTGAACAACGGCGTGTCCATGCCGCGGCTCGGCTTCGGCGTGTTCCAGGTACCGGCCGAGCAGACGGCCGAGACGGTGGCGCAGGCGCTGCGCGCCGGCTATCGCAGCATCGACACGGCCGCGGCGTACGGGAACGAGGAGGGCGTCGCCCAGGCGATCCGCGAGTCCGGCATCGCCCGCGAGGACCTGTTCGTCACCACCAAGCTGTGGAACGACGACCACGGCTACGACCAGACGCTTCGCGCGTTCGACGCCAGCCTGCGCCGCCTCGAGCTGGACCACCTCGACCTGTACCTGGTCCACTGGCCGACCCCGAAGCGCGACACCTACGTCGAGACGTGGCGCGCCTTCGAGAAGCTGCAGGCCGACGGCCGGGTGCGGGCGATCGGGGTGTCGAACTTCCAGCCGGCGCACCTGCGCCGGATCGTCGACGAGACCGGCACCGTCCCGGCGGTGAACCAGATCGAGCTGCACCCGTTCCTGCAGCAGGCCGAGCTGCGCGGGATGCACGGCGACCTCGGCATCGCCACCGAGGCGTGGAGCCCGCTCGCCAAGGGCGGCGACCTCCTCGGCGAGCAGGCCCTCGTGGAGCTCGCGGACAAGCACGACCGCACGCCCGCCCAGGTGGTCATCCGTTGGCACCTGCAGCTGGGCAACGTGGTGATCCCGAAGTCCGTCACGCCGGCCCGCATCCGGGAGAACCTGGACGTCTTCGGCTTCGCCCTCGACGACGAGGACATCGCCCGACTGTCCACATTGGAACGTGGACTGCGGACCGGACCGAACCCCGACGCGTTCAACTGACGCGGTCGAGCGGTTTCGGCGCGCCCCCTGCGCGCGCCGAAACCGCGCAGGACCGCGCCTATTCGTCCAGTTCGCCGCCGGTCGACTCGTAGTCCGTCCACCACTTCTGGCCCGTCTCGGGCAGCGTGGCGATCGGGTCGTAGTAGGGGTACTTGCGGCTCAGCGCGTCCGGGTCGCGGCGCTCGATGCCGGTGCGGTAGTTCTTCGTCCAGTACGAGATGCCGCGCTCGCGGTCGTACTCGGCGAGCTGGTGCACCCAGCGCTTCCCGACGTAGGGCACGTCGCAGATGATCCGCGGCGTCGCGTACCCGGGCAGGTAGCCCATGATCGCGTGCTGCAGCTGCTGTGCCTCCCACACCGCGACCCGCCAGTGCTCGGCGTTGGGGATCATGTCGCACATGTAGAAGTAGTACGGCAGGATGTTCGCCTCGCCCTGCAGCGCGAAGCAGAGGTCCAGCAGGTCGTCCGGGCTGGCGTTGACGCCGCGCATCAGCACGCCCTGGTTGCGCACGTCGCGGACGCCGATCTCCAGCGCGGTCCGCGCCGCCTCGGCGACCAGCGGCGTCACCGACTGCGCGTGGTTGACGTGCGTGTGGATAGCCAGGTTGACCCCGCGGCGGCCGGCGGTGCGGGCCACCCGCTCCAGACCCTCCACGACCTTCGGCTGCAGCCAGTGCTGCGGCAGGCCGGCGAGAGCCTTGGTGGCCAGCCGGATGTCGCGCACGGTCTCGATGTCCAGCAGTCGCATGAGGAACGACTCGAGCTGGTGCCACGGCACGTTCGCCACGTCGCCGCCGGAGACCACCACGTCGCGCACGCCGGGCGTGCGCTTCAGGTAGTCGATCATCTGGTCCTGGCGGTCGACCGGCTTGAGCGCGAGCTTGTGCTTGTCGACCTGCGGCGTCGAGTTCCCGACCAGGTCCATCCGGGTGCAGTGTCCGCAGTACTGCGGACAGGTGGACAGCAGCTCGGCCAGCACCTTGGTGGGATAGCGGTGGGTCAACCCCTCGACCACCCACATCTCCGCCTCGTGCAAGGAGTCCCGTGAGGAGTGCGGGTGGTTCGGCCACTGTGGATCGCGGTCGCTCGCCACCGGCATCATGTACCGGCGGATGGGGTCCGCGAGGAAGGCCTTTGTGTACGCGTCCTGTTCGAGGTCCGCGTCCGGCGCCATCGTGTTCAGCATCTGCGGCGGCAGCAACATCGACATCGTCGCGAGCCGGTCCTGGTCGGCCGCCAGGTCCTCGTAGAACGACTCGGCGAGCAGGTCGCCGACGACGGCCCGCAGCTGCTTGATGTTCTTCACGCAGTGCACCCGCTGCCACTGGGCGTCGCGCCACTGGGCCTCGGTGATCTCCCGCCAGCCGGGGAAGCGGCGCCAGTCGGGCTCCACGAGCTCTCGTCTGACGTACTCGTACGGTTGCCGAGAGGTCTCGTCCACCGCCTCGGAGACTGTCGTGGCGGCGTTGACCACACTGCGCGTCGCCGTCATCTGTTCTCCTTACCGCTAGGTTGACGTAAAGATATGCTGTCAGAACGTATCCTAGACGCAAATTATTCGGAATCCTACGGAAGGAGGGTTGCGTGTCGTCGCCGTTCGGTCTACACCGCGTGCTCGAGCCCGCCGGGGTGCTGCCGCAGCAGGCGTGGCGCCTCTCGACGGAGGTTCGCTCGTGGCCGGATGAGGTGCTGGTGGACGTCGAGGTGCTCAACCTCGACGCCGCGTCCTACCGGCAGCTGCGCGAGCGGCACGGCGAGCCGGAGGCGGTGCGGCGGGCGGTGCTGGAGATCATCACCGAGCGCGGGAAGATGCACAATCCGGTCACCGGATCGGGTGGCATGCTGCTCGGCACCGTCCGCGAGGTCGGCCCGGAGTCCCCGCTCGGCCTCGAGCCCGGCGACCGCATTGCGACGCTCGTCTCCCTCACGCTCACTCCACTTCGGATCGACGACGGGCTCGCCGACTGGAGCGGCGACGGCGAGCAGGTCCCGTGCCGCGGCACGGCCGTCCTCTTCGGACGCTCGATCGCCGCGGTGCTGCCCGCCGACCTGCCCGACGAGCTCGCACTGTCCGTGCTGGACGTGTGCGGCGCGCCCGCGCTGACCGACCGCGTGGTCCGCGAGGCGGGCTCGAGCCCGTCGGTGCTGGTGCTCGGCGGGGGCGGCAAGTCCGGCAGCCTCTCGCTCGC
>NZ_JBOHGA010000268.1:0-7573 GCF_050699915.1 Actinophytocola sp.
CGGATTCGGCTGCGGGTGCCGTCTCGACGGCCGATACGTCTGTGGCGGGAGTCGCCGCGGTGGCGGATTCGGCTGCGGGTGCCGTCTCGACGGCCGATACGTCTGTGGCGGGGGCCGCTTCGGTGGCGGATTCGGCTGCGGGTGCCGTCTCGACCGCGGACACGTCTGCGGCGGGAGTCGCCTCCGCCTCGGTGGCGGACTCTGTCGCAGGAGCCGCCTCGGCCGTGGCAGTCGCCTCCGCCGGGGGAGCGTCCGCGGGAGCCGCGTCAGCCGCAGCCGCCTCGGCCGCGGGAGCGGCCGGCTGGGCTTCCGGCGCGACGGTCTCCTCGGGGCTCCCGTTCGCCGGCGTCGCGGTGGGATCCACCGCGCCCGCGCCGTTCGCCGAGATCTCCACCGGGGTCGCGTTCGTGTCCTGGCTCGTGTCCCTGTCCGTCATGGCCGGCTCCTCCCGCCTGCGTTGCCCGCGAACCCGCGGGCGCCCCGCTCCCGCGGGGCCTGGCAACGTCGGTACCCGACCCGCCATGGGGTCGACGAAATCGCGTGGTACCCGCGCGCATTCAAACAGGTCATGGCCCGCCTCGGTACTCCACGGTCGACCCTGGCTGCGTTCGGTGACCTCGTGAGCCCGGAGAGTTCACCTCGTGGCCCGAATGGGTAGCCTCGGACATCGTGATCGAGCGCGTGGCCGTTGTCCCGCACCCTCCGCTGTTGGTGCCCGAGCTCGTCGTCGCCGACGACCCCGACGTGCGGCTCGTGCGCGAGGCTTGCCTGGCCGCCGCCGCCGAGCTCGCCGCATCCCCGCGCTGGGTGGCCGTCGGCGCCGACCCGACCGGACCCCGGACCCTGACCGCGGCCGCGGCGGGCACCTTCCGCGGCTACGGCGTCGACGTCGTGGCTCGCCTGTCCCGCAACGACTCCGAGCCCGACCCCGCCATGCCCCTGCCCGCCCTCGTCGCCGGCTGGCTGCGCGACCGGGCCGGCGCCGACGAGGTTCCCGTCCACCTCGTCCAGAACGACCTGTCCCCCGACGAGTGCCAGGCCTTCGGCGAGCGGCTGGCCGGCGATCAGGACGAGCCCGTCGGGCTGCTCGTCCTCGGCGACGGCTCGCATCGGCACGGCGAGCGCGCCGTCGGCCGGCCCGACCCGCGCGCCACCAGCTTCGACGACGCCGTGCACGCCGCACTCGCCGCCGCCGACCAGGACGCCCTGCTCGCCCTCGACCCCACCGAGGCCGCCGAGCTCGGCGCCGTCGGCCGCGCGCCCTGGCAGGTGCTCGCCGGCGTGCTCGCCGCGGACGGCCGGCGCTGGAAGAGCGTCGACGCCCGCCAGCTCGTGCCGTTCGGCGTCGCCTACCACGTCGCGGTCTGGGAGCCGATCCGATGAGGCCGGTGGCGATCGTCGGTCCGACGGCGACCGGCAAGTCCCAGCTCGGCGTCGCGCTCGCCGAGGCGCTCGGCGGCGAGGTCGTGAACGCCGACGCCATGCAGCTCTACCGCGGCATGGACATCGGCACCGCGAAAGTCACGAACGAGGAACGCCGCGGCGTCCCGCACCACCTGCTGGACGTCCTCGACGTCACCGAGACCGCCTCGGTCGCCGCCTACCAGCGCGACGCCCGCGCGTGCGTGGAGCGCCTCCTCGCGGAGGACAAGGTGCCCGTTCTCGTCGGCGGGTCGGGCCTCTACGTCCGCGCCGTGCTCGACGACCTGGACTTCCCCGGCACCGACCCGGAGATCCGCACCCGCCTGGAGGGCGAGCTGGCCCGCGTCGGCGCCCCCACCCTGCACGCCCGCCTGGCCGAACGCGATCCGTTGGCCGCGACCGCGATCCTGCCGACCAACGGTCGCCGCGTGGTCCGCGCGCTGGAGGTCATCGAGCTGACCGGCCGCCCGTTCTCCGCGACCATGCCGCGCCCGGGCCCGGCCCGCCACGACACCGTCCAGCTCGGCCTCGACCTGGCTGCCGACGAGCTCGACGCCCTCGTCGACGCCCGCGTGACCAGGATGTTCGCCGACGGCCTCGTCGACGAGGTGCGCACCCTCGAGCGGCAGGGCCTGCGGCTGGGCCGCACCGCCTCCCGCGCGCTGGGCTACCAGCAGGTCCTCGACGAGCTGGACGCCGACGAGGACATGGCCCGCGCCGCCGCCGAGACCGCCAGAGCCACCCGCCGCTTCGTCCGCCGCCAGCGCTCGTGGTTCCGCCGCGACGCCCGCATCACCTGGCTCGACGCCACCCGCCCCGACCTGCTCGAAGCCGCCTCCGCGCTAGCCTGAGCCCGTGGGTATCTCGTTCGTCAAAGGTCACGGCACGGAGAACGACTTCGTGCTGCTGCCCGATCTCGACGCCTCCCTCGACCTGACCGCCGCGCGGGTTCGCGTGTTGTGCGACCGGCGAGCCGGGCTCGGCGCGGACGGCGTGCTGCGGGTCGTCCGTGCCAAGGCGATCGAGGACCGTCCGTCCGATGTGGACGACGCGATGTGGTTCATGGACTACCGCAACGCCGACGGCTCGGTGGCCGAGATGTGCGGCAACGGCGTGCGCGTGTTCGCCCGCTACCTGGTCGAGTCGGGCCTGGTCGCCGACCACGAGTTCCCGGTCGGCAGCCGGGCGGGTGCCCGCGCCGTCGTGGTCATGCCCGACGGCGACGTCGCGGTCGACATGGGCCCGGCCAGGGTGACCGGCGAGTCCGCGGCCACCATCGGGAGCCGCACCCTCGTCGGGGTCGCCGTGGACGTCGGCAACCCGCACCTCGTGTGCGCCGTGGACCGGCTCGACGAGCTGGACCTCACCACCAGACCCGGCTACGACCCGGCGGCGTTCCCGCACGGGGTGAACGTCGAGTTCGTCGTGGTCGAGGCCGCCGACCGGATCCGCATGCGCGTGCACGAGCGCGGCGTGGGGGAGACCCGCTCCTGCGGCACCGGCACGGTCGCCGCGGTCACCGGCGTGCTGCACTCGCGGGGCGAACGGACCGGCGCGGCCACCGTCGAGGTGCCCGGCGGCCGGGTGCGCGTCGAGGTCGGCGAGGACACCAGCGTGCTCACCGGGCCGGCGGCCTTCGTGGCTCGCGGGGAGCTGGATCGTGCCTGGTGGGACGGCATCTCGGAATAAACCCGGTCGATCCGTTGGCTGAACCGTGGGAGCATGGGTAGCAGCAAACCGGACGAAAGGGGTCTCACCGCGTGACAGAGAATCTCAATCAGGGCATCACCGACGATCACGTCGACGCGGGGTTGACCGACCTGGCTGAGCTCTCTGCCGGCGAACTCGAGCTCTCCGACCGCGCCGCGTTGCGCCGGATCGCGGGTCTTTCGACCGAGCTGGCCGACATCACCGAGGTCGAGTACCGGCAGCTGCGCCTGGAGCGAGTCGTCCTGGTCGGCGTGTGGACCGAGGGTTCGGCCGCCCAGTCAGAGGCGTCGCTCGCGGAGCTCGCCCGGCTGGCCGAGACCGCCGGCTCCCAGGTCCTCGAGGGCCTCGTCCAGCGCCGCGACCGGCCCGACCCGGCCACCTACGTCGGCTCCGGCAAGGTCCTGGAGCTTTCCGACGTCGTCGCGGCCACGGGCGCGGACACGGTCATCTGCGACGGCGAGCTCTCGCCGAGCCAGCTGCGTCAGCTGGAGGCGAAGCTCAAGGTCAAGGTCATCGACCGGACAGCCCTGATCCTCGACATCTTCGCCCAGCACGCGCGGTCGAAGGCGGGCAAGGCCCAGGTCGAGCTGGCCCAGCTGCAGTACTTCCTGCCGCGCCTGCGCGGTTGGGGTGAGGCGCTGTCGCGGCAGGCCGGTGGTCGTGCCGGCGGCGGCACCGCCGGCGTGGGCCTGCGTGGTCCCGGTGAGACGAAGCTGGAGACCGACCGCCGGCGCATCCGGACCAAGATCTCCAAGCTGCGCAAGGAGATCGCCGCGATGGGCACGGTACGCGACACCATGCGCAGCCAGCGGGTCGCCAACGAGGTCCCGAGCGTCGCCATCGCCGGCTACACCAACGCCGGCAAGTCGAGCCTGCTCAACGCGCTGACCGGGGCCGGGGTCCTGGTGGAGGACGCGCTGTTCGCCACCCTGGACGCCACGGTCCGGCGCACCACCACGCCGGACGGGTTGCCCTACACGCTCACCGACACCGTCGGGTTCGTGCGGCACCTGCCCCACCAGCTGGTCGAGGCCTTCCGCTCCACGCTGGACGAGGTGGCCGACGCCGACCTCATCCTGCACGTGGTCGACGGCTCCGACCCGAACCCCGAGTGGCAGGTCGAGGCCGTGCGCGAGGTGCTCGGCGAGATCGCCGACCGTCGCGACGCGAGCCTGCCCACCGAGCTGGTCGTGGTCAACAAGATCGACGCCACCGACCAGGTGGCGCTGGCCCGGCTGCGCCACCTGCTGCCCGGTGCGGTCTTCGTCTCGGCGCACTCCGGCACGGGGATCGGCGAGCTGCGCGAGCGGGTCGCCGAGCTGCTGCCGCGGCCGTCGGTCGAGGTCGAGGTGCTGGTCCCGTACACGCGAGGTGACCTGGTAGCGCGCGTGCACCGCGAGGGCGACGTGCTCACCGAGCGGCACACCGAGCAGGGCACCGTGCTTCATGCGATGGTGAAAGCGGACCTTTCCGGCTTGTTGGAGAGTTTTTCCGTGAACGGCACATCCGCCTGAGCCGTATAGCCGTATAGCTAGTAGCGATACCGTAGGGCTCCAGATCGGGCACGATCGGGTCACGGAGGTGTGGAGTGCGGCGAGCTGCCCTCGTGGTGGTCTGGTTGCTGCTTGCGTTGGCGATCCCGGCCCAGGCAGCAGCCGCCCAACCGGCTGAACCTGCCAAGCCGGCGAACAAGTGCACGATGAAGGACCCGGCCATGGTCGAGCTGTCCGGCATCTGGGCAGACAAGGACCGCTGGTACATGGTCAACGACGGTGGCGAGAAGGCCACCGTCGTCGTGGTCCGCAAGGACTGCACGATCGAGCGGCAGATCGTCGGCCAGGTCGACCCGTTCGACGTCGAGGACCTCGGCCGCGCCCCGGACGGGACGTTCCTGCTGGCCGACGGCGGTGACAACGACCTCGAGCGCGACACGGCCGCGCTGATCGCGCTCACGCCCGCCGGCAAGTCGACCCTGTACCGGCTGACCTACCCGGACGGCAAGCACGACGCCGAGGCGCTGCTCGTCGGCGCGAACGGCGCGCCCTACTTCATCACCAAGGACGTGGGCAACGCCGGCGTCTACTCGCCGATCCGCCAGCTCGCGAGCCCCGGCCCGACCCCGATGAAGAAGGTCGCCACGATCAAGCTCGCCGCGACCGACACCCCGGGCGGCCCGGTGCCCGGCCCGGTCGGCTCGCGGACCATCACCGGCGGCACGGTCAGCCCGGACGGGACCGTGGTGGCGGTGCGGACCTACACCGACGCCTACCTCTACGCGGCGCCGGACAAGGACATCCTCAAGGCGCTGAACAGCAAGCCGGTCCGGGTGCCGCTGCCGAACGAGGCGCAGGGCGAGGCCATCGCGTTCGAGCCGGACGGATCCCTGGTGTCGGCGTCGGAGAAGACCGGCCAGCCGGTGCGGCTGGTGGCCAAGGCGTCCGGACTCGTCGGCGACGGCGCCGCGACCCCGCCCGCCGGTGACTCCGGGGCGAAGAACCCGCCGCCGGAGTCGGTCCCGCCGGCGCCGGCCGGCGGCCTGGCCAGCAACGAGTCGGACAAGCAGGGCATCCCCGTCGTGCCGGCCTTCGGTGTCGCGATCCTGCTGATCATGGGCGTGCTCGCGTCGCTGCGCTGGCGCACGGCACGGACGCGGCGGCGGTTCTACCGCCACGGCGCCTAGCCCAGCCGCGCGCCTAGCCCAGCCGCTCAGCCGTCCGGAAAAGCAGCTCCTCGCTGCGCGGCGGGCCGACCAGCTGGAGCCCGACCGGAAGTCCGCCGACCGTACCGGCGGGCACCGACAACGCCGGCAGGCCCACGACGCCCCAGGCGCTGGTCAGTGACAGCAGGGCGGCGCGGACGTCGACCTCGGTCTCGCCGAGGTGCCAGGTTCGCGCGCCGATCGTCGGGGCCGTGATCGGGACCGTGGGCATCGCCAGCACGTCGTGGCGCTCGAACAGCGCGACGACCGCGGCGGTGGCCCGGCGTTGGACCTCGCGGGCCCGCACGTAGTGCCAGCCACGCACCTGCTCGGCCGTCTTCAGCCGAGCCAGCAGCTCTTCGCCGAACAACTCGGGCGCGGTCGCGATCCGCTCGGCGTGGATCGAGTAGGCCTCGCTGGTCTGGATGTCGCGGTAGGCCGACAGGAGCTCTCGCGCGTACGGCACCTCGACGTCCTCGGCACCCGGAACCAGCGCCCGTGCCGCACCGGTCACCGCGTCGTCGGCCGGGTGGAACGTCTCCGGCGCGACCCAGCCGATCCGCGGCTCGCCGCCGAGTTCGCCGCCGAGTTCACCGCTGGTTTCGTCGGCGCCGCCGTCCGCCAGTACTCGCCACATCAGCCGGCAGTCGGCGGCGGTACGGGCGAGCGGACCGACCGAGTCGAGGCTCGGGGACAACGGGAACACGCCGTCCGCCGGGACCGTGTCGTAGGTCGGCCGCAGCCCGGTGATCCCGCACAGGGCGGCCGGGATGCGTACCGAGCCGCCGGTGTCGGTGCCCACGGCCAGCGGGACGATGCCCGCGGCCACGGCCGCCGCCGAGCCGGCGCTGGAGCCGCCGGACATGGCGTCGGGCCGGTACGGGTTGCGCCCCGGGCCACTCGCCGACCTGTCGCCGGTAGGCCCGTAGGCGAACTCGTGGGTCACGGTCTTGCCGACGACGACCGCGCCGGCCTCGCGCAGTCGTCGCACGCACTCGGCGTCCCGCTCGGGCACGTGGTCGGCGAAGTGCCGCGAGCCCATGGTCGTGCGCAGCCCCGCGGTGTCGACGAGGTCCTTGACCGCGACCGGGATCCCGTGCAGGGGACCGCGATCCTCGCCCGCGGCGAGCTCGTCGGCGGCTCGGCGCGCGGCGGCCCGAGCGCCCGGCTCGTCGACCGTGACGAAGGCGTTGAGGGACGGGTTGAGCCGGTCCGCGGTGGCCAGCGCGTGCTCGACCAGCTCGACCGGCGTGAGCTCGCCGCCGCGCAGGCCGGCGGCGAGCTCGGCGACGGTGTGCGCCGCGAAGAAGCCGGCTCCGGCCGGCGGCTCGAGGACCGTCACAGGCGGCGCAGGACCGCCACGACCTTGCCGAGGATCGTGGCGTCGTCACCGGGGATCGGCTCGTACGCCTCGTTGTGCGGCAGCAGCCAGACGTGGCCGTCCTTGCGCTTGAACGTCTTGACCGTGGCCTCCCCGTCGATCATCGCGGCGACGATCTCGCCGTTGTCGGCGGTGGGCTGCTGGCGGACGACGACCCAGTCCTGGTCGGTGATCGCCGCGTCGATCATCGAGTCACCGGTGACGCGCAGGAGGAACAGCGCACCCTCACCGACGAGCGCCTTGGGCAGCGGGAAGACGTCCTCCACGGCCTCCTCGGCGAGGATCGGCCCACCGGCGGCGATGCGGCCGAGGACGGGCACGTACGCCGGCCGCGGCGCGGTGTCGGAGTCGGTGTGCAGGTC
>NZ_JBOHGA010000269.1:0-7537 GCF_050699915.1 Actinophytocola sp.
GACCGCGGGGTGGCCGCAGCGGCCGGGGTTCGCGTCGACCCGTGAGCTGCTGGTCGCGGACCGCGGCGGGGACGTGGATCTTCGGGCCATGCCGGCGGAGGCGGTCGAGGCGTGCCGGCGGGCGTGGCGGGCGCTGCCGGCCGGGTCAGCGGTGGTGCACGGCGACCCGTGCGGGGCGAACGTGCGGGTCAGCGAGGCGGGCATCGGCTTCCTGGACTGGGACGAGGCTCGGGTGGACCACCCGGACCTGGACCTCGCGGACCTGCCCGGCGTGGAGCTGCCGGGCCCGCGGAACCGAGGCGCGCGGGCGGCGGTGAACGCGTGGGAGGCGGCGGCCGGCTGGCAGCTGGAGCCGGCCTACGCCCGGCGCCGGCTGGCCGAGCTCGGCTCCAGCTACGCCTGAACGGACACGGAACCCCCGCGGCTCCGCAGGCCGTTGTCACGGCATGGCTTGGGTTTGGGCGATGTCGATCCCCGGGCTGGTGTTCCTACTCGTGTTGCTCGCGGCGCTCGAGCGGTTCGGGTTGTGGGCCGGGCGGCGCAGTTGGTTGCCGGGCCGGGGAGATCGGACTCGGCCGACCGCCCGCTGAACCCGCCACTCGCAGAGCTGCGTGATCCTCGCCACCATGCGACCGCGACCGTGCGAAACGCCGTGCTGGCAGCGTGTTTCCGTGCGGAACAGCACAGCCGACCGTGCCGGCGAACGGCCCCCGACATGCGACGATGCCGGCATGGTTGCACGTTTCAAGGATCTGGTCCTCGATGCGAAGGACCATCACAAGCTCGCCGACTGGTGGTGTGCGGCGATGGGCTACGTGCGCAGGGACGAGCTCGAGCCACCGGAGGACGGCTGGCTGCGCCCGCACGACTGGCCGGTCCCGATCGTCGACCCCAGCGGCGCCGGGCCGCTCATCTGGGTCCAGCCGGTCCCCGACCGCAAGGTCGTCAAGAACCGCATGCACATCGACGTCTTCGGCAGCACCGACGAGTTGGTCGGCCTCGGCGCGATCCTGCTGCGGGCCTGCGGCGACGACATCGAATGGGACGTCTTAGCCGACCCAGAGGGCAACGAGTTCTGCGTGTTCGCGCCACGGTGACGCCGCTGGAAGGACTCGCCGTCGCCGGTGCCGGCTTGGTCGCCGGCGCCATGAACACCGCGGTGGGCTCCGGCACGCTCGTGACGTTCCCGGTGCTGCTCGCGGTCGGCTACCCGCCGGTGCTCGCCAACGTCTCCAACGGGATCGGCCTGCTGCCCGGCTCGATCACCGGCGCGTTCGGCTACCGGCGCGAGCTCGCCGGCCAGCGCACCCGCGTCGTGCGCCTGGCCGCGACGACCGCCGTCGGGGCGATCGCGGGCGCGGTGCTGCTGCTCGTCCTGCCGTCCGACGCGTTCGAGGCGATCGTGCCGGTGCTGGTCCTGCTCGCCGTGCTCCTCGTGCTCGTGCAACCGTGGATCGCGCGCCGACTCGCCGAACGCCGCGACCGGCCGGAGCACGGCGGCCCGTGGCTGCTGACCGGGATCTTCCTCACCGGCACCTACGGCGGCTACTTCGGCGCCTCGCAGGGCGTGATCGCGCTGGCGCTGATGGGCATCACGTTGCAGGAGGACCTGCAGCGGCTCAACGCGACGAAGAACGTGCTGACCGCGACCGCGTACCTCGTGTCCGGTGTGGTCTTCGTGCTCGTCGCCGAGGTGGCCTGGCTCGCCGTCGTGCTGCTCGCCGCCGGCGCGACGATCGGCGGTCCGCTCGGCGCGCGGTACGGCCGGCGACTGCCGCCGGCGTTGCTGCGCGGGCTGATCGTCCTCGTCGGACTCGTCGCGGTCGTGCAGCTGGCGATCGACTGACTACTCCATTCGGGTCAGATTCGTTGACTCGTGTTCACCTTCACATGGTTGGGTATCGAGATGTCAGGCACCCGCACCGAACCCGTCCGGCTTGTCGACGGGCGTGCGCTCCGGATGACCATCGCCGAACCGCCCGGGGTCATCAGGGGAGGTCTGGTCGTTCTGCACGAGTCCCGCGGCATCACCGAACCGGTCAAGGCTCTCGCCGACGGCCTGGCCGCGGAGGGCTGGCTCGTGGTGGCGCCGCACATCTATCACGGCGCCGACGGGTCGTCCGAGATTGACGAGACACTCGCGGCCGACCGGGTGAGCGGGCTGTCCGGGGACTCGGTGCTGGCCGACACGGACATCGCGTTCGGCTGGCTGGCCCAGCACGGGATCGGCGCGGACCGGATCGGCGTGGTCGGTTTCGAGCTCGGCGGCGCGGTGGCGCTCGTCGTGGCCGCGAGCCGGAACATCGGCGCGGCCGTGACGGTGGCCGGCAGCGGGATCCTGCAACCGATCTCGCCGGGCTTACCGGCGCTGGTCGACGTGGCCACCGAGCTGCGTTGCCCCTGGTTGGGGCTCTACGGCGACAAGTGCGCCGACGACGTCGCGAAGCTTCGCGACGCCGCACTCCGCTCGGAGACCGCGAGCGATGTGCTGTTGTTCCCGGCCACTGACCACCGGTTCGACATCCATCCGGACGGCACCTTCGAGGCGTGGCACCGGATGCTCAACTGGTTCGACGCCCACCTGCGCTGAAGCGGGTTCGCTTACGGCATGCTTGGTGGCGTGACCAGCCTGTCCCACCTGGAGTTCGACTTCATCTGGGAGCACCTCGGCATCGGCGAGGCGCCGTACCCCATTGACGTGGCTTCGTTCGGCCACACCATGGACGAGCGCGCGGGCCTGCGCGGGCAGGTGCTGGAGTCTTTGCACGCCAAGGGTTTGCACGACGGTACGCGCTTGTCGCCGCGGCTCGAGGAGCTGCTCGCGTTGCTGGTGCGCGCCCCACTCACCGTGGACGGCCAGCTGTCGATCGGCGAGTACGTGCGGGTGCTCGCGGCGGCCCGGGGTACCGAGGGCGTGCTGGCCGCACAGACCGACGACGAGGTGCGGGTCGTGCCGGTGCGCGAGGGCAAGGTCGTTGGCGCGGTGATCGCGCTGGTCCCGGACGAGAAGCCAGGCCCGGGCGGGGCCGCGCGGCTGCCCCGCCAGGCGTTCGACGACGCGATCGACGAGTACCAGCGGACCGGGTACGTCGGACTGGAGCGCACGCTGACGACGGCGGGCGTCACGGGCCGCGACCTGCGCACCGTGATCACCCTGGTGGAGTCCGCCCGCCACGGCGGCGGCCAACTGGCTGCGAACCGGGTCGACAAGATGGGCCGCCGCAACAGAACCCCGGTGGTGAACTGGTTCGACACGGCAGCCGGTCGCTACCTCGCGCACGTCGAGATCACCCGAGACCGCGTCGAATGGCTGACCATCGCCCCGGCGGACACTGCTCGAATCGAGCAACGCCTGACAGGCTCGATCACCGCCCTGTAGCAACGCACACGCGCCACTCGCACGCCGAGACCGCGACTCGCACGCACAACGACCGGATCGCCTTCGGCTGGGCCGGCGCCGGCGTTCGGGGCACACGAGTGGGCGCATGGAGGTCGATCCGCGCTCCGAGACCGCCACTCTCGCGCCCGGGACCGCCATTCGCACAGGGGATCCGCTATCGCGGCCAGACCGCCCACTCACTCTCGCCCCGGGTACCGTCCCGTTCGCGCCGCGGCTCCGCCACTACGGCCAGATCGCCTACTCGTGCCGCGAACCACCACCCGCGCCCCGAGTTGTCCACAGGCCCGCCACTTGTCCACAGCCAAGCCACGAACGCCGTTTCCGTCGGTGCTGACCGATAGACTGGTCGTGGGTGGCCCCCCGGGATCGGGTGGGGCTTTGCGTTTCTTGAGTTCTGCACGCGCGTGCGCGCGTGCGCGCGTGCGTACGTCTGGCGCTCCGGGTGTGTGGGCGACCACCATGGTCAGGCCCGGCGATATGGGATATGAACTGGTGTCATGACCCCCACTCCAGAGCTGTTGTGGCGTCCTGACCCGTCGCGCGCGGCGGCGAGCCGGATGGCCGCGTTCCGCACCTGGCTGCGGGACAACCGCGGCGTGGACGCCACCGACTACCAGGCGCTGTGGGAGTGGTCGACGACCGATCTCGAGGCCTTCTGGGGCGCGCTCGCCGAGTTCCTCGAAGTCAGGTTCCACGCGACGCCCGCACGGGTGCTCGCCAACGACACGATGCCGGGCGCGGAGTGGTTCCCCGGCGCGACGCTCAACTACGCCGAACACGCGCTCGCCGAGGGCCCGGGCAAGGCCGATGGTGACCTCGCCGTGATTTTCGAACGCGAGGACGGCCTGTCCGCGCAGGTCACCTTCGGCGAGCTGCGTCGGCAGGTCGCCGCCGTGCGCGAGGCGCTGGTCGAGCTCGGCGTGCGCCAGGGCGACCGGGTCGTCGCGCTCGCGCCGAACACCCCGCAGACGCTGGCCGCGTTCCTCGCGGCGGCGAGCCTCGGCGCGACGTGGTCGTCGTGCTCGCCGGACTTCGGCGTGCGCGCCATCGCCGACCGGTTCACGCAGATCGAGCCGGTCGTGCTGTTCGCGGTGGACGGCTACGTCTACAACGGCCGGTCGTTCGACGTGCGTCCCACGGTCCAGCAGCTGCGCGACGAGATCCCGACGCTGCGCGCCACCGTCCTGATCGACTACCTGTCCGCGGACGCGTCGCTGGACGGCGCGATCCCGTGGTCCAACATGCTGGCCGCGCACGAGGACGCGCAGCTCGCGTTCGACGCCGTCCCGTTCGACCACCCGCTGTGGGTCCTCTACTCGTCCGGCACGACCGGGCTGCCGAAGGGGATAGTGCAGGGCCACGGCGGGATCGTGCTGGAGCACCTCAAGGCGCTCGCGCTGCACTGTGACTTCGGCCCCGGCGAGCGGTTCTTCTGGTTCACGACCACCGGCTGGATGATGTGGAACTTCCTCATCTCCGGCCTGCTCGTCGGCTCGACGGTCGTGCTGTTCGACGGCAGTCCCGCGCACCCGGACCTGTCGACGTTGTGGCGGCTGGCGGAGCGCCACCGAGTGACGTACTTCGGCACGTCGGCGTCCTACATCCAGTCGTGCCTCAAGCAGCACCTGACGCCGGCCGGCTCGCACGACTTGTCGGCGCTGCGCGCGCTCGGCTCGACCGGCGCGCCACTCAGTCCCGAGGGTTTCCGCTGGATCGCCGACGAGGTGGGCGCGGACGTGCAGATCTGCTCGGTGTCGGGCGGGACGGACCTGTGCACGGCGTTCGTCGGTGCCGCGCCGGACGTGCCGGTCTGGCTGGGCGAGCTGTCGTGCCGGATGCTGGGTGCCGCGGTGGCCGCGTACGACGACCAGGGCGAGGAGCTGGTCGACGAGGTGGGGGAGCTGGTGATCACGCGCCCGATGCCGTCGATGCCGATCTACCTGTGGAACGACCCGTCCGGCTCGCGCCTGCACGAGGCGTACTACGAGCCGTACCCGAACACCTGGCGCCACGGCGACTGGATCCGGATCACCGATCGTGGCTCAGCTGTGATTTACGGCAGGTCCGACTCGACCCTCAATCGCGGTGGGGTCCGCATGGGCACGAGCGAGTTCTACCGAGTGGTCGAGGGCTTCGACGAGGTGGCGGACTCGCTGGTCATCGACACGTCCGGGAACACCGAGGGTGAGCTGCTGTGCTTCCTGGTCCTCGCGGAGGGCGTGGACCTCGCCGAGCTGGAACCGCGCCTACGGACCACGCTGCGCAAGGCCTTGTCACCGCGCCATGTGCCGGACCGCTTCATCGAGGTGACGGAGATCCCGAGGACGCTGAACGGCAAGAAGTGCGAGGTCCCGGTGAAGAAGATCCTGGCCGGCACACCCCTTGAGCAGGCAGTGAGCCGAGATGCTCTCGCGAACCCGGACTCGCTCAAGGCGTTCCTGCCGAGCTGACCATCCCCACCGGGAGGCGCTTTGCGACCTGATCGACGGCCCCTGTAGGCTGACCGCCGAGCGCCCTGGGGCCCCGGGAGGCTTCGCCTAGTCTGGTCTATGGCGCCGCACTGCTAATGCGGTTGGGGGCAACCCCTCCCGGGTTCAAATCCCGGAGCCTCCGCTTGAAAACTGAACAATGCGCCCGTAGCTCAACGGATAGAGCATCTGACTACGGATCAGAAGGTTAGGGGTTCGAATCCCTTCGGGCGCGCGTATTGCCTGGTTGAGGCAGTGTGGGGCCGGTCATTCATGATCGGCCCCATTTTTTACCCATGCGAAATCACGCATTTTCGTCGATCACCCCGAGCAGCTTCGCCACCCGCGGACTCGGCTGCGCCCGGCCGAAGTACGTGTCCTGCGTCTCACTCACGCGCTTGTGCCCGAGCTGGTCGGCGATCTCCCGAACGGTCAGCCCACCGTCGTTGAGCAACGTCGCCGCCGTCTTGCGGAAGTTGTGACTCGTCACCCAGTCGAACCCCAACGGGTCGAGCGCCGCCCGAAGATCATCGTTCGTGTTGGACCGGTCCCGCAGCTTGCCCAACGGCGACGGAAACACCACGTCCCACTCGTTCCCGTCCCGCTCCCGAGCCCGCAGCAGCGTCACGAGCCACGGCGGCAGGTGAAGCGTCCGCCACCCCGATTCCGTCTTCGGTCGAGGCTGGATCACCCAGCCGGTGCCCCGTTCGTAGGTCAGCGTCCCGCGCACCTCCACCGTCGCCGCACCGAGGTCGAGTGCCTCCCACGTCACCGCCAGCGCCTCGCCGATCCGCAGCCCCGTGCCGAGCATGAAGTCCACCAGCGCCGGCACGTCCCGAGCCACTGCCCGCTCGTCCGCCAGCAGGCCGGCCCGCAACCGCCGCACCTCGGCGAGCGTCAACGCCCGCGCCGCCTTCTTCTCGATCGTGATCGGCGAGACGTGCCGCATCGGGTTGTGGTCGATCGCGTCGTGCCGAGCCGCGAGCCCCATCACCTGACTGAGCACCGTCTTCGCATGCTTCGCCGCCGACGGCCCCGTCTTGTCCCGCACGGTCGCCAGAAACCGATCGGCCACGCCCACCGTCAGTTCCCGAACCCGCAATGAACCCACGCTGGGCAGCACATGAAGCCGAAGCACATCGTCGTAGGTGTTCACGGTCGACGTGGCTTTCTTCTGCCGCTTGAACTCCTCGAACCAGACCCGACACACCTCGGAAATTCGAGTATCCGCCGTGATTTCCCCATCGGCCGACACCCGAGCCCGATTCTTCAAATACTCGACAAGCGCACGCTCCGCCTTCGCGCCGGTTCCCCGAATCCGCTCGACCTGACGAGTCACCCCGTCGTAGTCCCGATAATTCGCGACCGCACGCCAGGACGTCGATCCAGATCGATGGCGCCGAATCCGCCCCCAAGTCCCGAGGGGAAGCGGCGGCCGGCCCATCAGGCGCTCTCGCTGTCGAGCGACTCCACCCACGCGACCACATCGGCCGGCTTGTACCGCAGGTGCTTGCCCACCCGCCGAGCCACTGGTCCGTACCCACTGAGTCTCGTCAAGTGAGTTGGCCCCACTTGTCGCCGCGGTTTTTGGCCCCGGGTCGGCTATTCGGGGTCGAAGAGTGGTTCGCCGTCGTTGCCGCCGAGCAGGAAGGTGAAGCGGTCCAGGTCG
>NZ_JBOHGA010000270.1:0-7465 GCF_050699915.1 Actinophytocola sp.
CGCCGGGCCCGGCACCGCGGCCGCGCCGGCGGCCGACGCGCCCGGCCCCGATCCGGTACCCCGCCAGCTCCCGGCCGACGTGCCGACGTTCACCGGGCGGGAGGCGGAGGTCAAGGCACTGGAGTCGGTCATCGCCACCGACTCGGAGGGTCGCGCGACCACCGTCGTGATCTCGGCGATCGCCGGCACGGCCGGCGTGGGCAAGACGTCGCTCGCGGTGCACTGGGCCCACCGGGTCGCCGACCGGTTCCCCGACGGGCAGCTGTACCTGAACCTGCGCGGGTTCGACCCGGGTGGAGCCGCCGTGAGCCCGGCGGAGGCGGTCCGCGCGATCCTCGACGCGCTGCACGTCCCGGCGTCGCGCATCCCGGTCACCCTGCAGGCGCAGGTCGGCCTGTACCGCAGTCTGCTCGCCGACCGCCGGATGCTGATCGTGCTGGACAACGCCCGCGACACCGACCAGGTGCGGCCGCTGTTGCCCGGCGCCTCCCGCAGCCTGGTCCTGGTGACCAGCCGGCACAGCCTGTCCGGTCTGGTCGCGGGCGAGGGCGCGCACCTGCTGACGCTGGACCTGCTGTCCCGGGACGAGGCCCGCCGGTTCCTGGCCGGCCGGCTCGGCCTGGACCGGGTGTCGGCCGAACGCGAGGCGGTCGACGAGATCATCGACGGCTGCGCCCGGCTGCCGCTGGCCCTGGCCGTGGTGGCCGCCCGCGCGGCCACGCACCCCGACTTCCCGCTGCACACGCTCGCCCGGGAGCTGCGGGCGACCCGCGACCGGCTCGACGCGCTCATCGGTGACGAGGCGACAACGGACATCCGGGCCGTGTTCTCGTGGTCGTACCTGTCGCTGCGAGCGGAGACCGCGCGGCTGTTCCGGTTGCTCGGCCTGCATCCCGGCCCCGACGTCACCGCGCACGCGGCGGCCGGCCTGCTGGGCGTCCCCATGCGCCGGGCACGCCAGCTGCTCGGCGAGCTGACGCGCGCCAACCTGGTGGCCGAGCACCTGCCGGGCCGCTACCGCTCCCACGACCTGCTGCGCGCCTACGCCACCGAGCTCGCGTTCGGCGTCGACGACGAGGACGACCGGCGGGCCGCGCTGCTCCGGATGCTCGACCACTACGCGCATGCCGCGCACGCCGCCGCGCTGCTGATCAACCCGAGCCGCGACCCGGTCCCGCTGCCCGCGGCGGCGCCCGGCGTGACCCGCCACGACCTCGCCGACACCCACGACGCGCAGTCGTGGTTCGGCGCCGAGTATCGCGTGCTGCTGGCGGCCATGCGGCACGCCGACGGGTTCGACCGCCACGTCGTCCTGCTGGGGTGGGCGCTCGCGGACTTCCTCGACCGGCAGGGCCACTGGGACGACCAGGCGCCCGCGCAGGAGATGGCGGTGCGGGCCGCGCAGCGCCTCGGTGACGTGGCCGGGCAGGCGTTCGCCGAGCGCAGCAGGGCTCGCGCCCACGCGCGGCTCGGCCGCTACGACCAGGCGCTCACCCACTTCGAGCTCGCGCTGCGCCTGTTCGCCGAGACCGGCGACCTGACCGGTCAGGCCTACACCCATCGCGGGCTGAGCTTCATCCTCTGGCGCCAGGACCGCAACCGCGAGGCGCTGCGGCACGCACAGCTCGCCTACGACTTCTACGAGGCCGCCGGCCACCGGGCGGGACAGGCGCACGCGCTCAACAACATCGGCTGGTGTCACGCCCTGCTCGGCGACCAGCGCCAGGGAGTCGACTACTGCGAGCGGTCCCTGGCGCTGCATCGCGAGCTCGGCGACCAGCACGGCCAGGCGGCGACCCTGGACAGCCTCGGCTACGCGCACCGTCTCCTCGGCGAGTACGACCGCGCGCTGGACAGCTACCGGCAGGCGGCCGCGCTGTACCAGGAGATCGGTGACCGCTACTACGAGGCGCAGGCCGTGATCGGGCTCGGCGACGTCCACCGCGACGCCGGCGACGCCGACGCCGCGCGCCAGACGTGGCAGACGGCGCTGGAGATGCTGGACGAGCTCGGCCACTACGACGCCGACGACGTCCGGCTCCGGCTGTCCGAACCGAAACCGGCGCGCTGACGGGCCTCAGAACCGCCAGCGCGTCGCGCCGGGCGGCGGTCCGGTGCCGCCGACGCCGAATACGGTGTGGACGTTCAGGACGTACAGGTGCCAGGGCGGGGGTCCGGCGCTCGGGGCGCTGTACGGGGCGGTGAACGCGTCGCCGGCCACCTCGGCCGGCCAGCCCTGGTCGCGGTAGTGCGCGGCCAGTCGCTCCAGCGTCGCCGGGTCGGTGACCCTGGCCGCCTCGCCCTCGACGACGACGTCCATCCCGGGCAGGCTCGCGGAGATCGTGCAGGCCGGGTTCGCCGCCAGGTTGCGCGACTTGCGGGTGTCCGGACCGCTGACGAAGTAGAGGTCGCCGTCGCGCCACAGGGCGCCGACGCCCGCCGCGTGCGGGCGGCCGTCGGACCCGATAGTGCTCAGGAAGGACGTGCCGCCGGCCGGGCCGGCAGCTAGGGCCTCGACGGCCCGGTTCCAGTCCAGGACCGGCGCGCCGTAGCGGTCCAGGTTGGTCACCTCGGCGGGCGTTCGATCGGCCATGACGCACCCTAGCGCCGCTGTTAGCATGCAGCCCACTCCGATCGCCGGCGTCTAGGGGGACGGGTGCACACAGCGGCGGCGGGCCAGGTCACCCGGCACGCCGACAACATCGAAGCCGTGCGCGCGCGGTTCGCGGCCGTGCACGATGCCAGTGCGGCCATCAGCCGGGACGAGGACACCTACGGGCTGCTGTGCCGGTGGATCACCGACAACTTCCGGTCCAAGCACGTGCGCCAGGACGAGCTGGTCGCCTACGTCGAGGAGAACCTCCGGCGCATCGGCGAGTCGTTGCGTGACGCCGCCGAGGCGCCGGCACCGCCGCTGGACCCGGTACGCCTGGCCGCCCGCCCGATCCTGACCGCGCCGGTCGACGTCCCGGCCGTGGTGCGCTTCGGCTGGGCGCTGGTGGACGCCGAACCGCTGCGTGACGTGCTCGACGAGCTCACCGGCAAGCCGCTCGTCATCGCGGCGCACGCGGAGACCTGGCAGAACATCGCCGTCGAGCTGTGGGCCATGGCCGAGGAGCTCGAGGACATCGTCGAGTACGACATCCCCGACTGGCACGGCGACGCGGCCGAGGACCACCGGCGCCTGATGGGCCACAACGTCGAGGCGGTCAAGGGCCTCAGCTCCGTGTCGGCGGCGCTGGCGGAGATCACCGAGAGCGTGGGCATCCTCGTCGCGCAGACGAGGCGGATCGTGCGCGACCTCGTCATCGACCTGATGGCGCTCACCGCACCGCTCCCGGTGCCCACGGCGCCGACCGAGGGCACCTTCGCGCGCTGGGCGTGCCGCATCGCCGTGTACGCGGTGGCGCTGGACACCACGCTGACCCACCTCGAGAACCGCCTGAACGGCTAGGGCACGTTTGGCGCTCAGCAGTAGTGGTGTGCCCATTCCGGCTCGTGCCACCAGAAGCGGTCGTCGTGGGTGTGCGTGGCCGCGACCGCGCGAGTGGCGAGCGCGGGAACGGCGCGGGCGCGGGTGGCGAACGGCGCCATCAGGTCGTCGACGGTGTGCGGCTTGCCGCCGACCATGACCATCCGGACCGCGGCCGCGGCGCGGATGTCGGCCAGCGGGTCACCGTCCACGAAGGACAGATCGGCGTGGGCGCCGCGGCGCACCACGCCGAGCTTGCCGTCGAGGCCGAGCCGGCGCGCGGGGTTGCGGGTCGCGGTGGTGAGCGCCTCGTACGGGGTGAAGCCGAAGCGGACCTTCGCCCGGAGGTTGGCGTGCAGCGACACCGCGGGGTTGTCCAGCGGCGCGTCGGTGCCCGCGATGACGAACCCGCCGCCGCGATGGATGCGCAGCACCATGTCGACGTTCGCGGCGAGCATCGCCAGGGTGACCGCGTTCGCCGGGGTCTGGGCCGCGTCGGCCTTCGCCACGTACAGGTCGTACTCCCAGCTCGGGAACAGCGTCCGCGTCCGCTCGTCCTCGACCAGCGACCGGTCGTTATCGTAGATCGCGGACGAGTTGAACAGCGTCGGCGTGATCGACATCCCCGAGCGCACGAACAGCGTGACCGCGTCCGCGTACGCGCGACCCAGCCGGGACACCGTGTGCGAGTAGCCCAGCCGGTTCGTCGCGCCCGTGTGCTCCATCCCGTCCATGCCGATCGCCTCGGCCGGGTACAGGTAGTGCGACGAGAGCGGCATCCCCGCCCGGTGCGCGGCGGCGACGACCCGCCGCTGGTAGGACACGGGCAGCCGGACGTAGGTCTTGATCAGGTCGTAGCCCAGCGCACGGGCCCGCTCCAGCTCGAGTGCCAGCTGCTCGAGCGAACGGGTCGGACGCATGAAGTTGTAGTAGACCCGCGAACCGTCGATCGCCTCGCCCGTGCCGAACAGGCGGGGACCGACCCGCGCCCCGGACTCGAGCGCCTCGCGTGTCTCGGTGAGCTGGTAGGCCGGGTCGCCGGGTGAGCGGGTCGTGGTGATGCCGTAGGTCAGCCAGAGCCGGCCCTGCCGGTCGCCCCACTGCCGGCCGCGCAGATGCCAGTGCACGTGCGAGTCGACGAGGCCGGGCATGACGGTCAGGTCCCGCGCGTCCACTGTGTACGGTCGGTTTCCCTGCGGCAGCACGTCGACGATCCGGCCGTCGTCGAGCACGATGTCCACCGACTCGCGCAGCCGCTCGGACCGGCCGTCCCACAGCGCCCCCGCGCGGATCACGTCGTGCCGGTGGACGCGCGCAGGCCGCCAGCGCAGCGACAGCGGGACGTCCCGGGGCGCACCGCCGCCGATGCCGACCGACCGCAGCCTGCCGTTGTGCAGGTACAGCAACCGGTCCGTGCCCAGCCAGGACAGCGAGTCGGTGACCTCGCGGGTGACCCGGCGGCCCGGGCCGGTGGGCCGGCCGCGCGGGTCGACCGGGACGACCCAGGCGCACGACTCGACGACGAACGCCAGGTGCCGCCCGTCGGGCGACCACACCGGACCGTCGTCACCGCGGGTGGCGATCGACGCGTGCGGGTCGTCCGGCAGCGGCTCGGTGTAGGTGAGGGTGCCGCTGTCGAGGTCGATCGTCAGCACCTGGCTCGTGCCCTCGCGGAACCGCTTCGAGTACGGCTTGACCGCGGCCAGCGCGAGGGTGCGGCCGTCCGGCGACCACGTCGGCCGCCCTGGCATGAACAGTGTGGACGTCAGCTGGGTCGGCGTGCCGGTGGCGAGGTCGACCACCCAGACGATGCCGTCCTGGTCCGTGCAGGCGATCCGGTCGCCGTCCGGGGAGAACCGCGGCGCGAGCTGTGCGCCGGGCAGTCCCGTAACCCGCTGCTCGGACCCCGAGGCCAGGTCGCGCAACCACAGGTCGGCGTCGCCGGCGCGGTCCGACGTGTACACGATGGACCGGCCGTCCGGCGAGAAGTCCGGGTCGGAGTTGAAGTAGCCGTCGTCGACGAGCCGCTCCGGGGTGCGCTCGCCGACGCGGAGCAACCAGATCGAGCCGAGCGCGCGGAAGGCGACCCGGGTGCCTTCCGGAGATGCGACGGGCGAGGCGATGCCGAGAGCCTGTCGGTCCCGTGTGGACTCGAGGTCGCGCACCGCCTGGCGGTACTTCGGCCGGGGAGCGACGGGGACGGCGGCGGCGAACGGGACGACCGTGGCCACGCCGTCGAGCGTGCGGCGCTTGAGCTGGCCGTCCGCGGTGTAGAGCAGCTCCGTCGCCGACAGCCAGGTCGGCGGGAAGATGAACACGTCCTCGTCCTCGGCGCTGACCACCCGGTCCCCGACGACGAGCTCGGTCGTCGCGCCGGTCAGGCGCACGTAGGAGAGCGTGGCGCCGTCCGGCGTGAACGCCGGGCCGAACAGGGTCGCGCCCTCGGGCGCGGTCACGGCCCGGGTGGTCGCGCCGGTGGCCAGGTCGAGCACGTCGATCGCGGTGCCGTCCACGGTGTAGGCGAGCCGGCGGCCGTCCGGCGACCACACCGGCATCGCCTCCTCCGCGGCGGTGTCCACGCGCGAGGTGATCGTCCCGGTGGCGACGTCGAGGGTGAACACGCCGTAGCTGCCGGCGTTGCCGCGGTCGGACGCGAACACGATCGACGAGCCGTCCGGGGCGAACCGCGGCTCGCGGTGGTCGAACGGGCCGTCGGTCAGCTGCCGCAGGCCCGAGCCGTCCGGCCGGACCGTCCACAGGTGGTAGTTGCCGTCGCGGTAGGCCTGGAAGACCAGCCGCCGCCCGTCCGGCGCCCACGACGGGCGCGTGGCGTCGGTGTCGTCCCCGGTGAGCCGCCGGGCCGGGCCGCCGGCGATCGGTACCGTCCAGATCGCGGTGACGAGGTCGAACGCGACGAACCTGCCGTCGGCCGACACGTCGGCGGAGATGTTGGTGCCCTCGCCGAGCCGGACGAACCCGTCCGCGCCGTCCGCGCCGGCCGTGCTCGCCGCGGCGGTGCCCGCGGTGAGGGTGCCAGTGCCGAGCGTCGCGGCTCCGGCGATGACTCCGGCCGTACGGAGAACCTCTCGGCGCGTGAGCTCGGACTCGTGCATGTGCCCTCCCCGACCAGACACCTCGCTGCGCGGCCACTCGCCCGGAAATTGTCGCATCGTTGGCAAGTTCCTCACCGTTCTCGAACGTTCGCCGGGGCAGTATCAGGCAGGAGGTTTGACACGGGGTACTCGATCGGTGACCGAACGAGAGACCAGGGACGGGCGAGACGATGAGCGGACCACGGCCGGGAGCGGTGCTGACCGGGCGGTACCGGCTGCTCGACGTGATCGGCCGCGGCGGCATGGGCGAGGTGTGGCGGGCCACCGACGAATCGCTCAACCGGGACGTGGCGATCAAGACGCTCGCCGTCGGTACGACGCGGACGCGGGCCATCAGCGAGCGGTTCCGCCACGAGGCGCTGGCCGTCGCCCAGCTGAACCAGCGGCGCGTCGCCGCCGTGTACGACTACCTCGAGGTCGACGGGCACTCCTACATCGTGATGGAGCTGCTCGACGGCGAGAGCCTCTCCCAAGCGCTGAACCGCAAGCGGATCCTGCCGGCGGCCGAGGCGGCGGAAATCGTCACGCAGGCCGCGGAGGGTTTGCAGGCCGCGCACGACGCCGGCATCGCCCACCGCGACATCAAGCCGGCCAACATCATGCTCACCGCGCACGGCGTGAAGCTGCTCGACTTCGGGCTGGCCGCAACCGCCTGGAACGCCGGGCTGACCAGCACCGGAACGTTCGTCGGCACGCTGTCCTACATCTCCCCCGAGCGCACCGCGGGCGATCCGGGCGGCCCCACCGGCGACATCTACGGACTCGGCGTCGTGCTGTACGAGGCCCTCGCCGGGCATCCGCCGTTCCAGGCGGACAACCCGCTCGCGCTCATCCACGCGCAGGCCGCGGGCGAGCCCGCGCCGCTGCCGGTGGGCACCCC
>NZ_JBOHGA010000271.1:0-7399 GCF_050699915.1 Actinophytocola sp.
CTGCTGCGCCGGCTCGCCGGCCGCCTCGGCGACGTCGCGGCCGCGGTCGTCGTGACGGGCGTCGACGGCGACCCCACGTCCTACGCGGTCGGCGTGCGGGCCACCGGTTCCGGCGCCGTCACCGAGGTCGCCTGCCTCGCGCCGCCCGACGACGTCTCGGCCATGCGCGACCGCGTCGAGCGCGAGCTGGCCGACGGGACGGCGCCGTCCAGTCGCCAGCCGTGGGACGAGCTGCTGCCCGACGCCTCGGTGGACCTCGTCGAGCAGGCGAGCGTCGTGCGGATCGAGGCGGAGCCCGGCGCCGACGGCCCGGTCGGACGGGTCATGCGGATGCTCCAGACTCGCGACCTCGCCGCCCTGGCCGGCGGCTGAGCAGGGCCGGGACACACGACGGCGGGCCCCGCCGTGAAGGGAGGGCCCGCCGTTCTGGTGCGTAGCTCAGCGGCCGTAGCGGTACTGGGTCTGCGCGTTCAGCTCATCGAAGCGCACATCCTTCGCCGCGTCGGTGCGCGGGTCGTTGATCTGCAGCACGTCGAACCCCTTGCCGAGGTCGGACGAGAAGATGTAGCCGTTGTAGTAGTACGCCGACCAGGTGCCGCCGCCGGTGTTCGGATCCGCGGCCGGGCCGCGCTCCCAGAAACCGATCCGCTTGGGCTTCGCCGAGTTGGTGAAGTCCCACACCTGGATGCCGCCCATGTACCAGGACTGGACCATGATGTCCTTGCCCTTGACCGGGATCAGCGAGCCGTTGTGCGCGACGCAGTTCTCGTCGTCGGTCTGCATGCGGTCGATCTTGAAGTAGCTGCGGAACACCAGCTCGCGGTTGTCGCCGCGGCCCTGGATGTCGTAGATGCCGTTGGCGCCGCGCTCCTGGCCGATCTGCGCGTTGCAGGTGGCCGCACCGCCGCCGCCGAGCTCGTCGGTGAAGACCACCTTCGTGCCGGCGTTGTTGAACGTGGCCGAGTGCCAGAACGCGAAGTGCGCGTCGTCCTGGACGCGGTGGATCTCCCGCGGGTTGAGCCGGTCGGAGATGTCGTACAGCACGCCGTCACCCATGCAGGCGCCCGCCGCGAGGTCCTTCTCCGGGAACACGGTGATGTCGTGGCAGCCCGAGGTCTTGGTGACGTAACCGTCCTCGACGTTGCCCGGGATGCCCGGGTTGCCGCCGTCCGGGAACACCACCGGCGTGGCCGCGACCTTGGCCGCGGTCGGGGTGCGCAGCGGGACCTCGACGATCGAGATCTTGTCGTGCGGCGGCTTGCACTTGGCAAGGCTGTCGTCCGGGCCGTACGAGGAGATGTACAGGTAGACGTTCTTGCCCGCCTTGTCCGGCACCAGCGTGTGAGTGTGCGAGCCGCACGCGGTCTCCACCGACTTGATGTAGCGCGGCGCCTTCTTGTTGCTGATGTCGAAGATCTTGATGCCCTCCCAGTACGGCTTGGCGCCGTCGTTCTGGCCGGTCGAGGCGCACGAGTCGTTGGAGCGCCGCGCGTCGGTCGACAGGAACAGCAGGTTCCCGGTGACCGAGATGTCGTTCTGCCCGCCCGGACAGAGCACCTGGCTCACGATCTTGGTCCGCTTGGGCTGCTTGATGTCGTAGATCGTGAAGCCGAGGTAGTTGCCGACGAACGCGTACCTGCCCTGGAACGCGAGGTCGGTGCCGACGCCGTCCACGAGCGGCGCGGTCGGTGGCAGCTGGGCCACCTGCTTCATGTTCGGGCTGCTGACGATCTCGTCCTCGCCAGGGAAGTCCTGTGCTGTGACCGGTGACACGCCGGCGATCATGGCGGCGCCCAAGACCGCCGCGCCGAGTGCCGTGGCCGACGCACGCCTGCGCCAGCCGTGCAGGGTCGTCCTCACGTCTGCCCCTCTCCTCACCTTCGGAAGAACCACATTATGTACAGGCGGGGCGGGAATAAACTAGCGCTGACCGCGGGCATTTCGGCAGATCGGAACACGATTACTCATGACTCGGACAAGCGGGACGAACGCTTCCCGCCGAGCGCGCCGGCAGCGGATCGCCGCTGGTGTCGGTGCGCTGCTGGCCGCCGGCGTGCTCGCCGCGTGTACCGACCAGGCGCCGCCCCCGCCGCCGGCCAACTCGGCGCCGGTGATCGTTCCGGGGCGGCCGGGGGAGCCGGCGAGCACGATCCCGCCCGGTGAGGCCACCCCGTTCGAGGAGGAGCCGCCCAACGACGCCGACGTGGCCTTCGTCCGCGACATGATCGTTCACCACGCGCAGGCGGTCGAGATGGCCGACCTCGCCGCCGACCGCGCGGCCCGCAAGGACGTCAAGGGGCTCGCCGACCGCATCGCCGACACCCAGCGGCCGGAGATCGACATGCTGAACCGCTGGCTCGAAGAGCACGACGAGGAGAAGGTGAACCCGGGCGGCCACGACGAGGCGCATGCGGCCATGCCGGGCATGGCCACCGAGGACCAGCTTCGCAAGCTGCGTGCGGCGCGCGGCGCGGCGTTCGAAGGGCAGTTCCTCCGGCTGATGATCACCCACCACGAGGGCGCGCTGACCATGGTCCGCGACGTTCGCCGCACGGGATCCGACGTCCGGGTGCAGGAGATCGCCGACGACGTGGCCGTCGTGCAGGGCGACGAGATCGACCGCATGTGGGGGATGCTCGGCGGCTGAGCCGAGCCGGCGCGGCCGAACACTAGGATTCGGTGCATGACCGAGGCCGGGCCGGAGCGCGTGCAGCAGGAGGGCGTCGGTGTGCCCGATGCGCTTCAGCGGCTGTGGACTCCGCACCGGATGGCCTACATCAAGGGGCAGAACAAGCCGACCGGCGACGACGTCGACGGCTGTCCGTTCTGCGCACTGGTCGAGCTCGACGACGCCGACGCGCTGATCATCGCGCGCGGGGCGGAGGTGTACGGCGTGCTGAACCTCTACCCGTACAACCCCGGGCACCTGATGGTGGTCCCGTACCGGCACGTCGCGGACTACCCGGAGCTGTCGCCCTCGGAGACCGTGGAGCTGGCGGAGTTCACCCAGCGCGCGATGACGGTGGCCCGCTCGGTCTCGGCGCCGCACGGGTTCAACATCGGGATGAACCAGGGCGTGATCGCGGGCGCGGGGATCGCCGCGCATCTGCACCAGCACGTGGTCCCGCGGTGGGGCGGTGACTCGAACTTCATGCCGGTCATCGGCCACACGAAGGTCCTGCCGCAGCTGCTGGGGGAGACGCGAGCGCTGCTGGCGAAGGCCTGGACCGAGCTCTGACCAGAACGGCGCGCCCCCAAAGAGGAGCGCGCCGTCGGGCGAACGGATCAGGTGTCCTGCCGGAGCACGGCCTCCACCTCGATGTGGATGTCGATCTTGTCGGCGACCACGGTGACGCCGTTCTGGATGCCGTCGAAGTTGACGTCGAAGTCCTTGCGGTTGATCTGCGCGGTGCCGGAGAAGCCGGTGCGGGTGCCGCCGTACGGGTCGCTCATGAAGCCGTTCAGCTCGAAGGTCAGCGGCACGGTCTTCGTGACGCCCTTGAGCGTGAGCTCGCCGTCGAGCACGAAGTCCTCGCCGACCTGGCGGGCGCCGGTCGCCCGGTAGGTCATCTCCGGGTGCGTCTCGACCTCGAAGAAGTCCGGCGAGCGCAGGTGGTCGTCGCGCTGCTTGTTGTTCGTGCTGACCGACTGGAGGTCGACCGCGATGTCGACGGTCGAGTCGAGCGGGTTCTCGGCGGTGACGATCTCGCCCCTGACGTCGTCGAACCGCCCGCGAACCTTGGTCACCACCATGTGCCGAACGACGAAGCCCACGTGTGTGTGCGCGGGGTCGATGTCCCAGGTGCCGGCCAGGTAGCCGGGGATCTCGAGAGCGGTTGCGCTGCTCATGGAATGTGTCCTCCCGTGGAGATAGTTCAACGCTCATCTATTGAGCGATCAACCGTCACCGTACTCCGGCTTGGTTGAGGGTTCAACAAGTACACTGGAGACATGTCCGACATCCGGTGGCTGAACGACCACGAGCAGGAGGTCTGGCGCACGTTCATGGCCGCGGTCCTCGGGCTGACCGACCAGCTGTCCCGTCAGCTGCAGCGGGACTCCGGCATGCCGCACACCTACTACGAGATCCTGGTGTCCCTCTCCGAGGCCCCCGACCGCACGCTGCGGATGAGCGAGCTCGCCGGCCTGCGCGGCTCGTCCCGCAGCCGGCTCTCACACGCCGTCGCCCGCCTCGAGGGGGCCGGCCTGGTGCGCCGCCGCGAGTGCCCGACCGACAAGCGCGGCTCGTTCGCCGAGCTCACCGACGCCGGCTACGCCACCCTGGCGGCCGCCGCCCCGGGCCACGTCACCGAGGTGCGCGAGAAGCTCTTCGACCGGCTCACCCCGGAGCAGATCGAGCAGCTCGGCGAGATCAGCAAGGCGATCCTGGAGGGCGTCGACGCGTCGGCGCTGCCGCCCTGCTCCAACCTGGTGGTCGAGCGTTAGGCTGCTCGCGCACCCGTTGCCGCCCCTTGGACGAGGCTCGCCCGACCCATGCTGAACATCTTCGCCCGAGCTTCGGTCTCGCGCGTCACCGATCCGATCGGCGAGCGACTCGTCCGGCTCGGCATGACGCCCAACGCGATGACCGTGTTCGGCACGGCCGGCGCGGTCGGCTTCGCGCTGTGGTTGTTCCCGACCGGACACCTCCTCGCCGGCACGCTCACCGTGTGGGGCTTCGTGATGCTCGACCTGCTCGACGGCGCGATGGCGAGGGCCAGGGGCGGCGGCACGAAGTTCGGCGCTGTGCTCGACTCGACCTGTGACCGGATCGCCGACGGCGCCCTCCTGGCGGCGATCGCCTGGTACGCCTTCGAGGTCGACGAGTCGCCGGCCCTCGCCACGGCCGCCCTGATCTGCCTCGTGCTGGGCCAGGTCATCTCCTACGTCAAGGCCCGAGCGGAGGCGGCCGGGCTGACCGCGAACGTCGGGCTCGTCGAACGCGCCGAGCGGCTGATCGTCGCCCTCGTCGGCACCGGGCTGACGGGCTTCGGCGTGCCCTACGCGGTCGACGTCGCGTTGTGGCTGCTGGTGGCCGGCTCGGTGGTCACCGTCGTGCAGCGGCTCGTGGCGGTGCGCCAGTCGGCCGACGGCCAGGCCGACACGGCGACGCCCACCCCGGAGGCAGGCGAATGACCGGTTTCGGAGAGCGGCTGCAGACCGCGGCGTACGCGGCGGGCTGGGGCCTGGTGCGGGCGCTGCCCGAGCCGCTCGCACGCGCCGGCTTCCGCACCGGCGCCGATCTCGCCTTCCGCCGCAACGGCGCGGGGATCGCCCAGCTGCGCCGCAACTACGCCCGCGTCGTACCGCACGCCGGGCCGGCGGAGCTGGACGAACTGGTCCGCGCCGGCGTCCGGTCCTACGCGCGCTTCTGGATGGAGACGTTCCGGCTCTCGGGCATGGACCACGAGGCGATCTACCGCCACGTCGACGAGCGGACGGAGGGAAAGGCGCTCGTCGACGCCGCCCTGGAGCGGGGCAAGGGAGCCGTCCTCGTACTGCCGCACACCGGGAACTTCGACGTCTCGGGCGTCTGGCTGGTCGGCCACCTGGGACGGTTCACGACCGTCAACGAGCGGCTCCGGCCGGAGTCGCTGTACCAGCGGTTCGTCGCTCACCGGGAGTCGCTCGGCTTCGAGATCCTGCCCACGGGCGGGTTCGCGTACCGGGTGCTGCTGGAACGCCTGCGCGCCAACAAGGCCGTCTGCCTGCTGGCCGACCGCGACCTGTCGAAGCGCGGCATCCCGGTGACGCTGTTCGGCGAGCGGACCCGGATGCCCGCCGGGCCGGCGCGGCTCGCGGCCGCGACCGGGGCGCAGATCCTGTGCGTGGACAACACGTTCACCGAGGACGGCTGGGGCCTGCGCTTCCACACACCGATCGAGGTGTCCGGCCGCGACGAGGCGGCGGCCGCGACGCAGCGGATCGCCGACGGGTTCGCCGCGGACATCGCGGCCCACCCGGCCGACTGGCACATGATGCAGAAGCTATGGCTCGCCGATCTGCCCGAGCAGAGCCGCGAGGCGCTGCGGGAGCCGGCGAAGCCCGAGGAGGCGTCGGAGTCGCGGTGAGGATCGGGGTCGTCTGCCCGTACTCCTTCGACGTGCCCGGAGGAGTCCAGGGGCACGTCGTCGATCTCGCCAAGGCGCTGCGCAAGCTCGGCCACCAGGTCGACGTGCTCGCGCCGGCCGACGAGGACACGCCGCTGCCCGAGTTCGTCCGGCCGACGGGCCGCGCGCTCGCCGTCCCGTACAACGGCTCGGTCGCGCGCCTGTCGTTCGGGCCGGTGTCCTACGCCCGGGTCCGCAAGTGGATCCGCTCGCACGACTTCGATGTCCTGCACCTGCACGAGCCGACCGCGCCGAGCCTGGCGATGCTGGCGCTGCTGCTCGCCGACGGCCCGATCGTGGCGACGTTCCACACCTCCACCCACCGGTCCCGCACGCTGTCGGCGTTCCAGGTGGTGCTGCAGCCGTTCCTGGAGAAGATCACCGCGCGGATCGCGGTGTCCGCGCTCGCCCGGCGGGTGCAGGTCGAGCACCTCGGCGGGGACGCGGTGGAGATCCCCAACGGCGTGGACGTCGAGTTCTTCGCCCAGGCGCAGCCGCTGCCCGGCTACCCGCGCGAGGGCGGCACCGTCGGCTTCGTCGGCCGGTTCACCGAGCCGCGCAAGGGGATGCCGGTCCTGCTCGACGCGCTGCGCATGTTGGTGCCGGAATTCCCGGAGCTGCGCCTGGTCGTGGTCGGCGGCGGCGACCAGGCCGAGCTGCGCCGGCTGGCCGGGCCCGAGCTCGCCGGCCGCCTGGAGCTGCTGGGCCAGGCCGACGACGAGGTCAAGGCGCGGATGCTGTCCAGTGTCGACGTGTACTGCGCGCCCAACACCGGGGGCGAGAGCTTCGGGATGATCCTGACCGAGGCGATGGCCGCCGGCACCGCGGTGGTGGGCAGCGATCTGGACGCGTTCCGCCGGGTGCTCGACGACGGACGGGCCGGGGCGTTGTTCCGAATGGGGGACCCGGTTGCGCTGGCCGACGCCCTTCGCGGGATGCTGACCGAACCGCAACGTCGGGGGACGTTGGTCGCGAACGCCCGCCGCCGGGTGGCGGCCTACGACTGGCCGGTCGTCGCCGGCCAGGTGTTGCGGGTGTACGAGCAGGCGATAGCCGCGGATCCGCGGCAGGTAGTCGAATCTGGGTGAGGTGCCTTTCTCGTGAGCACAGGTCTGCTGATCACGTTGCTGGCCGTCGCGTTCGTCGTGGCCGTGGTGCTGGGGTTGTGGCTCGCGGCGACGGCGAACCGGCTGGACCGGCTGCACGTGCGGACCGACGCGGCGTGGGCGGCGCTGGACGCGGCGCTCGCCCGCCGGGCGGTGGTGGGCCGGGCGGTGGCCGCGGCGATG
>NZ_JBOHGA010000272.1:0-7314 GCF_050699915.1 Actinophytocola sp.
CGGTCACCGCGAGCGCGCCGGCGGCGAGGTAGTCGGCGGCGTTGTCCGTGGTCAGCCCGCCGGTGGCGACCAGCGGGACGTCCGGGTACGGGCCGCGCAGGTCGGAGAGGTAGGCCGGGCCCAGGCGCGCCGCCGGGAAGACCTTCACCGCGGTGGCGCCCAGGTCGACGGCCGCGGCGACCTCGGTCGGGGTCATCGCGCCCAGCACGACCGGCACCCGCTGTCGGGCCGCCTCCGCCGCGTCCTCCGGGCGCAGGCCGGGCGTGAGCAGGAACCGGGCGCCCGCGGCGATCGCGTCCCGTGCGTCGGCCGCCGTCAGCACGGTGCCGGCGCCGAGGAGCAGTCCGTCCACTGTGGACGCTGCCTCGATGAGCCGCGGCGCGTCGGGGGTGGTGAGGGCGAACTCGACCATCGGCAGGCCCGCCTCGACGAGTGTCGCCGCCAGGCCGGCCGGGTCGGGCATCGCCGGGGCGCGGATGATGCACAGCGCCCGGCGCGCGGTCAGCTCAGCGAGCAGGTCCATCCGTGTCCCTCCCGTTGCGGATCGCGTGGCCGGGCAGCGCGTCCGTGCGGCGGCCGTCGTCGATCACAGGCACGCCGTTGACCAGCACGTACGGGATACCGGCCGCCGGTTGGCGCGGATCGGTGTAGGTCGCGGCGTCGGCCACCTCCGCCGGGTCGAACAGGACCAGGTCGGCCACGTAGCCGGGGTGGACCAGTCCCCGGTCGGGCAGCCGCAGCCGCTGGGCCGGGCGGCCGGTCAGGTGCGCCACGCACTCCTCGAGGCCCAGCACGCCGAGCTCGCGCACGTAGTGACCCAGGTACCGGGGGAACGTCCCCCAGGCACGCGGGTGAGGCTGGCGGCCGACCAGCAGCCCGTCGCTGCCGCCGGTGTGCATCGGGTGGCGCATGATCGCCCGCACGTTGTCCTCGTCGCCGACGTGCATCAGGCACGAGGTACCCAGACGTTCGGCGACGAGCACGTCGAAGTACAGCTCGGCGGGCGGCCGGTCCGCGCGCCGGGCGGCCTCGGCCACGCTCAGCCCCACGAGGTCGTCGTGCTCGGCGAGGCGCACGCCGTTGATCTCGATCGCCGACCAGTCCACCGGCACGCCGTTGGCGCCGTCCGTGCCGCGCTCCTCCAGCTCCACCCGGACCCGCTCGCGGGTGTCCACATCGGACAGTCGGGCCAGGGTCGCCTCCGGGCCGCCCTCGGCCGCCCAGCTCGGCAGCAGCGCGGACAGGTAGGTGGCGCCGGCCAGGTACGGGTAGGTGTCGAGCGTGACGTCCGTGCCGGCGGCCAGCGCCTCGTCCAGCAGTGCCAGCAGCTCGCCGGCGCGGCCGGCGTTGACCGGGTGGTTCATCGTGGCGTGCGCCAGGTGCAGCGGACAGCCCGACCACCGAGAGACGTCGACCATCTCCGCGTACGCCTCGAGCGCGCCGGCCCCGTAGCTGCGGTGGTGCGGGCTGTAGTACCCGCCGCCCGCGGCCACCACCTCGCACAGCGCCACCAGCTCGTCGGTCGTCGCGTACATGCCCGGCGCGTAGGTCAGCCCGGACGACATGCCCGCGGCCCCCTCGGCGAGCCCGGTCGCCACCAGCTCACGCATCGCGTCCAGCTCGGGCTCGGTGGCCGGCCGGTCCGCCCAGCCCATCGCGAGCATCCGGATCGTGCCCTGCGGCAGCAGGTACGCGGCGTTGCACGCGATCCCGCGGTCGAGCCGGTCGAGGTACTCACCGACACTTCGCCAGTCCCACTCGAACCCGGACGGGTCGTCGTTCCAGCCGGCGAGCTGGCCGCGCAGCGTGTCCAATGTGGATTCGTCGACCGGCGCGTAGGACAGCCCGTCCTGGCCGAGCACCTCCAGCGTCACGCCCTGCGACACCTTCGCGAGATGGTCCGGCTCCGCCAGGATCTGGACGTCGGAGTGCGCGTGCATGTCGATGAACCCCGGCGCCAGCACGAGCCCGGCGGCGTCGACCACCTGGCCGCCGTCGAGGTCGGACCCGATCTCGGCGATCCGCCCGTCGGCGACCTCGACGTCCGCGCGGTAGCGGGCCGCGCCGGTGCCGTCGACCACCGTCGCGTCGCGAAAGACGCCCGCGAACCCGGAGCCGGCCATCAGAAGTACGTGCGGACGAGGTCGACCACGGTCTCCCCGTCCGGGCCGACGACCGGGAGCAGCTGCCACTTGTCGAACGTGGTGCACGGGTGGGACAGGCCGAACCCGACCCAGTCGCCGACCTCGACGTCGCCGCCGTGGGCGAGGAACGTGTGCTGGTCGTTGAGCGCGGTCACCTCGCCCGCGAGCGGCCGGGTGTCTCCGTCACGGCGAATTACCTGCGGGATCGGCAGGTCGATGTCGTAGGGCAGGTCGCGCTTGCCGGCGGTGAGCAGTGCGAGCCCGGGCTCGGGGCAGGACATCACCTGGGCCCACGCGCGCAGCCCCGCGCGGAGCGTGGGACCGGACACCCTCGGGTGCGCGCCGAGCGGCGAGACCCGGTCGTAGATGCCCGAGTCGTGGGTGACGTAGGCGCCGCTGCGCAGCAGGGGCAGGACCGGCAGGCCATCCGGCCACGGCACGTCGAGCCCGCCGCCGAGCACGCTCGCCACCACGTCGAAGTACGAGCTGCCGCCCGCGGTGACGATCACCTCGTCGACGTCGTCGAAGTGGCCGCGCCCGGCCAGCTCCACGGCGAGCGCGCGCAGGTCGGTCAGGTAGGCGCGGACCGCGGCGAGGTCCTCGGGCGCGGCATCGTGGGTGACGGCGCCCTCGTAGCCGCCGACGCCGGTCAGCCGCAGCGCGGGCGAGGCCGCCACCGCCTCGGCCACCTCGAGCCCGGCGGCCAGGTCGCGCACGCCGGTGCGGCCCTTCGGCGTGCCGACCTCGACGAGCACGTCGACCGGCCGCGGGGCGCCGCGCAGGGCCTCGGTCATCAACGCCACCCCGCGCACCGAGTCGACCCAGCAGCAGAACCGGAAGTCCGGGTCGCGGTCGAGCTCGGTCGCGAGCCAGGCGAGCGCCGCCGGGTCGACCAGCTGGTTGGCCAGGACCACCGGGCTCACCCCGAACGCGCGGTACACCCGCAGCTGGCTCGCGGTCGCCGCGGTCTGGCCCCACGCGCCGTGGTCGAACTGCCGCGCGTAGAGCTGCGGCGCCATCGTGGTCTTGCCGTGCGGTGCGTGCGCGAACCCGTGCCGGGCGCAGAAGTCGGCCATCGCGGCGAGGTTGTGCTCGACCGCCTCGGCGTCCAGCACGACCAGCGGCGGCAGGAAGTCCGGCAGGCGCAGTTCCGCGTCACGCGCCTCGCCGATCGTCATGCCCTGTGCCGCGGCGGGCAGTCCCTTGAAGCGCCAGTCGATCCGCTCGTCGAGGATCGCGGCGACTCGGGCGCGGTCGATGCGTCCTGTCTGCACTCGACGCTGTGTAGCATCCACGCCTCGGTGGGTCAACGCGGAGAGGATTGCGGTGACTGTGGTCGACGCGCTTTGCCTGGGCGAGACGATGGCGCTGTTCGTGCCGGCCGAGCCCGGGCCGGTCGAGGACGTGCGCACCTGGACGCGCACGGTCGGCGGCGCCGAGTCCAATGTGGCCTGTCACCTCGCGGGCCTGGGCCTGCGCGCGGCCTGGGTCTCGGCCGTCGGCGACGACCCGTTCGGTCGCGCGGTCACCGGGTTCGTGGCCGGGCACGGGGTGGACGTCGCCCGCGTCGCGGTCGACCCGGACCGGCCGACCGGCGTGTACTTCAAGACACCCGGCGGCGTGCGCTACTACCGGCGCGACTCGGCGGCGGCGGGCATGGGCCCGGAGCTGCTGGCGGGCCTGCCACTGGACGGCGTGCGCCTGGTGCACACCAGCGGGATCACGCCCGCGCTGTCGCCGAGCTGCCTCGCCCTGATGCGCACGCTGCTCGGCGCCCCGCGGCGGTTCCTGGCATCGTTCGACGTGAACTGGCGGCCGGGGCTGCGCGCCGCACAGGACCCGGAGCTGCTGCGGGAGCTGGCCGCGCTGGCCGACGTCGTGCTGGTCGGCGCGGACGAGGCCGAGACGTTGTGGGGCACCGGCGAGCCGGCCGCGATCCGCGAGGTCCTGCCGGAGCCGCCGGCGCTCGTGGTGAAGCAGGCCGAGCGGGGTGCCACGCTGATCGAGGGCGACGGGCCCGCGGTCTTCGAGCCGGCGCTGCGCGTCGACGTGGTCGAGCCGGTCGGCGCGGGTGACGCGTTCGCCGCGGGCTACCTGGCCGCGCTGCTCGCCGGCGAGCCGCCCACCCGCCGGCTGCGCGCCGGACACCTGCGGGCGGCGTCGGCGCTGCGTACCCGCGACGACGTCGGCCCGCCGCTGCCGGCCGACCTGGTGGCGGCGCTGCTGGCGGCCGGCGACCGGGAGTGGCGGGCGGCGCGGATCACCTGACAGGGTGAGCACATGGCGAAGATCGCGATCAACCCCGAAGGCGCCGCGCCCCTGCCGGTGCCGCTGTCTCCTGGCATCCGCAAGGGCGACATCCTGCAGATCGCCGGCCAGGTCCCGCTGGATCCGGCCAGCGGCGACCTGGTCGGCGACACCATCGGCGAGCAGACCCGCCAGGTGCTGCGCAACATCGAGGACGTGCTGGCCGCGGGCGGCGCGACCATGGACGACGTCGTGATGTTGCGCGTCTACCTCACCGACCTCGACCACTTCGCCGGGATGAACGAGGTCTACGCCGAGCTGGTCCCGCGGCCCTACCCGGCGCGCACGACCGTGTACGTCGGGCTGCCCGCCGGCCTGCTCGTGGAGATCGACGCCCTCGCTGTGATCGAATAGTCCCTGACCTGGGACTAAGGAGGGCAGCGCGCGGCTCGCCCGGTCAGTAGAGTGCCGGGGATGTCCGACGAATCTCCGCTCGACCAGCTCAACGTCGCCGAGCCCGCGGCGGCCGAGCGGGAGCTGCTCGCCTGCTGTGGGTCGCGGCGCTGGGCCGACGAGCTGCTCGCCCGGCGGCCCTACCACGACCTGGCCGGCCTGCGGCGGGTGTCGCACACCGTGCTCGGCGAGCTCCGCCGGGCCGACGTCGACGAGGCGCTGGCCGCGCACCCGCGGATCGGGGAGCGCGCGGCCGGCCCGGGCCGGGAGGCCGGCTGGTCGCGGGCCGAGCAGTCCGGGACGGCGGTGGCGAGCGCGGAGACACTGGCCGATCTCGCCGCCGGGAACGTCGTCTACGAGGAGCGGTTCGGCCACGTCTTCCTGATCTGCGCGACCGGCCTGTCCGCCGAGGAGATGCTGCACGCGCTGCGCGAGCGGCTCGGCAACGACCCCGACACGGAGCGGGACGTGGTGCGCGCCGAGCTCACCAAGATCGTGGACCTGCGACTGGAAAAGGCGTTCGCACCGTGAGTCTCTCCACCCATGTGCTCGACACCAGCATCGGCCGGCCGGCCGCCGAGGTGCCCGTGCGGCTCGAGGCCCGCGGTGACGGTGGCTGGCGGCCCGTCGTCGACGGCCGCACCGACGCCGACGGGCGGGTCACCGGCTGGGGCGTCGAGGCGGCCGGCGTGTACCGGCTCGTCTTCGGCACCTCGGACTACCTCGGGCCGGACGCGTTCTACCCGGAGGTCGTGGTGGCCTTCCGGATCGCCGAGCCGGCCGAGCACTACCACGTGCCGCTGCTGCTCAGCCCGTTCGGCTACTCGACCTACCGGGGGAGTTGACCATGACGTTCAAGCTGGGCGAGAACCAGTACGGCAAGGCGGAGACCCGCCTCGTCCGGGTCGACCGCGGCTCAGCTGACGGCAGCGACCGGCACGAGATCATCGACCTCAACGTCAGCACCGCGCTGGCCGGCGATCTCGACGCCACCCACCTGACCGGTGACAACTCCGGCGTGCTGCCCACGGACACGCAGAAGAACACCGTCTACGCCTTCGCCCGCGACGGCGTCGGCGAGCCGGAGGAGTTCGGCCTGCGGCTCGCCCGCCACTTCGTCGACACGACGGAGACGATCACGCGCGCCCGGGTGCATCTGGAGATGTACCGCTGGGAGCGAATCACGGTCGGCTACCCGGACAACCCGGCGCCCGCGCACCACTCGTTCGCCCGCGCCGCCGGCACCCGGACGGCCACGGTCACCTACGACGGCACCACGGCCTGGGTCGTGTCCGGCGTCGAGGACGTCACGGTCCTCAACACGACCGGTTCGGAGTTCCACGGCTTCCAGCGCGACCGGTACACGACGCTGGCCGCGACGAACGACCGCGTCCTCGCCACCGCGGTGACCGCGCGCTGGCGCCACGGCGGCGTCGACTCGGACTGGGGCAAGTCGTTCCGCCGCGCGCACATGCACCTGCTGGCCGCGTTCGCCGACACGCACTCGCTGTCGCTGCAGCAGACCTTGCACGCGATGGGCGAGCGCGTGCTCCGCGAGGGCGACGAGCTGGTCGAGGCCCGCCTTTCGTTGCCGAACAAGCACCACTTCCTCGTCGACCTGAGCCCGTTCCAGTTGGACAACCCGGGAGAGGTGTTCTTCGCGGCGGACCGTCCGTACGGGCTGATCGAGGGCACCGTCCTGCGCGAGGGTGCGCCGGAGCCCGGACTGGCGTGGTGGTGACGGTGGACTTCCGCAGACCCGCGTCGCTCGAGGAGGCGCTCGCCGCGAAGGCGGCGACGCCCGAGGCGGTGCCGATCGCCGGCGGCACGGACATCATGGTCGAGCTGAACTTCGACAAGCGCCGGCCGCCGGCGTTGCTCGACCTCGGCGGGGTCGCCGAGCTGGCCGCGTGGACCGAGCAGAACGGGCACGTCCGGCTGGGTGCCGCGGTGCCCTACACCCGCATCGTCGAGGAGCTGGGCGACGTGCTGCCCGGGCTCGCGATGGCCAGCCGCACGGTCGGCTCGCCGCAGATTCGCAACCGCGGCACGGTCGGCGGCAACCTCGGCTCGGCGTCTCCCGCGGGCGACGCCCACCCGCCGCTGCTCAGCGTGGCGGCCACGGTCGAGGTCGCGTCCACGCGCGGCACCCGCACGATCCCGATCGGCGAGTTCTTCACCGGCCCCAAGCGCTCCGCGCTCGCCGAGGACGAGCTGATCACCGCGGTCACCGTGCCGAAGGCGGCCGGGCCGCAGCAGTTCGCGAAGGTCGGCACGCGCAACGCGATGGTGATCGCGGTCTGTTCGTTCGGCCTGTCGCTCGACCTCGCCGCGCGCCGGGTCGGCACCGGCATCGGCTCGGCCGGGCCGACGCCGCTGCGGGCCGACGCCGCCGAGGACTACGCGGCCGAGGTGCTGCCGTGGGACGGTGACGATCGAGCCGGCCCGATGCCCGACGAGGTGACCCGGG
>NZ_JBOHGA010000273.1:0-7153 GCF_050699915.1 Actinophytocola sp.
CAACCCCCGCGAAAGGACACCAGAACACCCAGCGGCCCCAACGCCGCAGTTCACACCTGCCCAAAGCCAGCCACCACATGCGAACCGGGCCACACCCCTCACCCGAGGGGCAGATGAAAGATCGAGGCTAGACCATGTACTGGTCGTGCTTCGCGAGGAACTCGGTGTACTCCTCGGGGGACAGCTGGCGGCCGGAGTCGAGCAGCTCGGCCAACTCGCGGAAGTAGTCCTCCCGCGGCGGGGCGGGCGCGAAGAGGATCAGCATCTGCGCACGGGCGTCGCTCTCGTTGCGGAAGGCGTGGATGCCGCCCTCCGGCACGTACAGGAAGTCGCCCGCCGAGGCGTTCACCCACCGCTCGCCGTCGTAGAGCCGGACCGTGCCCTCGGTGATGTAGAACGACTCCGAGAACGTCTTGTGGATGTGCGGCTGCGGGCCGCCCGCGCGCGGCGCCATCGTGTACTGGAACAGTCCGAACTGGCCGCGCGTCACCGATCCCGGCGCCACGAAGGCGTTGGTGACGGTGGGCCGGACGAGCTTGTCCACCTCGCCGATCGGGTGGTAGGTGGCGCTGATCTCCCCGGTGTCGCCCACGTAGGACACGCCGTGCTCCCCTCAGGTCGTGATCTGCCACGATGGTACGTGTCATGACCAGCCGTCCCTACGTTCTGCTGAGCTGCGCGTCGTCGCTCGACGGGTACCTCGACGACGCCACCGACCGCCGCCTCGTGCTGTCCAACGACGCGGACTGGGACCGGGTCGACGAGGTCCGCGCGAGCTGCGACGCGATCCTGGTCGGCGCCAACACGATCCGCCGCGACAACCCCCGGCTGCTCGTCCGGTCCGCGGCCCGCCGCAGACGCCGCGTCGCCGAGGGCCGGCCCGAGAGTCCCGTGAAGGTGACGATCACCGCGTCCGGCGACCTCGACCCCTCGGCCGCGTTCTTCGCCACCGGCGAGCAGCTCGTCTACGCGCCCGACGGGACCGCCACCCCGGGTGAGACCGTGCCGATGGGCGAGCGCGTCGACCTCGCGGCCGTGCTCGCCGACCTGGCCGGGCGTGGGGTCGCCCGGCTGATGGTCGAGGGCGGCACCGGTACCCACACCGCGTTCCTCACCGCCGGGCTCGCCGACGAGCTGCACCTGGCGATCGCGCCGTTCTTCGTCGGAGACAGCGACGCGCCCCGGTTCGTCCACGACGGCCGGTTCCCTTGGCACGCCGAGCACCGCGCCACGCTGGTCGAGATTCGCGCGATCGGGAACGTGGCGCTGCACCGGTACCTGCTCAGTCAGTCCGAAGTAGACAGACATTGGCTGCGCGCGGCGATCGAGCTGTCCACCCGCTGTCCTCCGTCGGAGACGGCGTTCGCGGTCGGGGCGATCGTCGTCGACGCACACGGCGACGAGCTCGCCCGCGGCTGGTCCCGGGAGTCCGGCGGCACCGAGCACGCCGAGGAGGCCGCGCTGGCGAAGCTCGACCCGGCCGACCCCCGCCTGGCCGGCGCGACGATCTACAGCTCGCTGGAACCGTGCGGCCGCCGCGCCTCCCGGCCGCGCACGTGCACCGAGCTGATCCTCGCCGCCGGCATCCCGCGGGTCGTGTTCGCGCTGCGCGAGCCGCCCACGTTCGTCGACGGGCGGGGCGCCGAGCTGCTCGCGGCCGGCGGCGTCGAGGTGGTCGAGCTACCCGACCTGGCGCCCGCGGTCCGCGAGGTCAACCGCGAGCTGCTGTAGGCAGGAACCCCGCGAGGGTGCGCACGAACGCCTCCGGCTCGTCGAGCCACGGGAAGTGACCGCAGCCCGCCAGCACGGCTGGCTCCGCGCGGGCGAACAGGTCCGCGTACTCCCTGGCGCGCCTGGGCGGGAGCCCGACGTCGTACTCGCCCGCGACGAGCAGGACCGGCGCCGCCAGGTCGGCGAGCGCGGCCCGGGTGGCCGGCGGGTCGAGCGCGCCGTCGGAGTAGTACGCGCGGGCTGCGTCGACGTTGAGCTCGCTCGCCTCGCGGGCCACGTTGGCCCGGGCGGCGACGTCCCACCGGCCGTAGCTGAAGGGCGCGATCGCCGCCCAGTCGGCGTCGGTCGGCTCGCCCGACCAGATCCGCTCGAAGCCGGCGAAGGCGTCCGGGAACCACGACTCGCCCCGGCGGGACTCGGCGACCTCGCGGCGATCCTGGTCGGTGACCTCGATGCCGACCGGCCGCGGGCTGGGTGCGACCAGGACGAGCCGGTCGACCCGGTCCGGATGGCGGGTCGCGTAGAGGACCGCGAGGGCGGCGCCCGCCGAGTGGCCCAGCAGGTCGATCCGGTCCAGACCGAGCCGTACGCGCAGCGCCTCGACGTCGTCGACGAGCCGGTCGCACCGGTAGCTCGCCGGATCCGCCGGCACCGCCGAGTCGCCGGTGCCGCGCGGGTCGAGCCGCACCAGTGAGCGGAGCGCGGACAGCCCACCCAGGTCGCCGAGGTACGCCGAGGACTGCATCGGTCCACCGGGCACACAGACCACCGGGTCGCCGTCGCCGGTGCGATGGAAAGCGAGCCGCGTGCCATCGCCGGCCTCGAAGATCACCATGGTTTGCGATCCTATTGCCTGGAAGGAGGCCATCAGGACGTTCAGCGTCTGGAAGGCGTCCTTCCAGGCGCTAGGCGAGGGTGAGCACGGTGTCCGCGAGCACCGGGGCGTCGTCGCGTTCGGCCGCTGTGGTGGTGAGCGTGTAGCCCGTGTCGGTGGTCCACACCCGGATCCGCAGCGTCTCGCCCGGGAACACCACGCCGGCGAACTTCGTGGCGAACGAGGCCACCCGGGTGACGTCGCCGTCGAGCATGCTGTCCACGACCGCCTTGCAGACCATCCCGTAGGTGCACAGCCCGTGCAGGATGGGACGGTCGAAGCCGGCCCGCGCGGCGAACTCCGGGTCGGCGTGCAGCGGGTTGCGGTCGCCGCACAGCCGGTAGAGCAGCGCCTGTTGCGGCAGGGTCGGCGTCTCGATCACCCGGTCCGGCGCACGGCCGGGTACCGCCACCGATGCGGACGGACCGCGATGCCCGCCGAACCCGCCCTCACCGCGAGCGAAGATCGACGAGCTGGTCGTCCACAGTGGAACGCCGGTCGCGTCGACGACCGTCGTCTCCTGGACGATGACCGCGGCCTTGCCCTTGTCCCACACGTCGGCGATCCGCGACCGCGCCACCGCCGCGCCCGACGCCGGGAGCGGCCCGCCGACGGCGATCGACTGGGTGCCGTGCAGCACCTTGGACAGGTCGAGCTCGATGCCCGGAAAGCGCACCGCGGGCGGCTCGAAGGTGCGGAAACCCGGCGCCACCACGCCGAACGTCGGCAGCACGCGCAGCCGGTCCTCCAGCACGAACGCCAGCTCGGCGGGGTCGGTCGGCGACGCGCCGGCGCCCAGCGCGAGGTGGTAGAGCAGTACGTCCGAGGTGGTCCACGAGAACCTGGTCTCGCCGAGGTCGGCGCCGATCGCGACGGTCGGGTCGATGGGCATGCGGCCTCACTCGTAGCTGACCTCGACGGCATCCGTCACCGGAACGGACTGGCAGGCGAGGACGATGCCGTCGGAGATGTCCTCGTCCTCCAGCACGTCATTGTTCAGCATCTTCACCTCGCCGGCCACCAGTCGGCACGCGCACGCGCTGCACGCCCCCTCGCGGCAGGAGTACGGCGCATCGATGTCGTTGTCCAGCAACAGGTCCAGCAGTTTCGTCTCGGCCGGCCAGTCGAGCTTGCGGCGCACGCCGTCCAGTGTCACCTCGACGGTCGCGGCGCCGCGGGTCTGCGCCGGCGGCGCCGGGGCGGCCTTCTCGAACGGGTTGGCGCCGAGCGACTGGAACCGCTCGAGCTTCACCCGACCCTTCGGCACCCCGAGCGAGGTCAGCGCCTCGCGCACGGCCGCCATGAACGGCTTGGGCCCACACACGAAGGCATCCAGCTCGGCGTACGGCGCAGCGATCGCGGCCAGCGCGGGCGCGGTCGGTAGGCCCTGCACGGACTCCAGCCAGTGCAGCACGACGAGCCGGTCCGGGTGCCGCTCGGCGAGCGCGGCGAGCTCGCCGGCGAAGATCACCGAGCGGTCGTCCCGGTTGGCGTAGACCAGCACGACCCGCCCGGACCCGGCGGCGAGCGCCGACTTCACGATCGAGACGACCGGGGTGATCCCGCTGCCGGCGGCGAACAGCAGCAGACCGGCGTCGAACGAGCGTGGCGTGAACACGCCCGCCGGCGGCAGCGCCTCGACCTCGCCCCCGGCGGAGATCTCGTCGCAGAGCCAGTTCGAGCCGTACCCGTCGGCGGTGCGCTTGACGGTCACCTTCAGCCGGTCGTCGGTGTGCGGGGAGCTGGACAGCGAGTAGCAGCGGGCCACCGAGCCGCACCGGTCGCTCGGGATCCGGATGGTGAGGAACTGACCGGGCCGGTAGGCGAACGCGTCCGCGTCCGCACCGTCCACATCGAACTCGAGTGAGCAGGCGTCGGCGGTCTCCGGGATCACCTGGGTAACCCGCAGCCGATAGGAGCGCTGCTCACGCATCGGGCACCGCCAGCCGGCCGTCGGCCACCGCGTCCTCGATGCTCGCCCGCAGCTTCGGGCAGGTGTCGATCCGCGCGCCCAGCTCGCCGGCGGCCACCCGGGCGGCGAACTCCGGGCAGGTGGCCGCCGGGTCGGACGACCACTGCACGCTCGTCTGCGCCGCACTCGCCTTGCGCACCCGCACCTCGGACAGGCACGCGCGGCAGCGCACCGTGGTCAGGCCGGACTCGAGGAACTCCCGGGTGTTCGCGGCGACCGCGCCGGGATCGTGGTGGTCCGGCGCCTTGGCCCAGTTCGTCGGCATCACGGTTCCTCGCCAGCTCGCCTCACGTGACCTCGGCCTCCCGGCGGGCCAGGTTCTCCGCGACCTCCCGCTCCCACGCCTCGTTGGCGCGCGTGGTGTCGACCTCGAACTCGAAGCGGTTGGTCATCTCGTCGGTGACGTCCTCGGTGTCCACATAGAACTGCTCGTACCAGCGGCGCAGCTGGTAGACCGGGCCGTCCTCCTCGCACAGCAGCGGGTTGTCGATCCGGGTCTTGTTCCGCCAGATCTCCACGTCCTGCAGGAACCCGACCCCGAAGCTCTTGGCCAGCTTGCCGGCGACCTTGTCCGCCTTCTCCTTCGCCAGCCCGGGCAGCTTCTTCACGCTGACGCCCCACTGCAGCACGAACGAGTCGGCGCTGACCGGGTAGTGACAGTTGATCAGCACGGTCTCGATCGTCGTGCCGTGGTAGTCCTGCCACAGGTCGTTGATCATGTAGGACGGCCCGTAGTAGGAGGCCTCGGACCTCAGCGTGACGTTCTCGGCCGCGTAGCCGGCGCCGGCGACGTCCGGGCGGCCGCGGGAGTGCAGGTACTGGGTGGCGACGTGGCCCTCGAACACGTTCTTGAAGTAGGTCGGGAACGCGAAGTGGATGTAGAAGAAGTGGGCCATGTCGACCATGTTGTCGATGATCTCGCGGCAGTTGGAGCCGTCGATGCGGACCGTGTCCCAGGTCCAGTCGCTCCACTCCGGACCGGACGCGCCGTGCGTCTCGGGGATGACGATGTCGTCGGGCGGCGGGTTGCCCTGCGGGTCGTGCCAGACGAACAGCTGTTGGTTGCGTTCGAGCGTGAGCCACGAGCGGGTGCGGGCGCGCAGCGGGATCCTCTTGGCGTAAGGGATCCCGACGCAGCGACCGTTGCCGCCCCAGCGCCAGTCGTGGAACGGGCAGGCGATCGCGTCGCCCTTGACCGTGCCCTGCGACAGGTCGCCGCCCATGTGCCGGCAGTACGCGTCGAGCACGTTGAGCGTGCCGTCCTCGGTCGCGAACACGACGAGCTTGGTGCCGAACGCCTCGACCGCGTGCGGCTTCCCGTCGCGGTAGGTCGACGCGAGGCCGAGGCAGTGCCAACCACGAGCGAACCGAGTCCGCGGCTCCCCGACGTCGATCGTGCGGAAGTTCGTCATGCTGTGCCGCCTCCCCGGATTTCACCCTGTTGGTCGCCTTGAGCGTTGCCATCCGGTTCAAGCACGTACTTGTGGCTGGGTTGCGTCCCGTTCCCCTTAGGTGCGGTTGGGCGTGTCATGCCTTGGTCTCCAAGATGTCTTTGGCCGCCAGGTAGCCGAAGGTCATCGCCGGGCCGAGTGTCGCACCCGGGCCGGCGTAGGTTCGGCCCATCACCGGCGCCGCGGCGTTGCCGGCCGCGTACAGGCCGGCGATGTGTGTGCCGTCCTCGCGGAGTACCCGGGCGCGCGGGTCGGTACGCAGCCCGCCCTTCGTGCCCAGGTCGCCGGGGACGATGCGGACCGCGTAGAACGGCGGCTTGGCCAGCGGCGCGAGGCAGGGGTTGGGCCGGTTGCGCGGGTCGCCGTAGTAGCGGTCGTAGGCGCTCTCGCCGCGGTGGAAGTCCTCGTCCACCCCGCTCGCCGCGAACCCGTTGAACCGCCGGACCGTCTCTTGTAGAGCGTCGGACGGGACGTCGATCTGCGCGCCGAGCGCCGTCAACGTGCCGGCCCGGTACACGGCGCCGTGCTTGTACCAGCGGCCCGGGAAGGGCTGGCGCGGGCCGAGCCCGGCGAAGATGTAGCGGTTGCGGTACCGCTGGTCGACGATCAGCCAGGCGGGGATGTGGCTCACGTCCTCGGAGTGCTTGTCGTACATGGCATGCACGGCGTCGACGTACGGGGCGGCCTCGTTGACGAACCGCTCGCCGGCCTGGTTCACCATGACGCAGCCGGGCAGCGTCCGCTCGGCCAGGCAGAAGTAGGGCCCGCGAGGCAGCACGATCGACGGGCCCCACCAAGCGTCGTCCATGACATCGGTGGCCGCGCCGAGCTGCATGCCCGCGTCGATGCCGTCGCCGGTGTTGGTCTCCGCGCCGACCGTCCACTCGGTACCGACCGGCGGGCGCTGGTACTCCTTGCGCATCCGCTCGTTGTGCTCGAAGCCGCCGGTGGCGAGGATGACACCGAGCCGCGAATGGATCGCGCCCCGCGGAGTCTCGACGCCGGTGACCCGGTCGTCCTCGGTGCGCAGCGCGGTTAGCGGGGTGTCCAGCCGCACCGGCACGCCGGCCTCGCGCAGCCCGGCCCGCAGGCCGCCGGCCAGCGCCTGGCCCATGGTCAGCAGCC
>NZ_JBOHGA010000274.1:0-7151 GCF_050699915.1 Actinophytocola sp.
GGGCAGCTGCTGGGGCCCGGACGGCGGTCCCGTCGGGGGCATGGCCTGGGTGGGCGGCCCGCCCGGGAGCTGCTGCGGGCTCGACGGCGGACCGGACGGTCTGGGGTACTGGCCGGACTGGTTGCCGGGGGGCGGGACGGGCGGCACCGGCCGCTGCTGGCTCGGCTGCGGACGCTGCGGCTGCGGCAGTTGTTGCGAGGGCTGCTGGCGCGGCGGCGCGGGCGGCTGCTGGCGGCGCCTCGGCGGCGGCTCGACGGGGCGGTTGTAGCCGCTGGCGTCGGAGCGGTGGCGGTGCGAGGTGCGGGACGGCGGCGGCATGTCGTCGCGGATGATCGGCATCTCGCCGCTCTCGGCGTTGACCCGGTCGATGATCGCCTGCGCGCCCGTGTCCTCCATGTCGTCGGCGCGACGCCTACGACGGCGCGGTGCCCGTTCCCCGGTCTCCGCGCCGTACTTGGCGAGCAACTCAGCGACTGTGCGCTGAGTTGGCTCAGGTCCGCCTTCGTGACTCATTGACTCCACCGTGCCCGGCATCGGCCGAATCGTCCAGCGCCGGTGCGCTTCTTACGCGGCCCGCGGACGCGAGCCGCCGAGTTGACTCTCAACATTATGAATGCTGCCGCGGTGTGGCATTCGCCAAGCATCAGGAATCCTCACCGTCGGCCTGGTCCAGGCGTCGCAGGATGAGTCCTTCCCGCAGCGCCCAGGGGCAGATCTCGACCTCCGGCCGGGACAGCGCACGCATCGTGGCACGCGCCACGAGCGCGCCCGCGACCAGCTGGTGCGCCCGGCTCGCGCTGACGCCCTCGAGCTCGGCCAGGTCGGCCGCGGACATCCGCGAGATGAACGCGATGAGCTGGCGCAACCCCGGCTCGGTCAGCACCCGGCGGACCCGTGGGCCGGCCGAGGACGGGGCGGCTCCGCCCAGGCGGGCGAGCGAACGGAACGTCTTCGAGGTCGCCACCACGCGGTCCGGTTCGCCCTGTTTGGCCACCTTCTTCGCGATCGGCGCGAGCTCGTCGGCGAGCCAGTCGACGGTCTGGGCCAGCTCCTCGCGGCTGGGCGGGTCGCTGCTGAACCGCTCCCGGGTGAGCCGCCCGGCGCCCAGCGGCACCGACCGCGCGAAGTCCGGCTCCTCGTCCACGCCCATCGCGAGCTCGAGCGAGCCGCCGCCGATGTCGAGCACGAGCAGCTTGCCGGCCGACCAGCCGTACCAGCGGCGGGCGGCGAGGAACGTGAGCCGGGCCTCCTCGGTACCGGTCAGCACCCTCAGGTCGACCCCGGTCTCGTCGAGGACGCGGGTCAGCACCTCGGGGGCGTTGTGCGCGTCGCGGACCGCGGAGGTCGCGAACGCCAGCAGGTCCTCGCAACCCAGCTTCGCGGCCGACCTCTTCGCCTCGGCGACGGTGAAGACGAGGTCGTCGGCGCCCTCGGCGGCGAGCTTGCCGTCCGCGGTGATCCGCTCGGCGAGGCGCAGCACGGACTTCTCGGAGCGCGCCGGCATCGGGTGCGCGCCCCGATGCGCATCCACGACGAGCAGATGGACGGTGTTGGAACCGACGTCTAACACCCCTAGGCGCACGGGGGGCAGGTTACCGGTCGGTCGCGAATCGGGAAGTCCCTCACGACTCGAACTTGTACCCCAGCCCACGCACCGTGACCAGGTGTCGAGGCGACGCCGGATCCGGCTCGATCTTCGAGCGCAGCCGCTTGACGTGCACGTCCAGCGTCTTGGTGTCGCCGACGTAGTCCGCGCCCCACACCCGGTCGATCAGCTGGCCGCGGGTGAGCACCCGGCCGACGTTGCGCAGCAGGTACTCGAGCAGGTCGAACTCCTTGAGCGGCAGCGGGACCTCGCCGCCGTCCACGGTCACCACGTGCCGCTCGACGTCCATCCGCACCGGGCCGGCGGCCAGCACCTGCGGCAGCAGCTCGCCGTCGCCGGTCTCGCCGCCGCGGCGCAGCACCGCGCGCACCCGGGCGATCAGCTCGCGGGCGGAGTAGGGCTTGGTCACGTAGTCGTCGGCGCCGATCTCCAGCCCGACGACCTTGTCGATCTCGCTGTCCCGCGCCGTCACCATGATCACCGGGACCGTGGAGCGCTGGCGCAGCGCCTTGCACACGTCGGTGCCGCTCATGCCGGGCAGCATCAGGTCGAGCAGCACGATGTCGGCCCCGTTGCGGTCGAACTCCTCGAGCGCCTGCTGGCCGGTGTTCGCGACCGCGGCGGTGAAACCCTCCTTGCGCAGCAGGAAAGCGAGCGGGTCGGCGAAGGACTCCTCGTCCTCGACGATGAGCACCCTTGTCACGGCAGCCCTCCGTTGTTGGAGCCGTTGCTGGAAGCGTTGTGGGCGGGGATGCGCAGCGTGAACGTGGAGCCGGTGCCCGGCCGGCTCCACAGCTTGACCTCGCCGCCGTGGTTGGCCGCGACATGCTTGACGATCGCGAGCCCGAGCCCGGTGCCGCCGGTGGCCCGCGAGCGGGCCTTGTCCAACCGGTAGAACCGTTCGAAGACTCGCTGCTGTTCGTCCTCGGGGATCCCGATGCCGCGGTCGGTCACCGCGATCTCCACGAACTTGCCGACCTGCCGCCGGCTGATCGACACCGGGCTCCCGGGCGGTGAGTAGGCGACCGCGTTCTCCAACAGGTTCGCGAGCGCGGTGACGAGCAGCGTCCGGTCGCCCTCGACGAGCAGGCAGCTGTCCGGGTCGATGGCGATGTCGATCCCGGTGGTCTCCTGGGCGAGCTGGGCGCGGCTGAGCGCGTCGCGGACCACGGCGTCGACCTCGACCGCGTTCAGCTGCGGCAGCCGCTCGGCGCCCTGCAGCCGGGACAGCGCGATCAGCTCGGTCACCAGCGTGCCGAGCCGGGTGGCCTCGTGGAGGATCTTGCCGGTGAACCGGCGCACCGCGGTGACGTCGTCGGCGGCGTCGAGGACGGCCTCGGCGAGCAGCGCCATCGCGCCGACCGGGGTCTTCAGCTCGTGGCTGACGTTGGCGACGAAGTCACGCCGGGTGGCCTCGAGGCGGACCGCGTCGGACTCGTCGGCCGCGTCGACGACCATGAAGTTGTCGCCCAGCGGGCGGATCTCGCCGCGCACCGCCTCCGGGCCGCGGCCGAACTGGACGCCGCGTTGGACCGGCAGGAGCTCGATCTCCACCGGCTCGCCGGTCTCCTTGACCAGCTCGGCGGCCTTCTTCGTCCGGTCGTCCACCCGCCGGTTGTGCACCACGCCGAGCTCGATCGCGCGCGGGTTGTGCTGCACCACGTCGCCGAACTCGTTGAGGATCACGATCGCGCTGTGCGAGGACTGCATGAGCCGCTGGAGCAGGATCGAGATGCTCGGGCCGGCCGGCGTCGGGTCCGCCGGCCGGCGGCGCGCCCGGCCGACCCAGAAGCCTACGCCGAGACCGACGAGCAACGCCGGGACGATCCAGACCAAGTCGGTCACGACCGAATCGTAAGCAGGTCAGGTGCGGGATGGACCAGCCCGACGCGGCTCGGAGTGACGGTCGTGACATCTATCCGGAAGTTGTTCTTGCCGGCGTCGACCCGTGTTCACCCGTTCGTGTCCAAGCGGGCCAGGTCGTCGTCGGTGAGCCGCAGCGCGCCGGCGGCGACGTTCTCCGCGAGGTGGTCGAGGCTGCCGGTGCCGGGGATGGCCAGCACGTTCGGACCCCTGTGCAGCGTCCAGGCCAGCCGGACCTGCGCGGGAGTCGCCCCGTGGTCCCGCGCGACCTCGTCGACGGCGGTGTCGACGGCGGCGTCGGCGGCGGCCGCCTGCGCGCCGCTGGCGATGGCGAAGAACGGCACGAAGGCCACGCCGTGCTCGGCGCACAGCTCGATCAGTGCATCGTCCTCGCGACGCGCGGTGAGCCCGTACTGGTTCTGCACGCACACCACCGGGGCGATCTCCAGGGCCTCCCTCAGATGCTCGGCGGACACGTTGGAGATGCCGAGGTGGCGGATCAGGCCGGCGTCGCGGAGCTCGGCGAGCGCGCCGAACCGGTCGGCGAGCGAGCCGTCGCCGCGCTCGAGCGCCGCGCCGATGCGCAGGTTCACGACGTCGAGGTGGTCGCGGCCGAGCTGGCGCAGGTTCTCCTCGACCTGCCCGCGCAGCTGCTCGGGCCGGGCGGGCCCCAGCCACTCGCCCGACGGGTCGCGGCCGGGCCCGACCTTCGTGGTGATCACGAGGTCGTCCGGGTACGGCGCGAGCGCGGAGTTGATCAGCTCGTTGGCCGAGCGGAGCTCGGAGAAGTAGAACGCGGCGGTGTCGACGTGGTTGACGCCGAGCTCGACCGCGCGACGCAGCACGGCGAGCGCGGTGTCGCGGTCGCTTGGCTCGCCATTCGACTTGCTCATGATCCGCATGGCCCCGTACCCGAGGCGGTTGACGGTGCGGTCGCCGAGTCGCCAGGTCCCCGAGGCGTCCGCCCGCACCTGCGTGGTGATGGTCTCTGTGGTCATGCCGCCACTCTCCCGTCCGACCCGTTTCCGCCGCTCGCGATGGCAACTTCTTGCCGATCCTCGCGACGGCGTTGCCGCGCGGGCATGCTTGGGGCATGGAGACGGCCCAGGTCGCGATCGTGCGCGGCGAGGAGGAGCTGTTCGCGCGGACCGCGCACCTGTTCGCCGGGGCCACCGACATCGCGTGTGCCGCCAACGACCTCAGCACCTGGGCGGCGACCCGGCCTCGGCCGGAGATCGCGCAGGAGATCGCGCAGGGCGTGGCCGAACACCGCCAGGCGGGCGCGCGGGTGCGCAAGCTGTACCGACCCGGGGTGCTGCTCAACCCGTCGACCGCGCAGCACCTCGCGACGCTGCGGGACGCGGGCGCGGACATCCGGATCACGCAGGACGAGGTCAACGAGACGATCATCCTCGACCGCCGGGTGGTGATCCTCGCCGGCGACCTGTCGGACGGGGCGCGGTCCTACAGCGTGATCGCGCGGGCCGAGGTGGTGCAGGGCGTCGCGTCGCTGTTCGAGGTCGCTTGGCGCAACTCCGGCTCGCTGGCAGCCTACGACGCCGAGCTCACCGAGCTTCGCTCGCTGGCGCCCCGGGTGCTGGAGCTGCTCGCCGCGGGCGGCAAGGACGAGTCGGCGGCCCGGACGCTCGGCCTCGGCGTGCGGACCTACCGGCGCCGGGTGGCCGAGCTGATGGCCGCACTCGGCGCGCGGTCCCGCTTCCAGGCCGGCGTCCGCGCCCGCGAGCTGGGCCTCGTCTGAGCCCCGTCTGAGCCGCTCTGAGCTACCGGCCCTGCTTGGCCACCGCCGCGGCGGCGCGCTCGGCGGCCAGCGGGTCCAGGTACTCCCCGCCCGGGTTCAGCGGCTGCAGGTCTTCGGACAGGTCGTAGCGCAGCGGGATGCCGGTCGGGATGTTGAGCCCGGCGATGGCGTCGTCGGAGACGCGGTCCAGGTACTTGACCAGGGCGCGCAGCGAGTTGCCGTGCGCGGCCACCAGCACGGTCCGCCCCGCTCGCAGGTCCGGCACGATCGCCGACTCCCAGTACGGGAGGAACCGGTTCACCACGTCCTTGAGGCACTCGGTCAGCACCTGCTGGCCCGCGTTCCCCACGTACCGGACGTCCCGGTCCTGGCTGAACTCGCTGCCCGGCTCGATCGGCGGCGGCGGCGTCGCGTAGGACCGGCGCCAGAGCATGAACTGCTCCTCGCCGTACTCCTGGAGAGTCTGCTTCTTGTTCTTGCCCTGCAGCGCGCCGTAGTGCCGCTCGTTGAGCCGCCAGTCCCGGCGCACCTCGATCCAGTGCCGTTCGGCGACGTCGAGCGCGATGTTCGCCGTGGCGATCGCCCGGCGCAGCAGGGAGGTGTGCACGACATCGGGCAGCAGGTCGTGGTCGAGGAGGAGCTCGCCGCCGCGACGGGCCTCGGCCTCACCCTTCTCCGACAGGCCGACGTCGACCCAGCCGGTGAACAGGTTCTCCGCGTTCCACGTGCTCTCGCCGTGGCGGAGCAGAATCAGGGTCCCGATTGTTGAGCCGTTCGGGTGCATCGATCCAGCCATACCGGAAGCGTGCCAGATGATGCGGCGTTCGCGCCCCACCACCCGTTCGTGGGACGAGGGGCGCCCGCAGATACATGTAGTTGACTTTTCAGTTGCCTTCGTCACCCAATCGTTACCTACGGAACGTGATAGATCCTACGACTTGGTAACTTGTGGCCTTGTGTAACCGGCTGACTTCTGACAGGTTGACAGGCGCCTGACCGGATCAGCTCCCACGCACTCCCTGGTCCGCGAAGGCAGCAGTGCGGCTCGTCTCCCCTGCCGAGCCGCGCCCGCCCGGAAACCCAGGGTGCCCCCCGCCTCAGGGCTCCGACGCGGCGGGAACCCACGTGGGGCGGCCTGAGATCGCGACTCCCCCCTCGCTCAGGCCGCCCCGCGACCCTGCTCAGGGTCAGTCGGTTCCCGCGCTACTCCATCACTCCCGCTCACCAGGCGTCAGAAGGTGCTCGAAGGCCTTGAGGTTGGCGAGTGACTCGCCTCGTGAGACTCGCCAGTCGTACTCACGGCGGATCGACGATGCGAAGCCGATCTCCAGCAGCGTGTTGAAGTCGCCGTCCGCTGCTTCCACTACCTGGCCCAGTACTCGGTCCAGTTCGTCTGCGGTTACCGACGCCGGGCTCGTTCGGCCCACCAGGTAGATGTCGCCGACGTGGTCGATCGTGTAGTGCACGCCGTACAGCTTCGCGTTGCGCTGCAACAGGAACCGGTAGACCGCCTCGTGCGCCTCGTCTGGCTTGCGGCACACGAAGGCCTCGACGACCAGTGCGTGCTCGCCCACCTGCAGCCAGCAGTTCGTCTGCAGCTTCTTGGTCCCGGGCAGCGTCACGAAGAACCGGCCGGGCGAGCGGTGGTCGTAGGTCAGCTCACGCTCGTCGAGCGCGGCGGAGATCACCGCGTCGAGATCCGTCACACCGCCACCCCCGTGTCGAAGACCGCGCGCCGGAACGCGCCCGCGGCCTCGACATAGCCTGCCACCAGCTCGTCGGTCGTGCGGTTCCAGGAGAACCGGCTCGCGTGCGCCACGGCGTTCGCCGCGAACCGGGCGCGCAGCACGGGATCGAGCGCGACGCGGGCGAGGGCGTCGGCCCAGGCGGCCGGCTCGTGGCCACGGACGAGCAGGCCAGACG
>NZ_JBOHGA010000275.1:0-7142 GCF_050699915.1 Actinophytocola sp.
GCCGGCGCCGGCTGGGCGGGCTGCTTGGCGGCCTCGGCCGCGGCGAGCACGTCCTGCTTGCGGATCCGGCCGCCCACACCGCTGCCCCTGACGTCGCTGAGGTCGACGTCGTGCTCGCCGGCGAGCTTGCGCACCAGCGGGGTCACGTACGGGGTGCCGCCGTCGGCGCGCTCGGCCGTCTCCTGCTTCGGTGCCTCCTGCCGGGGGGCGTCCTGCCGCGGCGGCTCCGCCTGCTCGGGGACCTCCTGGCGAGGCGGCTCCGGGGCCTGCTCCTCCTGCTTCGGCTCGGGCGCCTGCTGCTCCTGCCGGGGCTCCTGGGCGGCCGGGGCCGCTGAGTCGGCACCGGACCCGGTGCCGACGACCGCGAGCTGGCCGCCGACCGCCACGGTGTCGTCCTCGCCCGCGCTGATCTCGAGCACCGTGCCGGCGACCGGCGACGGGATCTCGGTGTCGACCTTGTCCGTGGAGACCTCGAGCAGCGGCTCGTCGACCTCGACGGTGTCGCCGACCTGCTTGAGCCAGCGGGTGACCGTGCCCTCGGTGACGCTCTCGCCGAGCGCCGGCATCGTCACCGGCGTGCCCTCGCCGCCACCACTGTCCGAAGTGGACTCCTGAGGCTCCGCGGCCGCCGCCCGCGCGGGCTCGGATTCCACGTCGCCGCCGCTCTCGACGTCGCCGCCGCTCTCGACGTCGCCGCCGGACTCGACGTCGCCACCGGACTCGACGTCGCCACCGGATTCCACGTCGCCGCCGGACTCGACGTCGCCGCCGGAGTCCGAGTCACCGGCGGCCGCGCTGTCGCCGATCACCGCCAGCTCGGCGCCGACCTCGATCGTCTCGTCCTCCTGGGCGACGATCTTCTGCAGCACCCCGGCCGCCGGCGACGGGATCTCGGTGTCGACCTTGTCCGTGGAGACCTCGAGCAACGGCTCGTCGACCTCGACGGAGTCGCCGACCTGCTTGAGCCACCGGGTGACCGTGCCTTCGGTGACACTCTCGCCGAGGGCCGGCATCTGGACGGAGAACGCCATGGTTTGCTGACTCCTTGGGACTAGATACGGCTCAGCCGTGCACGTGCAGGGGCTTGCCGGCCAAGGCGAGGAAGGCCTCGCCGAGTGCCTCTGTCTGGGTGGGGTGCGCGTGGATCAGCGGGGCCACGTCCTCGGGGTAGGCCTCCCAGTTGTAGATCAACTGTGCCTCACCGACGAGCTCGCCGACCCGCTCGCCGACCATCGTGACGCCCACGACCGGGCCGTCCGGCGCCTTCACGAGCTTGACGCCGCCCGCGGTCTTGAGGATCTGGCTCTTGCCGTTGCCGCTCAACGCGTACGTGTAGGTCTCCGCGCCGCCGTAGCGCTCCTTGGCCTGCGCCTCGGTCAGACCGACGGACGCGACCTCCGGCTTGCAGTAGGTCACGCGCGGGATGCCGGCCTCGTCGACCGGACGCGGCGACTGGCCCGCGATCTCCTCGGCGACGAAGATTCCGTGCTGGAAGCCGCGGTGCGCGAGCTGCAGCCCGGGCACGAGGTCGCCGACCGCGTAGACGTTCTCCAGGTTGGTGCGCAGCCGGTCGTCGGTGAGGACGAAGCCGCGCTCCATCGTGACGCCGGCCTCCTCGTAGCCGTGGCCCGCGCTGTTCGGCCCGCGGCCGACGGCCACCAGCAGTGTCTCCGCCTCGATGGTCTCGCCGGACTCCAGCGAGATCGTCACGTTCGAGTCGTTCTGCTCGGCGCCGGTGAACCGCACGCCGGTCTTGTACTTGATGCCGCGCTTGCGGAACGCGCGCTCCAGCTGCTTGGACGCCCACTCGTCCTCGAGCGGCACGAGCCGGGGCAGCGCCTCCACGATCGTCACCTCGGCGCCGAACGAAGCCCAGACGCTCGCGAACTCGACGCCGATCACGCCGCCGCCGAGCACCACGACGCTCGACGGGATGTAGTCCAGGTGCACGGCCTGATCGCTGGTGATGATCCGGCCGCCGATGTCCAGGCCGGGCAGGCTGCGCGCGTACGAGCCGGTGGCGAGCACGACGTTGCGACCGGTGTAGCGGGTGCCGTCGACATCGACCGCGTTCGGCGCGACGAACGTGCCCTGGCCCTCGACGACGGTGACCTTGTTGGCCTTCGCGAGCCCCTGCAGGCCCTTGTACAGGCCGCCGACCACGCCGTCCTTGTAGGAGTTGACGCCCGCGATGTCGATGCCCTCCAGCGAGGACTTCACGCCGAACTGGTCGCCCTCGCGCGCGAGGTCCGCGACCTCGGCGGCGTGCAGCAGCGCCTTGGTGGGGATGCAGCCGCGGTGCAGGCAGGTGCCGCCGAGCTTGTCCTTCTCCACGAGGATCACCGAGAGGCCGAGGCCCGCGGCGCGGAACGCGCAGGCGTAGCCACCCGATCCGCCACCCAGGATCACGAGGTCAGCGGAGTTATCAGTCACGGGTTCTCCTCGACGTGGACGAGCGGGCGTGCGGTGACCTGCGGGTGTGTCGCGGCCACCACACATCATCTTGTCATCATCTGCGGCACGCTTGCGAGGTGGCCGCGTTGGCACAATGGAGTGGACGACTCTCTCGTACGGAGGTAGCCGCCGTGGGTGTTTTCGACTCGCTGCGCAAGAAACGCAAGGGCGGTCAGGGCCAGGTGCGTGGGTCCACCAAGCAGGACACCGCTCATCTGGACGACTGGGCTTCGCAACGGCATGGCGTCGAGGCATTCCTGGAGCCGCGTACCCACGTCACCGAGGCGACTGTGCTGCTCGTGGCGCACGACGGGGAGTGGACGCGCCGCCGAATCGCCAACCCGGAGGCCGCCGCCGAGTTCGCCAAGAAGCGACAGATGCCACTTTACGAAGTGGAACGGGTTGGCTACCCGAAGCGCATGAGGGAGTATCAGGCACGCCAGAAACGAGAACGCGGCTAGCGCCGGAGACAAGTGCAGAAGGGGCGTTGCGTGAGCGGGGTCACGGTCGTCGTCGACGTCGGCGCCACCGACACGGTCGGCGTGCTGCGCCGACGCGGCGAGGCGCCCCGCCCGGTCGTCATCGACGGCGAGTCCCAGATGCCGTCCGCCATCGCGCTCAGCCCGGATGACCAGCTGGTCGTCGGCCGGGACGCGACGGGACTCGGAGCGGTCGAGCCGGACCGGGTGGTCAGCGATCTGAGAAACCGGCTGAACAAGCGCGACCTGATGGTCGGCGACATCGTGCTGCCGGTGCCCAAGCTGGTTCGGACGCTGCTGGCCCGCGTGGTGCGGTCGGCCGGCGGTTCGGTCGACGAGCTCGTGCTGACCCATCCCGCCGGCTGGCCGGCGGAGCGGGTCGCCGTGCTGACCCGCGCGGCCGCCGGCCTCGCGCCGTCGGTCCGCACGGTCGTCGCGCCGCTCGCGGCCGCGGTCGGGGCGGAGGTCGGGGCCGACGGGACCCTCCTCGTGCTCGATCTCGACGGTGACTCCGGGTCCGCGACGGTGCTGCGCGGCAAGTCCGGCCGGCGTGCGGTCGTCTCCTCCGTGGACCTGCCGTCCGACCCCGAGCTGGCGAAGCTGGCCAAGTCCGCCGACGCGGTGCTGATCGTCGGCCGGTCCGCGCGCACGCCGGTGATCGCGCACGGTCTGGCCGAGCTCGGCGGTGCGGTGCACGTCGACCCCGACCCGGCGACGGCCGTCGCCCGGGGTGCGTTACGCCTGCTCGACGGTTCCCCGGCCGGCGAGCTGGAGCCGTCCCGGCCCCGCACGCTGTTACGCCGCGCTGCCTTGTCCGCGGCGGCGCTGGTGATCGTGGCCGCGGTGAGCGGTGTGCTCGTGCTCGGCTGGGGACCCGGGCTGCGCATGGCTGGCAGCCCCGGCCCGGCGGCGGGCGCGCTGGTCGAGTCGCCGGAGTTGGGCGGCGACGAGCAGATCCCGCCGGCCCTGGAGGGCCAGGAGCTGGAGACGGCCGGCCAGCCGGCGTTCACCGCGGGTCGCCGCGGCGCGCCGACGGTCTACCGGACCGCGGTCGGCGCGCAGCTGGAGATCGTGGTCAAGGACGCGCGGCCCGAGCCGCTGGTCCCGGCGCTGGGCGACGCGCCGGCCGGCTACCGCTGGCTGGTCGTGCAGGTGGCCGGGGAGAACAAGACGGGCCCGGACTGGGAGGGCGACCTCTCGCGCAGCGTCTCGGTCCTCGACGACCGCGGACTGTGGATCCGTCCGCTCGGCGACGGGGTCGTGGAGTGCTCGTCGACCGCGTCCAAGCCGCCGGCGATCGTGCCGCGCGGGCAGAAGTTCGACGCGTGCGTGGTGCTGCCCGTGCCGCAGCGCACGCCGGTGACGGCCGTGGTGTTCGGCTCGTACGCCTCCGACACCGAGGCCCAGCCGCCGATTCGGGTGCCGGTGGCGGTGCCGGCCGTGCCGCGGGCCACCCCGGCGACGCCCCGGGTGGCCGGCAAGGCGGGTGACCCGCCGGTCGAGGTGACGCTGGCCGACTCCACCATGCGCGCGGGCTTCGACGTGGTGCAGACGCCGTCCGGCTACCTCGGCGACCGGAAGCCGGCCGTGGGCAACCGGTTCGTCGTGGTCCGCGCGGCGCTGGGCTCCGCGGACGACGTGTTCCTGCGCGACGACCGCGGGGTGCTGAGCCGCCCGGTGCCGGGCTTCGACCGAATGCCGGACTGCCCGCCGTTCGTCGGCCCGGGCACACCCGAGCGCCCGGTGTACGCGTGCTTCGTCTACGAGCTGGACACCGACGCGAAGGTGGCCGGCGTGACCTACGGCGACGTGGCCCCGGACGCCCCGGTGCTCGGCCGGGACGTGGAGCGCTGGCCGACCTGGACGGTCGGCTGACGGCTCTCAGCCCTCTCGGCTCAGCCCTCTCGGCACAGCCCTTCGGTTCAGCCCTTTTCGGCGATGTCCGCCAGCACCGCGGCGATCGTGCGTACCGGGACGCCCGTGCCGCCCTTGCCGGTGTAGCCCCACGGCGCGCCGTTGTTGTACGCCGGGCCCGCGACGTCGAGGTGCACCCACGGCAGACCGTCGGGCACGAACTCGCGCAGGAACAGGCCGGCGGCCAGCATCCCGCCCCACCGGTGGCCGGTCACGTTCGCCAGGTCGGCGAGCTTCGAGTCCAGGTCCCGGCGCAGCTCCTCGGGCAGCGGCATCGCCCAGCCGCCCTCGCCGGACGCCTTCGCGATCGCGGCCACCCGGTCCCGGAAGTCCTCCGAGCCCATGATTCCCGGGGTCCGCCGGCCGAGCGAGATGACCTGCGCGCCGGTCAGCGTCGCGGTCTCCACCAGGTAGTCCGGCTCGTCCTCGCACGCCCGCACGATCGCGTCCGCCAGGATCAGCCGGCCCTCGGCGTCGGTGTTGAGCACCTCGACGGTCTTGCCGCCGTACATGGTCAGCACGTCGCCGGGCCGGTACGCGGCGCCGGAGGGCATGTTCTCCGCCATCGGCACGGTCGCGGTGACCTCGAGCGGGTACCGCAGCTTCGCGGCCAGCACCACGGACGCGACGATCGCCGCGGCGCCGGACATGTCCGACGTCATCTCCTCCATGTGCGCCGCCGGCTTGATCGAGATGCCGCCGGTGTCGAACGTGATGCCCTTGCCGACCAGAGCGACCTTCGTGCGCGCCTTCGGCCCGCGGTACTTGAGGCGGACGAGCCGCGGCGGCCGCGTCGAGCCCATGCCCACGCCGAGCACGCCGCCGAACCCGCCCTTGCGCAGGGCCTTCTCGTCGAGGATCTCGACCTCGAGCCCGGCCGCCTTGCCGAGCGCGGCGGCCCGGTCGGCGAACGACGCGGGATAGAGGTCGTTGGGCGGGGTGTTGACGAAGTCGCGCGCCGTGGTGACGGCCTCGGCGATCGAGGTCGCGGCCTTGAGCGTGGCGCGGTGCTCCTTGGCGTTGCCGTCTGTCGGGCTCACCAGGTCGACGCGCTCGACCGGGGCGTCGCCGCGCTCGGAGCGATACTCGTCGAACCGGTACGCGCCGAGCACCGTGCCCTCGGCCGCGGCGTGAAGGTCCACAGTGGACAGCGTGCTGACCGCGCGCTTGGTGCCGGCGAGGGCTCGGGCGGCGACGCCGGCGGCCCGGCGCACCTGCTCGGGGCCGACCTCACCCGCCGCGCCAAGCCCGGCGGCGACGAGCACGCCGGCGCGCAGGCGGCCCAGCGTGGGCAGCTTCACGACCTCGTCGGGCTTGCCGGTGGCGCCCAGGCTCGCGAGCACGCCGGCCAGCCCGCCGTCGAACGCGGCGTCGACCTGTTCGGTGCCCGGCGCGAGCGCGACGTCCTCGCCGTCCCGCACCGTGCCGACGATGATCGCGTCGGCGGTGGCCTCGGCGGCCGATGTCGTGGTCAGGGAGAGCTTGGGGGCGCTCAACGATCTGCTCCTGTCGGTCGAGTTGCTGACGCATGCTAACGAGTTGCCGCAGGTGTGCCCACCGTCAGGTCGGCTGGACTCGGTCTGACACGGTGGGCCCGTGTCCACACCGGTGCGCCAGGTCGACCTCGTGGCGGGCGGCGTGGCGGCGAGTTTCGGCGCGGGGCTGTTCCTCGGCCTCGCCCCGGCCGCCTCGCTCGCCGGCCGCTGGCTGCCGGCCGCGGTCGCGCTGGCGGCCGTCCTCGGCGGTTTCGCCGTGCTGTCCATCCGGGAGCGTCCACTGACGACGGCGTCGGCTCCGGTGCGGCGGTTCGGCCTCGCGCTGGAGACCCTGGGCCGCCTGGTCGCCGGCGTCGCGATCGCCGGCACGGTGGCGGCGTACCTGTCGCCGTTCGCGGCCGTCGTGCTCGTGGTGGTTGTCGTGGCCGCGGCCGTGGTGGAGGTGCCGCCGGCGGTGTACCGGCTCGCGGCGGTGGTCGTGCTCGTGGTGCTGGGGATCGTGGTCGCGGCGTGCTTCACGATCGACCCGGTCGCGCCGGCGGTGGCCGCGCCGGACGCGGGCAGCCTGGTCGGTGTGCTGGCGGCGGCGGGCCTGCTCACGGTGTGCTTCGCCGGCGCCGAAGCGGTGACCAGGCCTGACGCGGCGCGAGTGCCGGACCGAGCCGCCGCCCGACGTGGTGTCGTCCTGGCGCTCGTGGTGGTGGCGGTCGGGTGCCTGACGGTCGCCTTCGCCGCGTTGCGCCAGCTCGGGGCGCCCCGGCTCGCCGCGTCGCCGGCGCCCCTGCGGGACGTGCTGGCC
>NZ_JBOHGA010000276.1:0-7136 GCF_050699915.1 Actinophytocola sp.
GCTGGCACCAGCGGGCCGACCGCGCCGGCCGCGCCTCGCCGCTCGCGCGCGGAGCGTCGGGCGAGCCGCTCGTTGAGCCGGTCGATCACCTCTTCGCCGTCGCGGCGGCTGCTCAGCACGCTGAACCACAGCGTCATCCCAGAACGAGATGATCCACGGGACCTGCCCGGCGTTGCGGGTCGCCGCGCCCCGAGAGAACAGGACCTGGCCGGAGCGGGTGTGAAGGCGCCGGAGTCGATGGCGCTGGTCACGAGGTACACGACGAGGTCGAAGAACAGCTCCAGCCAGCTGGCACGCCGGTCCGCGGGCTCGGTCACGTTCCGCACGGGTACGGTCAGCGGCTATGACGTCGATGTGGGGCGCGCCGGTCTCCGACCGGATCCGCGGCTGGCGGCGGTCGCGGCGAGACCCCGACCAGGCGCGGTTCCTCACCCTCGACTCGCTGCGCTGGGTGATCCGGAACCGTGCGTGGTCGCCGTGGTACCTCGTTCGGTACTGGCGCCTGCTGCGCTTCCGGTTGGCGAACCCGCACATCGTGTTGCGTGGCATGGTTTTCCTCGGCAAGAACCTGGACGTGCACTGTCGCCCCGGCTACGGCCGGATGGAGATCGGCCGCTGGGTGCACATCGGCGACGGCAACGCGATCCGCTGCCACGAGGGCTCGCTGCGCATCGGCGACAAGGCCGTGTTCGGCCGGCAGAACGTGATCAACTGTTACCTGGACATCGAGCTGGGCGACGCGGCGCTCGTGGCCGACTGGGTCTACATCTGCGACTTCGACCACGTGACGGCTGATATCCATCTGCCGATCAAGGACCAGGGCATCGTGAAGTCCCCGGTGCGCATCGGCCCGGACACGTGGCTGTGCACGAAGGTGACGATCACGAAGGGCACCCGAGTCGGCCGCGGCGCGGTGATCGGCGCCCACGCGGTGGTGAAGGGCGACGTGCCCGACTACGCGGTCGCGGCCGGCATCCCGGCCAAGATCGTCCGCGACCGACTCACGGCGTACGAGGCGGACGCGACCCGCCGAGCCGCGGTCGCCGACATGTCCCGCAAAGCCCAGGCAGCCCTGAAGAAGACCCTCGGCGCGTCCTAGTCGCGGAAGGCGTTGCCTGTTGCGATCTTCGGGCGGCCCAGGGGTGCGTGCTCGCGTACCGCGGCCGACTCGTACACCGTGACCGTCGACTCCGCGATCGTGCGCCAGTCGAACTCCGTGGCCAGGCGGGCGCGGGCCGCCTTCGCGCGGCGGGCGGCCGCGGCCGGGTCCGCCAGCACGGCTCGGATGCTCGACACGATGCCGTCCACGTCGCCCGGCTCCACCGACAGGCCCGTCTCCCCGTCGATCACCAGCTCGGCCAGCCCGCCGGCGGTGGACGCCACCAGCGGCGCGCCCACGGCGGCCGCCTCCAGCGCCGCGATGCCGAACGGCTCGTAGCGGCTCGGCAGGACCACCACGTCGGCCGCCGCCAGGCAGGCCACCAGCGACGGGTCCGGCAGGTGGCCCACGAAATCCACCGACCGTCGCACGCGCAGCTTCCGTGCCTGCTCGACCAGCGCCGCCGCCTGCACGCCCTGACCCGCGACGACCAGCCGCGCACCGGGATGCGCCCGCCGCAGCCGGGGGAGCGCCGCGAGCAGGTCCTGCACGCCCTTCTCCCACTCCAGTCGTCCGAAGTAGACGATCAGCGGCGCGCCGGCGGGGGCGTGCTGGGCTCGAGCGGAACGCACCGCGGACGCGGACACGCGCCATCCGCGCGGCTCGATGCCGTTGTGGATCACCGCGAGCTCGGCCGGCTCCACCTCGAACAGGTGCGCCACCTCGGCCCGCATCGCCGTCGAGCACGTGATCAGCGCGTCCGCCCGGTTCGCCAGCCACCACTCGACCGAGTGCACCTGCTGGTTCAGCCGCTGCGACAGCCACCCGCTGTGCCGGCCTGCCTCGGTCGCGTGGATCGTCGCCACCAGTGGCGCTCCGGCATGCTCCGCGAGCGTGATCGCCGGGTGCGTGACCAGCCAGTCGTGCGCGTGCACCACATCCGGCCGCCACCCGGACAGCAACCCGAGACCGGCGCGGATCATGCCGTGCCCCATCCCGAGCGTCCACGCCACGAGGTCCTTCTCGAACAGCAGGTGCGTCGGGTCCTCGGCCACCCGGATCACCCGCACGCCCTCGACCACCGCGTCCGTGCTCGGGTGGGTCAGCGCGTCGGTGCCCGCCTCGTGCCGGCACAGCACGACCACCTCGTGGCCCAGCGACACCACATGCCGGGCCAGCGCGTGCACGTGCCGCCCCAGTCCGCCGACCACGACCGGCGGGTACTCCCAGGACAGCATCAGCACCTTCACGAGCCGAGCCCCCGCGCGTCCAGGTGCCCGAAGGGCCCGTCCTCGCCGCGCAGCTCGGCCGCCCGCGCCCGGGCCCGCGGACCCGCGCCCGCCCGCACCAGGCTCGCCAGCTCACCGAACCGGTCACCGTGCACCTTCGCCCGCCGGCGCGCGTAGTCGGCCGCCGAGTCCTTCGTGACCATGAACGCCCAGTCGCTCGACAGGGTCAGCAGCGCCTCGCGGACCAGCTGGTCCCGCACCGGATCGCGGACCGCACCGTCCTGTGTGGGCAGTGCGAGCAGCTCGTCCTGCACCGCGGCGCCGTGGGCGACCAGGTCCGACACCTGCTCGCCGTCCCACACGCGCCAGTCCTTGCCCGACCCCCACGACGACGCCGGCAGCTCGACCGGCGAACCCACGTGCCCCGCCTCGATCGCGCCGCGGAGCGTGGTGACCCGCACGCCCGCGGCCGGCAGCGCGCGCAGCACCGCCTCCAGCCAGGCCGGCCCCTCGTGCCACCAGTGGCCGAACAGCTCCGTGTCGTAGGCGGCGACGACCAGCGCCGGGCGGCCGTGGCGCGAACGCAGCGTCCGCAGCCGCGCGACCACGGTGTCGACGAAGTCGGCCGCGTGCCGGGCCACGGCGACGGCGGCGAGGTCCGGGTCGTAGGGCCGCTTGCGCTCCGGCGGCACCTGCTTGCCGGTAACCCGGGAGGGCTTGAGCCCGCTCGGGTGGTCGAACGTGTGGAAGTCGCGGTAGGCCGAGTCACCCGGGTAGCCGGCCCGCGGCGACCACACCCGGTAGGTGACCTCGAGGTCGCGGCCGAAACAGACCACATCGGACTCGCCGACCGGCCGGGCCGCGTACGTGTCGCCGCGCAGGGCCGGTCCGTCCACTAGGAACCGTCGCACGCCGGCGGCCGCGTAACCGTCCTCCATGCCCGGCGCGTAACCGCACTCCGGCGCCCAGATCCCCGCCGGTGCCTGGCCGATCCGCCGCGCGGTGTCCGCCAGTCCGGTGTGGAGGGTGAACCGGCGGACCGGCTCGCGCAGCAGCGGCTGGAACGGGTGGGTGGCCGGACCGCCGAGCAGCTCGACGAGGTCGCCGTCGACCAACGTGCGCAGCACCGGGGAGAACCCGTGCCGCCAGCGCGACTCGAACTCCTCGAGCGCGCGGCCGGCGGCCTGGTGCTCGGCGGCGGCGAGGTCGCGCAGCAGCGGGTCGTCGCCCCGCCACCGCCCGGCCGCGTACCGTGCGCGCAGCTGCCAGTTGCCGAGCCACTCGTGCACCGAGCGCAGCGCGTACGGGTCGTCCAGCTGCGCGGCGAGCACCGGGGTCACGCCCAGCGTCAGCACGTCGCGCCGGCCTTCCTCGCCCAGCCGGCGGACGACGTCGACGACCGGCAGGTAGGAGTTCGCCCACGCCTGGTAGAGCCATTCCTCGCCGACGGGCCACGCGCCGTGGTGGGGGAGCCAGGGCAGGTGGCTGTGCAGCACCAGGCAGAACGAGCCTTCGGCCGTCATGGGCGCCCCGCCACGGCCACGAGGTCCAAAGAGGACTCCAGGTCGGCGGCCGACACGATAAAGTCGCACGCCGTCACGTCCGCGACCGCCGCGCGCAGGTCCGCGGGCCACGGCGTGCCGGCGACCGCGACCCGCACCTGTGCGTCGATGAGCGACCCGCCGAACGCGGCGTCGAGCTCGGCCAGCCGCTGCCCGTGGCAGAGCCCGCCGAGGAACTCGACGGTGAACCCGGCCTCGGTCAGCAGCGAGTCCAGCTCGGCCGGCGCGAGCTCGCGGGTGTGGAACGGGTTCAGCGGCGTGTCCCGGCCGGGGGAGAAGGTGATCCGGTTGGGCGTGGTGACCAGCAGGCGCCCGCCGGGGCGCAGCACCCGGTGGCACTCGCGCAGGAACCCGGCCTGGTCCCACAGGTGCTCGATGACCTGCAGGTTGGCTACGACGTCCACAGTGGACTCACGGATGGGCAGCCCGGCGAGGTTGCCGCGCACCGCCCGCACGTCGGGGTAGGCCTTCGCCACGTGCGCGGCGGTCAGGTGGTCGTAGTCGAGCCCGACCACGAGCCGGGCGTCGGAGGCCAGCAGGTCCGCCCCGTACCCCTCGCCGCACCCGGCCTCGAGCACGACGGCGTCGTGGCAGTAGTCGCGGAGCACGAGGTAGGCCGCCTCGTGCCGGCGGAACCAGTAGTTCTCCTCGGCGATCCCGGGCACGGTGCGCTCGCCGGTCAACGGCAGCGGTTCGACCGCGGGCTGGGACACCACCGCGGCAGGCTACTACGGGGTAGGAAACGGGCTAGGTAGGTGAGATGGTGATGCCTACCGCGCCCGGCCCCACGTGTACCCCGATCGTGGAGCTGACCTCGGTGAACGTGATCTCACGCAGTGACGGAAGGCGTGGCCGCAGGCTGGACATCACGACGTCGGCCCGCTCCTGGGCGCCGAAGTGCTCGACCGCGACGTCGACCTGCTGGCTGCCGGCCTTGCGGACCGCGGCCTCGACTAGCCGGCGCAGCGCCCGCTCGGTGCCGAGCACCCGCTCGAGCGGCGCGACCCGGCCGTTCACCATGGTCAGCAACGGCTTGAGCGACAGGGCGCTGCCGAGCAGCGCGGTCGCCATGCCGATCCGGCCGCCCCGGCGCAGGTACTCGAGCGTGTCGACGTAGATCAGCTCGGTGGCGCCCTCGAGCCGGCGGGTCAAGCAATCCATTACCCGGCGTACGCCACCGCCCGCGCCGGCCACGCGCGCCGCCGCGAGGACGGCGTAGCCCAGGCTCATCCCCGTGGTGTTCGAGTCGACGACGTGCACCGGCACCGGAGACCGCTCGGCCGCCTTCTTCGCGACGTCGACGGTCTTGGACTGACGCGCCGAGACGTGCACGGACACGATCTCGTCGGCCCCGCGGTTCGCCAGATCCTGGTACGCCCAGGCGAAACCGGCCGGGTCGGGCGGCGCGGTGGTGACGTCGAGATCCTCGGTCAGCGCTCGCACCAGCACGTCCTTGGGGACCGCGGGCTCCGCGCGCATGTGCTTGCCGATCTGGATCTGCGTCGGCACGACGGTGATTCCCCACTGCGCCGCTTGGCTCGGGGGGATGCTCGAGGTGGAGTCGGTAACCAGACCTACGCGCCCAGACATGTAGGGATGCTAGCTAATCCATTCGGGTGACTGTGATCAGTTCCACGAAGTCCGCCACCCGCTTGCAACTAAGCTACTGATTAGTAACATACCGGTGGCGGAACACACCGTGCCAAGCCACCGCCCGCGTGGCAAGGTCGGTCCCACCTCGTATTCTTTGGTCGCGCAAGCCGGATGGGCTCGTCATCGGGAGGTCGAAGCAGACCCATGCCAAACATCGTCGTGTTGGTGAAACAAGTGCCGGACACCTACTCGGAGCGCAAGCTGAGTGACGGTGACCACACTCTTGACCGCGACTCCGCCGACGCCGTCCTCGACGAGATCAACGAGCGCGCCATCGAGGAGGCCCTCCAGATCAAGGAGGCGCACGACGGCGAGGTGACCGTGGTGTCCGTCGGTCCCGACCGCGCGACCGACGCGATCCGCAAGGCGCTCTCGATGGGCGCCGACAAGGCGGTGCACGTCGTCGACGACGCGCTGCACGGCGCGGACATGGTGCAGACCGCGCACGTCCTCGCGAAGGCGATCGGCACGATTGAGGGCGTCGACCTGATCATCGCCGGCAACGAGGCGAGCGACGGCACCGGCGGTGCGATCCCGGCGATGTTGGCCGAGCTGCTCGGCTACCCGCAGCTCACCCACGCCCGCGAGGTCACCATCGAGGGCTCGGCCATCAAGGTCACCCGCGAGACCGAGGAGGGCCTGACCCACCTCGAGGCGAACCTGCCCGCGGTCGTGAGCGTCAGCGAGAAGATCAACGAGCCGCGTTACCCGTCCTTCAAGGGCATCATGGCCGCCAAGAAGAAGCCGGTGGAGACGATCGGCATCGCCGACCTGGGCATCGACGCGGGCGAGGTCGGCCTCGCCAACGCGTGGTCCACGGTCGTCGAGGTCGCGCCCAAGCCGCCGCGCGAGGCGGGCCAGCGCGTCGAGGACGAGGGCGATGGCGGCGCGAAGATCGCCGAGTACCTCGTTGGCCAGAAACTCATCTGAGAGGGGATCGAACAATGACCGAGGTTCTGGTCCTCGTCGATCAGCTGGACGGCGAGATCAAGAAGGTGACCTACGAGCTGCTCACCGCGGCCCGCACGCTCGGCGAGCCGAGCGCCGTCGTGGTCGGCGCGCCCGGCACCGCGGCGAAGCTCAAGGAGTCGCTGGCCTCCTACGGTGCGGAGAAGGTCTACGTCGCCGAGTCCGAGGATGCCGCCGGCTACCTCGTGACGCCGAAGGTCGACGTGCTCGCCGCGCTGGTCGAGCGGACGTCCCCGGCGGCGGTGCTCGTCGCGGCCGGATCGGAGGGCAAGGAGGTCGCCGGCCGGCTCGCGGTGCGCATCAACGGCGGCATGATCGTCGACGCGGTCGGCCTGGAGGGCTCGGGCGCCGACGTCACGGCGACGCAGTCCGTCTTCGGTGGCGCGTACAGCGTGAAGTCCAAGGTGGCCAAGGGCACGCCGGTGATCTCGGTGCGGCCGGGCGGCCTGGAGGCCGAGCAGGCGCAGGGCGCGGCCGCCGAGGAGACCGTCGAGGTCCCGGCCGTCGACCCGGCCAAGGCCGCGCGGATCACCGGTCGTGAGCCGGTGGTGGGCGGCGACCGCCCGGAGCTGACCGAGGCGTCCGTGGTGGTCTCGGGTGGCCGCGGCGTGGGCAGCGCGGAGA
>NZ_JBOHGA010000277.1:0-7112 GCF_050699915.1 Actinophytocola sp.
GGCTCGGGCTGCCCGCCGACGCGCCGCGCGAGGAGGTGCACCGGGCCGCCTTCGGTGCGCTGCGCCACTGGCAGGGCCAGGCGGAGAACCCGATGTTCGGCCGCCGCGCGGCCGACGCCTGCCGGGTCGTCGTGCGGACCTGTGAGGGGATTCTGGCCCCGCGCTGAGATCCTGTTCCGCCTCCCCGAAATTCAAAGTGTTGGTTCCGTTCCAGCGAACGGTGCGGTCACCCGGTTGATTGTGGCTGAGTACCGTCACGTTCCCCTGAGGTTGCGTTGGTCGGTACGAGACTTTTCTGGCGCCGCGCTGAGACCATCCTTGGGTGAACAGAATCGTGGACCTGAGCCACCGCATCGAACACGGCATGATCACCTACCCCGGCCTGCCCGGCCCGGTGGTCGGCACGCACCGCGAGCGGATGGAGTCCGCGCCCGGCGTGTCGTTCCACATCGGACGGATGGAGCTGGTGGCGAACACCGGCACCTACGTCGACGCGCCCTTCCACTTCCACGCCGACCGCGCGGACATCGCCGCGCTGCCGCTGGAGCGGCTGGTGGACGTGCCGGCCGTGCGGGTGGACGCGTACGACGTGCCCGCGATCGGTCCGGAGGTGCTCGGCGACCCGGAACGCCTGTGGGGCAAGGCGGTCCTGGTGCACACCGGTTGGTCGCGGCACTGGGGCACCGAGCGGTACGGCTCCGGCGGACCGCACCTGACCGCGGCCGCGGCGCGGTTCCTCGTCGACGCGAACGTCGCCGTCCTGGGAGTCGACGCGCTGAACGTGGACGACATCGCCGACCCGACCCGGCCGGTGCACAACACCTTGCTGGGCAACGACATCCCGATCGTCGAGCACCTGACGAACCTGGCGGCCCTGCCCGACGACGGCTTCCGGCTCACCGCCCTGCCGGCACCGGTCCACGGCATGGGCAGCTTCCCGATCCGGGCGGTCGCCGTCCTACCGGCTACCAGCTGACCAGGTCCTCGACGGCCAGCCGGCCGCGAACCACCTTGCCGGTGGCGTTGCGCGGCAGCTGGTCGACGAACACGACGTCGCGCGGCACGGCGAAGCGGGGCAGGTGTGCGTGCACGTAGTCGCAGACCATGGCCTCGTTCAGCACCGCGCCCGGCTTGGCCACCACGTAGGCCGCGAAGCGCTGGCCGAACTCCCGGTCGGGTACGCCGACCACGACCGCGTCCCGCACCTGCTGCATCGAGAGCAGCAACTCCTCGACCGGCCTGGGGAACATCTTCTCCCCGCCGGAGATGATCATGTCGTCCTGGCGGCCGGACACGAACACGCGCCCGTCGGCGTCGAGGTAGCCGCGGTCGCCGGTTGCCATCATGTTGTCGTAGACCATCCGGCTGCTGCCGTCGACGTAGCCCTCGAAGTGCATGTCGTTCCCGACGCAGATCTGGCCGTCCACGCCCGGCGGCACCGGTCTGCCGCGGCCGTCCAGGATGCCGATGCGGGTGCCGATCGGGCACCGCCCGGCCGTGGTCGGGGCCGCGCGCAGGTCGGCCGGGTCGGCGATGCTCGCGTAGGACACCTCGGTCGAGCCGTACAGGTTGTAGAGGACGTCGCCGAACTCGTCCATGAAGGACACGACCAGATTGGCCGACAGCGGTGCCCCGCTGCTCGCCACGACGCGCAGCGACGACGTGTCGTAGTTGCGCCGCACCGCCTTCGGCAGGTCCATGATGCGCTGCAGCATGATCGGCACCACGAACAGCGAGGTGCACCGGTTCTCCTCGATCAGCCGCAGGGTCTCCTCGGCGTCGAACCGGCGGGGCAGCACCGTCGTCGCGGTCAGGCCCATGCCGAGCTGCAGCACCGCGAGTCCCCAGGTGTGGAACAGCGGCGCCGCGATCAGCATCCGCTCCCCCGACTCCAGCGGGATCCGCGAGATGATCGCCGCCGCGGTGCGCAGTCCGTGCGGGTTGCGCCGGCGGGCACCCTTGGGGTTGCTGGTGGTGCCGGACGTCAGCACGATGATCTTGCCGGGTGCGGTCGGCGGCTTGCGCTTGCGCGGCGAGCCGGTCTCGATGAGGCCGTCCACCGTCGGCGCGGCCTCGCCCCAGGTCCGGATGCGCGGCAGGGCCGCGGGCAGGTCGCGCAGCAACGGGAAGTACTCGTCGTCGGCGAGGATCGCGGCCGGCCGGTGCGAACGCACGGTGTCCATGACCTGGTCGGCGGACAGCCCGGTGTTCAGCAGCACCACCGAGGCGCCGAGCTTGCCGCAGGCGATCATCGACTCGACCATCGCGCCGTGGTTGCGGCACATCAGCGCCACCCGCCGGCCCTGCCGGACGCCGTACTCGGTGAGCGCGTTCGCGAGCCGGTCGGTCCGCACGGCGATGTCGGCGAAGGTCAGCGCGCCGAGCTCGTCGCGGATCGCGTCCGCCCGCGGTGCCCGCGCGGTCGCGGCGCCGTACCCGCCGGCCATCGTGGCGCCCCACCTGGACAGCGCCTTCAGCTGCCGGGCGACGAGGTCGGGCCGGCCGGGCAGCACGATCCCGGCCTTGGTGAGGATCTTCATGACGCCCAGCTGCGACTGGGCGGTCGCGGTCTGGTCGAGCGAGCGGGGCGAGGTGGTCTGCGACCGGCCGGCGAGGTGGTCGTCGACGAGCGCTACCGCCTTGCGGACGCGTTTGCGCAGCCAGGACGCGGGCAGCCGCGAGCCGAGTGGGAGCGAGATCGCGATGTGCAGCTCGGTCCGGCCGGGCTCGACCGGCGTCAGGCGGATCGACACGTGCCCACCCGGCCAGCGGTCGCTGACCAGGACGAGATGCTCCGGCGGCCGGTGCACCAGCACGTCGACGTCGTACCGGGACATCCGGCCTCGCTCGACGCTGAACCGAACCTCGTACTGGCTGCCCACACCGGTCTCGGCGTGGCTCGTCCGGTACGCCCACGAGATCTCGCGAGCGAACCGCGAGTAGGACTCGAGGTCGTTGACGATGGTCCACAGCCGTTCCGGCGGGTGGTCGAGAACCTCGACCACTTCCACAAGCTCAACCGACACCACAGGCTCCTCGGTTCGCTCGGGCGAACACCCAGCGCTACCGTACCAGCAGCCGTGCTCCATTCGGAGCAAGACCTTCGTCGCGAATTCTGGGTCATTAAACAGTGCGTGACAAGATTTCGGTACCGATCGAGGGGTCGCTCTCCAGCGGCTCACGGTGCCCGGTCGGCACGAAGCCGTTGCGCACGAACAGCCGCCGGGCCGCGGCGTTGCCGTCGGCGACCCGCAGGTCGACCCTTGACCAGCGGTTTTCCCGCGCCCAGGTCAGTACCTCGCCGATCAACGCGTCACCGACGCCCAGCCCGCGAACCTGTGGGTGGGCCCACATCGCGACCAGCGTCACCGCGTCCGCTCCGTTCGGCGTATACCCGCCGACGGCGCCGACCGGCCGGTCGCCCAGTACCGCGACGGCCGCCATCCCACTCGCCGGTTCGAGCCGGAGGCGCCAGTCGTCCTCGCCGAACCGCTGCTCGCGGGCCAGCGACGAGCCGTAGGCGTGCGGCGCCTCGGCCAGCGACGCGAGCCGGACCTCGCGCCAGACCGGCCAGTCGTCCGGCGTCAGCCGGCGCACCAGGATCGCCTTGGTCACGAGCCCGACGTTAGAACCGACTTCGCCGGTCCGGCAATCTGATTAGCCGGGGATCAGCCGGCCGCCACCGGAACCACGACCGTCGCCTTCGCGCGGGTCGCGACCAGCGGCGGGGTCAGCACGTCCGCCGACGACGGACCGCGCTCCGGCGCCGCCCGGCACAGCACGCGCGCCTCGAACTCGATGTCCCGCGACCGGTTCCCCACCCGCACGAGCGTCGCGGTCACCTCGACCACGTCGCCGGCCTGGATCGGAGCGAGGAACTCCACGCCCGAGTAGCTGGCGAGCAGGCTCTCGTCGCCGTCGGTGTGGATCGACAGGTCGGTGGCCACGTCGCCGAAAAGGGCGAGACCGTACGCGCCGTCGACGAGGTTGCCCCCGTAGTGCGCGTGCGCGTAGGGCACGTAACGGCGGTGCGTAACCGAGAACCCCTCGGTAAGGCTGCTCATGCGACCTTTGTCTCCTTCAGCGCGTGGATCAGGAAGCTGGCGACCTCGCCGGGCGTGGTGCCTCGGCCGAACACCCGGTCGACGCCGAGCTCGCCCGCCATCAACGGGTCGAACCGCGGGCCGCCGGCGATCAGCACCGGACACCGGTCCCCCATCGCCTCGCGGAACGCGGCCGACATCTCCTGGGTGTTGAGGATGTGCGCGTCCCGCTGGGTCACGACCTGCGACACCAGGACCGCGTCGGCCTTCTCCCCGCGGGCGCGCTTGACCAGCTCCGGCACGGTCACCTGCGCGCCGAGGTTGACCACCCGCAGCTCCCGGTAGTACTCGAGGCCCTTCTCCCCGGCGAAGCCCTTGATATTGAGGATCGCGTCGATGCCGACCGTGTGCGCGTCGGTGCCGATGCAGCCGCCGACCACGACCAGCTTGCGCCGCAACATCTTCTTGACCTCGGTGTTCACCTCGGTCGGCGACAGCAGCGGGTACTCGCGCTCGACGACCGTCACCTCGTCGAGGTCCAGGATGTGCTTGGCCGAGCCGTACACGACGAAGAAGGTGAACTCGGTCCCGATGCCGTGCGAGTGCACGACCATCGCCGGTTCCAGGCCCATCTTCGCCGCCAGCTGCAGCGCCGCGCCCTCGGCCTTCGGGCCGGGCGGCACCGGCAACGTGAACGAGGCCTGCACCATGCCGTCGCCGGTCGTGTCGCCGTAGGGCCGAACGTAGCGCTTCGGTTCGGTCGGGGCGCTCACTTCGTCGCCTCCTCGTCCAGCAGGTCGGCCGCCGGGTTGCGGTAGCCGTCGGCCTTCTCGATCACGCCGTCGGCGCCCTTTCCCTTGTCCGGCGGGCGTTTCATGAGCCCGAACGTGCCGTCGGCGATCGCGTCGAGCAGCCCGTCGCGCACGATCCGGTCCAGCAGATCGACGGCCTCGCCGAGCACCTGGTGCGCGCGCTTGACGATGAGCCCGTCCGGCGCGGGCCGGAAGTCCTCGCGCAGGCCCGCCGCGGCGTTCAGCACGTAGCGGACGTTGCGCAGCGCGAGGTCGCGGTCGGACAGGAACGGCGTCACCACCGCCTCTGTCATCATGCCGACGAGCAGGATCGACTGTCCGGTGAGGACACCCGCGAGGTTGAAGAACCCGTCGAGGAGGTAGCCGTTGAACACGTCGCCGGTCATGTGCTTGGTCGGCGGCATCCACTTCAGCGGCGCGTCCGGGAACAGCTCGCGAGCCAGCAGCGCGTGCGCGAGCTCGAGCCGGAACGAGTCGGGCACCGTCGGGTTGATCTCGAAGGCGTGGCCGAGGCCGAGCAGTTCGTCGGGCAGCCCGGCCTCGTGCGCGAAGTGCTCGTTGAGCAGCTGGGACACGGTGACCGTGTGCGCGGCGTCCACGGCGTCGGCGGTGGTGAGGTAGTTGTCCTCGCCGGTGTTGATGATGATGCCGGCGCGCGCGTGCACCTGGCGGGAGAAGCGCTGGTCCACGAACGTGCGGATCGGGTTGATGTCGCGGAAGAGGATGCCGTACATCGAGTCGTTGAGCATCATGTCGAGCCGCTGCAGCCCGGCCAGCACGGCGATCTCCGGCATGCAGAGCCCGGAGGCGTAGTTCGTCACCCGGACGTACCGGCCGACCTCTTTGGACACTTCGTCCATGGCCGCCCGCATGATGCGGAAGTTCTCCTGGGTGGCGTAGGTGCCGGCGAACCCGTGGTGCGTGGCGCCTTCCGGTACATAGTCCAAAAGGGACTGTCCGGTGGAGCGGATCACGGCGATGACGTCCGCGCCGGCCCGGGCCGCGTTCGCCGCCTGCACGACGTCCTCGTCGATGTCCCCGGTCGCGACGATCAGGTAGATCCACGGCCGCTGCGGCGGGTTGCCGAACCGGGTGACGAGCCTGTCCCGCTGGGCGCGGTTGCGGTCGACCGTGCGCAGCCCCTTGGCCACCGCCGTGCGGCCGGCCTTGGCCGCGCGCTCGGCTTCGCGTCCACTCGGGACGGTGTACTGGACCTGGCCGGCGGCGGTGGCCTCGGCGAGCTCGGTCAGCGAGGCGAGGTCGTGCTCGCGCATCGCGTGGAAGGCCGGCAGTACCGCGCCGTGCTCGAGCCCGCAGTGCTCGCGGACGGTGTCGACGACCCGGTTCACCCACGGCACGTCGCCGGCCCGGTGGGTGGAGTCGGCGCCGGTGATGCCGGCGAGCCGCAGCGTGGCCCGCTCCACGGCGACCGTGGTGTGCGCCCGGGCGAGCTCGACCACGGGCTCAGCCGCCCGGGCGGCGAGCTTGCGCGCCGTGGCGACCACCTCGGGATCCAGGTTCAGCAACGCCATCAGGCCACCTCGCTCGCGTAGATCGGGTTCCCGTCCAGGACGGTGCGCATACAGGTCTCGTTCCGCCACACCGCGAACGTGGCCGGCTCGCCGACCGCCAGCGTGCCGCCGGTCTCGCCGGCCGCGGTCCAGCCGCCGGCGGTGTGCGCGGTGAACGCGTCGGGGAACGGGATTCCCGAGCCGGGAGTCTTGTGGTGCACGGCGGCGCGGACGGCGGCCCAGGGGTCGACCGGGGTCACCGGCGCGTCCGAGCCGAACGCGAGCGTGAGCCCGGCCGCGGCGAGCATGGCGAACGGGTTGAGCTCGGCGGCCCGCTCGGGACCCAGCCGCCGGGCGTACATGCCGTCCCGGCCGCCCCACGCGGCGTCGAACCCCGGCTGCACCGAGGCGACCACCCGGAAGCGGGCCAGCTCGGCCGCCTGCTCCGGGGTGATCATCTCCAGGTGCTCGAGGCGGTGGCGGACCGCGCCGAGCGACTCCTCCCCCAACACCTTCTCGGCGAGCTGGAAGCCGGCGACGACCGCGCTGAGTGCCGCGTCGCCGATCACGTGGAAGCCGGCCTGCACCTCGGCTTCCGAGCAGGCGACGAGGTGCTCGGCGATCCGCTCCGAGTCGAGGTAGCGGACGCCGGTGGTGACCGGCGCGTCCGCGTAGGGCTCGCGCAGCGCCGCGGTGCGCGAGCCGAGCGCACCGTCGACGAACAGGTCGCCGGCGAGGCCGCGGGC
>NZ_JBOHGA010000278.1:0-7084 GCF_050699915.1 Actinophytocola sp.
GTGCCGGCGGGGGTGGGCCCGCCGGCACCGCTACCTGGGCGGTTTGCGTCATCGCGACGGTCAGTCGCCGATGGCCGCGTCCAGCGCCTTGTTGGCGTCGGCGGTCGCGGTGTCCAGGTCCTTCGCGCCGGTCAGGTAGGCGGTCAGCATGTCCTTGAGGGGGTTCTGGCCGGCCTCGATGGTCGCCCACTTGGGCGTGGCGGGCACCGACTTGCCCTTCTTCGACGCCTCTGCCATCGCCTTGCTCACCGGGTTCGCGTCCAGCGCCGACAGGTCGGTCGAGGCGCCGGGCACCATGCCGGCCTCGGCGAACTGCGCCTGGTACTTCGAGCTGAGCATGAGCTTCAGGTACTCCTTGGCCAGGTCGGCGTTCTTGCTGTTCACCGGGATGGCCAGGTTGGAGCCGCCCTGGAACACCGGCGCGGTCTCGCCCGCGTTCTTGGACGGGATCGGGAAGGCGCCGGTCTTGGCCTTGATGTCGGCGTTGTCCGCGGCCGCGGTGTCGACCTCCCACGGCAGCGCGATCATCATCGCGACCTTGCCCTGGCCGTAGATGCCGGCCTGCTCGGGGTTCTGCTCGTCGTTGTCCTTGGGCGCGGTGGTGCCGGACGCGTCCACCAGCTCCTTGTAGAACTCCAGACCCGCCTTCGCCTCGGGACTGTCCAGCGTGGCGGTGAACTCGACGCCGGTCTGCCTGGCGATGTCGCCGCCCTCGTCGTAGATGAAGGAGAGCAGGGCGTACCAGTTCTGGCCGGGCAGGTAGAGCGGCTGGAACTGCTTGTCGGCGCCGAACTTCGTCTTCAGCTTGCCGATCGCGGTGAGCCACTCCTCGCGCGAGGTCGGCGGGGCGGTGATGCCGGCCTGCTGGAACATGTCCGTGCGGTAGACGACCATGCGGTTCGCGGCGTAGAACGGCGTGGAGTACTGCTTGCCGTCCCACTCGCCGGAGGCCTTGAGGCTGTCGAGCCACTGGTCACCGGACAGGCTGTCGACGTCGCGGGACAGGTCGGTGAGCACACCCTCGTCGGCGAACGACGGCGCCTGGGTGTTGCCGAGCTCGATGACGTCCGGCGGGTCCTGGCTGGCCAAGGCCGTGGTCAGCTTGTCCTGGATGCCGTTCCACTCCTGGACCTCGTACTTGACGGTGACGCCGTCGTGGGACTGCTCGAACTCCTTGTGGAGCGAGTCGGTGAGGGTCTCCGGCGCGGAGCCGTTCATCAGCCACACGGTGAGCGTCCGTGGCCCGTCCGACTGCTGTTCGCCGCTGCTCTCGTTGCCGCCGGAGCCGGCGCAGCCCGCGGTAGCCAGTGCGATGGTGGCGACGCCGACCATCACCTTCGTCCAGCGCTTCACTTCTTGCCGTCCCTTCCGTGCCCGGCGTCGGTGCCGGGCCCGCACCAGTGGTTTGGACCTAATGGTTCAGACCTAGTGGTATAGACCAATGGGAGAACTCTGGGCCTGCCCGGCGCCGCTGTCAAGACACTTGCGGAAGACGTTGTAAATCGAAGCGGAAATCGAGGTGTCGCAAGGATTCCCGGGCAACTTCCCACGGCTGTGATCGCCGGTTCGGGAACTTCTCACCGCAGTGGCGGGAGGGGCCGTTCAGCCGGCGTGGCGGGCCGAACGGAGGAGTGGTTGAACCAATTGGAGCAGAATGGTTGAACCAGTCAGGCTCGACCGTCGCCCTTGATGCGCCCGATCAGCCCGACGGCCATCGGGATCAGCAGCCAGATCGGCCAGAAGTACTGCATGTGGCCCGAGCCGATGCTCGTCGCCAGCCAGATCACCGTGGAGATGACGAAGATGCCGCCGAAGCCGCCCAGCCAGGCTCGGACGAGCTGCCCGCCTCGCGAGGCGCGCTCCGGTGTCGTGGCGCCGGTCGGGGCCGGGGTCGCGCTCGCCCGCGGCTCGATCGCGGCGGCGGGCAGGTCCGAGAGCAGCCCGTCCAGGTCGCCGTACGTCCTGGCCGCGTAGGTGCGCTGCAGGCGCTCGTCGTACTCCGCGAGGTCCAGTCGGCCCTCGTCGAGAGCCTGCTTCAGCTTGTCCGCCACTTCCTGGCGGTCGCTGTCAGCTGCCCGCATCTCATCACGACCCATGAGGTAAGGATGCCATTCGGATTAGGGTGGGACGCGTGAGCACACACTTCAACGTCGTCGTCCTCGGTGCCGGGCCCGGTGGGTACGTGGCGGCCGTGCGCGCGGCGCAGCTCGGACAGTCGGTCGCCGTCGTCGAGGAGAAGTACTGGGGCGGGGTCTGCCTCAACGTCGGCTGCATCCCGTCCAAGGCCCTGCTGCGCAACGCCGAGCTCGCCTACATCTTCAACAACGAGCAGAAGACGTTCGGCATCGAGGGGCAGGTCACGTTCGACTACGGCGTCGCCCACGCACGCAGCCGCACGGTCGCCGACGGGCGCGTCAAGGGCGTGCACTACCTGATGAAGAAGAACTCGATCACCGAGTTCACCGGGTACGGCACGTTCGCGGGCCCGAACAACCTCGAGGTGCAGACCGCGAACGGCACCGAGGAGATCACGTTCGACAACTGCGTCATCGCCACCGGCGCGCGGACCAAGCTGCTGCCGGGCACCCAGCTCTCCGACCGCGTGGTCACCTACGAGGAGCAGATCCTCGCCCCCGAGCTGCCGGGCAGCATGATCATCGCCGGCGCGGGGGCGATCGGCGTCGAGTTCGCCTACGTGCTCGCCAACTACGGCGTCGACGTCACGATCGTCGAGTTCCTCGACCGGCTCGTCCCGCTCGAGGACGTCGAGGTGTCCAAGGAGCTGGCCCGCCACTACCGCAAGCTGGGCGTCAACGTGCTGACCTCCACCCGCGTCGAGTCGATCGACGACTCGGGCGAGCAGGTCACCGTCGAGGTCTCCGCCGGCGGCGAGCGCAAGACGTTGCAGGCCGACAAAGTCCTGCAGGCCATCGGTTTCCAGCCGAACGTCGAGGGCTACGGCCTGGAGGCGACGGGCGTCCGGGTCACCGAACGCGGCGCGATCGAGGTCGACGGGCGGTGCCGGACGAACGTCGAGCACATCTTCGCCATCGGCGACGTCACCGCGAAGCTCATGCTCGCGCACGCGGCGGAGGCCATGGGCATCGTCGCGGCGGAGACCATCGGCGGCGCGGAGACGATGGAGCTCGACTACCGGATGATCCCGCGCGCCACGTACTGCCAGCCGCAGATCGCGAGCTTCGGCTACACGGAGGAGCAGGCGCGGGAGGCCGGTTTCGACGTGCAGGTGGCCAAGTTCCCGTTCACGGCCAACGGCAAGTCCCACGGCCTCGGCGATGCCCGCGGCTTCGTGAAGCTGCTGTCGGACGCCAAGTACGGCGAGCTGCTCGGCGGCCACCTCATCGGCCCGGACGTGACCGAGCTGCTGCCCGAGCTGACGCTGGCCCAGCAGTGGGACCTGACCGTGCACGAGGTGGCCCGCAACATCCACGCCCATCCGACCCTGGGCGAGGCCGTCAAGGAGGCGGTCCACGGCCTGGCCGGCCACATGATCAACCTCTGACCGTGCGCCGGCGGAGGTCAGCCCCGGCCGCGCAGGACTGGGCGCAGCGCGTCCAGCACGCCCGGGTCCTCGATGGTCGATGGGACGGGTTCGTCGCGGCCGTCGGCTATGCCGCGCATCGTCTTGCGCAGGATCTTGCCCGAGCGCGTCTTCGGTAGACCTTCCACAACGGACACGTCGCGGAACGCCGCCACCGGGCCGATCTCCTTGCGCACGGCCGCGACCAGCTCCGCACGCAGCGTCTCCTCGGAGATCGTCACGCCCGCCTTGAGCACCACGAACCCGCGCGGCAGCTGGCCCTTCAGCGAGTCCCGCACGCCGATCACCGCGCACTCGGCCACCGCCGGGTGCGCCGCCAGCACCGCCTCCATCGAGCCCGTCGACAGCCGGTGGCCGGCCACGTTGATCACGTCGTCGGTCCGCCCCATGACGTAGACGTAGCCGTCCTCGTCGACGTACCCGCCGTCTCCGGTCAGGTAGTAGCCGTCGTAGCGCGACAGGTACGACGACACGTACCGCTCGTCGTCACCCCACAGGGTCGGCAGCGTGCCCGGCGGCAGCGGCAGCTTGATCGCGATCGCGCCCTCCTGGCCGCGGGGCAGCTCCGCCCCGGAGACGTCGAGGATCCGCACGTCGTAGCCGGGCACCGGCACGCTCGGCGAGCCCGCCTTGATCGGCAGCGGCTCGAGCCCGCGCAGGTTCGCGCAGATCGGCCAGCCGGTCTCGGTCTGCCACCAGTGGTCCACGACCGGCACGCCGAGCTTCTCCGACGCCCAGTGGTACGTCTCCGGGTCGAGCCGCTCGCCGGCGAGGAACAGGGTCTGGAACCCCGACAGGTCGTAGCGACCGATCTCGGTGCCGGACGGGTCCACCCGCTTGATCGCCCGGAACGCGGTCGGCGCCGTGAACAGGGCCTTCGCCCCGTGCTCGGCGATGACCCGCCAGAACGCCCCGGCATCGGGCGTGCCGACCGGCTTGCCCTCGTACAGCACGGTCGTGGCGCCGATGAGCAGCGGCGCGTACACGATGTAGGAGTGGCCGACGACCCAGCCGACGTCGGACGCGGTCCAGAACACGTCGCCGGGGTGGATGTCGTAGATGTTCGGCAGCGACCAGGCGAGCGCCACCGCGTGGCCGCCGTTGTCGCGGACCACGCCCTTCGGCTTCCCGGTCGTGCCCGACGTGTAGAGGATGTAGAGCGGGTCGGTGGCCGCGACCGGCACGCAGTCCGCCGGCTCCGCGCTCGCCATCGCCGTGTCCCAGTCGACGTCGCGGTCGCCGAGCGTCGCCGGTGCCTGCTCGCGCTGCAGCACCACCACCGTGTCCGGCTGGTGGGTGGTCATCGCGAGCGCCTCGTCGATGATCGGCTTGTACTCGACGACGCGGGTCGGCTCGATGCCGCACGACGCGGCCACGATCACCTTCGGCCGGGCGTCGTCCACCCGGGTGGCCAGCTCGCGCGGCGCGAACCCGCCGAACACCACCGAGTGCACCGCGCCCAGCCGCGCGCACGCGAGCATCGCGACGACCGCGCGCGGCACCATCGGCATGTAGATGATCACCCGGTCGCCCCGGCCGACGCCGAGCCCGGCCAGCACCCCGGCGAAGCGGGCGACCTCGTCGCGCAGCTCACGATAGGTATAAGAAGCCTTGCTCCCGGTGACCGGCGAGTCGTAGACCAGCGCGGGCTGGTCGGCGCGGCCGCCGTCGACGTGCCGGTCGAGCGCGTTGTGACACGTGTTGAGCTCCCCGTCCGGGAACCATCGGTACAGCGGCGCGTCCTCCTCGTCGAGGGCCCGCGTCGGCGACTTCGTCCAGGCCAGGCCGCCCGCGGCGGCCAGCCAGAAGCGCTCCGGGTCCTCGAGACTCTGCCGGTACGAATCGTGGTAGGAGCCCATGGTCGGAACCTAGTCGGTGGCCATACGCCAGCGGAACGGTCACGGCTCGACATAGGGTGGTTCAGTGCCGGCGTACTTCTGGTCTCATGGGCATCGGGAGGGAGGGCCGTGAACTTTCTGATCAACTTGGGCAGCTCGATGCTGTCGTTCGCGCACAGCATCTTCGGGCCCGGCTTCTGCCCCGGTGACTGGGTGTGGGCCACGATCGCCGCCGGCATGCTGATCGGGCTGCTGCCCGTGCTCGGGTCGATCCTGGTCGCGTTGGTGCGCAAGGGGACCGGCAACACCTACAACCCGGCGACGATCACCGTGATCGCGGTGACCGGCGGCTTCTTCGTCTTCCTGATGCCGCTGCTGTTCGCGAACGGGCTCTCCGAGGTGTTCCGCAACGTCCGCCGCGGCGGGTCGACCGGGCTGTCCTCGGACGAGGTCGCGCTGGTCCGGGAGGGCTACTGCTGGGTGGGCAGCCAGGCCGACTTCCTGGGCGGCCGCCAGACCGTGTACGAAGTCCTGATCCACCCGAACGAAGGCGCGTTGACGCTGTTCGTGCGGGTCCTGCTGCTGGTCGTGCTGCCCGGGGTCGCGTTGCTGTTCGTGTGGCTGCAGTCGCGGGCGGCGATGCGCCGGGGGCCGAAGTGGCCGGGCCGGCTGATGTGGCTGCCGTTCGTGCTGATGGTCCTGCTGACCGCGCCGATGACGGCGAACTCGGCCGGCGCGATGTGGATCGGGTTCGTCCCGATGAGCGTGCTCGGGATGATCCCGCTGATGGTGATCGGACCGCCGAGCTGGTCGGTGATCGAGCGGTCGTACCAGAAGCCGCCGCCGTACGAGCCGCCGCCGCAGCAGCCGCCCCAGCAACAACGTCCGCCGCCCTACCAGCCTCAGCAGCCGGCTCGGATCCCGCCGCCGACGCGGGTGGCGACCCAGCAGCGCGAGCCGGAGCCGGACCGCGCGGCGCTCGCGAAGCTCGCCGCCGACCCGGGGCCGCTGCCGTTCGGCGGAGGTGGTCCGGGTGGTCCGGGTGGTCCGGTTGGTCCGCCCAAGGCGCCGTCCGGGCTGTGGCAGAACAACGGCGGCCGGTTCCAGAAGATCAAGCCGCTCGGCCAGGGCGGCTTCGGCACGGTGTGGCTCGCGAAGGACACCCAGCTCGACCGCACGGTCGCGGTGAAGCTCGCGCACGCGCCGGACCAGGAGACCGAGGCGCGGATGCTGCGGGAGGCGCGGGCGCTCGCGGCCGTGCACCACCCGAACTGCGTGCGGGTGTACGACATCGTGTCCGACAGCGACGGCCTCGGGCTCGTGATGGAGTACATCGAGGGCGAGCCGCTGGCCGACAGCGTGCACGGCAACGGTGTGCTGAACGACGTCCAGGCCGCGCGCCTGTGGGTGACGCTGGCCGGCGCGCTGTCCGCGGCTCATGGGAAAGGCGTGCTGCACCGCGACGTGAAGCCCGCGAACGTGATCGTCGACCCGAACGGCATGGCGCACCTGATCGACTTCGGCATCGCCCGCGCGAAGGGCGACTCGACGCTGACCGCCGCGGGCATGATGGTCGGCACGCCGGACTTCCTGGCGCCGGAGACCGCGGGCGGCGCGCCCGCCACCCCGGCGTCGGACGCGTGGCAGCTCGCGGCGACGGTGAGCTTCGCGCTGGCCGGCGCCC
>NZ_JBOHGA010000279.1:0-7075 GCF_050699915.1 Actinophytocola sp.
GCGCTCGCCCGCGCGGCCGGCGTCCCGCCCGAGGCCGTCCGCGCCGGGCTGAACGCCTACCAGCCGCCCGCGCACCGGGTGGAGCTGATCGCCGAGGCCGGCGGGGTGCGCTACGTCAACGACTCCAAGGCGACCAACACCCACGCCGCGCAGGGCTCGCTCGGCGCGTTCGACCGGGTGGTGTGGATCGTCGGCGGCCTGCTGCACGGCGCGCCGGTCGACGCGCTGGTCGCCTCCGCGGCGCCGCGGCTGCGCGGCGTGGTCCTGCTCGGCACCGACCAGGACGCCTTCGCGGCCGCGCTGGCGCGACACGCGCCGGATGTGCCGGTACATCGGGTCCCTTCGGGAGACGATGAGCCCATGATCTCCGCGGTGCGTGCGGCGAGCGCGATGGCAGGGCCTGGCGACGTGGTGCTGTTGGCGCCTGCGGCCAAGTCCCACGACCAGTTCGCGAGCTACACCCACCGCGGCGCGGCGTTCACCGAGGCGGTGCGGGCGCTGCCGAGCGCGGCCGCCGCGGGCGGTGCCGAGCCCGGACAGCGCGGATGACGGCACTGGAGCCCGCGAAGACCGAGCGCGAGCCCGCAGACAAGTCCACCGACAAGAAGCGCGCGGCACGCCGAACCGGACGGCTGGCCGCCACCCGCAGCGCGCTGACCGCGTGGCTCGGCCGCCCGCTCGCCTCGTTCCACCTGGTGCTGGCGATCTGCGCGCTACTCGTGGTGCTGGGCCTAGTGATGGTGCTGTCGGCGTCGTCGGTGATCTCGCTGAACCAGGACGCGTCGGCGTACACGGTGTTCGGCAAGCAGCTCGTGTTCGTGCTGGCCGGCCTGGTGCTGTTCTGGATCGGGCTGCGGATGCCGCTGACCCGGATCCGCGCGGCGAGCCCGGTCATGTTGTGGGTCAGCGTGTTGCTGCTCGTGCTGGTGCTCATCCCGGGGCTCGGCTCGGAGATCAACGGCACCCGCAGCTGGTTCACGATCGGCCCGGTCGGCTTCCAGCCGGTCGAGGTGGCCAAGCTCGCGCTCGCGCTGTGGGGCGCGCACATCCTGGTGGTCAAGCGAGGGCTGCTGCACCAGTACCGGCACCTGCTGGTCCCCGTGGTGCCGGCCGCGCTGGTGATGTTCGCGCTCGTCATGCTGCAGCCCGACCTCGGCGGCACGGTCACCCTCGGCGTGGTGCTGAGCGCGCTGCTCTGGTTCGCCGGCGCGCAGCTGCGACTCTTCGGCGCGCTCGCCCTCGGCGGCCTGGCAGGCGTCGTCGTGCTGGCGATCGGCACCGACTACCGGCTCTCCCGGGTGCTGTCGTTCCTGAGCCCGGAGAACGACCCGAGCGGCGCCGCCTACCAGGCCAACCAGGCGCTGTACGCGCTCGCGGACGGCGGGCTGTTCGGCAAGGGCCTCGGCCAGGGGCCGTCGAAGTGGCAGTACCTGCCCAACGTGCACAACGACTTCATCTTCGCGTTGATCGGCGAGGAGCTCGGGTTCGTCGGCTGCGCGCTGGTGCTCGGGTTGTTCGGCATGCTCGCGGTCATCGGCATGCGGGTCGCTGCCCGCAACATCGACCCGTGGATCCGCCTGGTGGCGGCCACGCTGACGGTCTGGCTGGTCGCGCAGGCGGCCATCAACATCGGGTACGTGGTGAACTTGCTGCCGGTCACCGGCATCACGCTGCCGCTCATCTCCTCGGGCGGCACGTCCGTGGTCATCACTCTGCTGGTCTTCGGAGTCCTCGCGAACTGTGCGCGCCATGAGCCCGAAGCGGTGGCGGCACTACGCTCTCAGGGGCCGGGCCGGTTCGGCCGCCTCATGCGGCTGCCGGCCCCGGATCCGTACCAGCCACCGGCCAAGCGACGGCCGATGCGGAAACCCGCGCCGTCGCGTGGTCCCGCCGGTACCGACCGAGCTCGCCGGCGGTACCCGCGCAGTTCGCCAGGAGGAACGTCTTGACCGACCCCACCCCCCGTGGGCCCTGTGTCGTGATCGCCGGCGGCGGCACCGCCGGACACATCGAGCCGGCTCTCGCGCTCGCCGACGCCATCCGCCGGATCCGGCCGGACGCGCGCGTCGTCGCCCTGGGCACCGAGCGCGGCCTCGAGAAGTCGATCATCCCGGGCCGGGGGTACCCGCTGGAGATGATCCCGCCGGTGCCGATGCCGCGGAAGCCGAACGTGGACCTGCTGAAGCTGCCGTTGAAGGTGCGCTCCGCGGTGAAGACGACCCGCGCGGTGCTGGACCGCGTCGGCGCGGACGTGGTGGTCGGCTTCGGCGGCTACGTCGCGCTGCCCGCCTACCTCGCCGCCCGCGGCCGGCTGCCGATCGTGGTGCACGACTCCAACGCCCGGGCCGGGCTGGCGAACAAGGTCGGCGCACGGTTCGCCCAGAAGGTCGCGGTCGCCGTGCCGAACTCGGGGCTGCCCGGCGCCGAGATCGTCGGCATCCCGCTGCGCGAGTCGATCATCAGGCTGGACCGGGAGGCGATGCGGGCGCAGGCCCGCAAGCATTTCGGCCTGCACCCGGACGCGCCCACGCTGCTCGTGTTCGGCGGCTCGCAGGGCGCCCGCTCGATCAACAACGCGGTGTCCGCGTGCGCCCGCCGGTTCGCCGACGCCGGGATCGGCGTGCTGCACGCCCACGGGCCGAAGAACTCCATCGCCGTGCAGGAGGTTCCGGGCGCGCCGCGCTACGTCGGGGTGCCGTACCTGGAGCGGATGGACCTCGCCTACGCCGCCGCCGACGTCGTGCTGTGCCGCAGCGGCGCGATGACCGTCGCCGAGGTGGCCGCGGTCGGCCTGCCCGCCGTGTTCGTCCCGCTGCCGCACGGCAACGGTGAGCAGGCGCTCAACGCCAAGCCGGTGGTGGACGCGGGCGGCGGGATCGTCGTGCCGGACGAGCAGCTGTCCCCGGACAAGGTGGCCGAGCTGGTGGTGCCGATGCTCACGGACCCGCGCCGGATCGCCTCGATGAGTGCCGCCGCGCGGGGCATCGGCCACCGCGAGGCCGCCGACGTGTTGGCCCGCATGGTCCTCGAGGTGATCAAGAAGTGAGCGAGAGCGACGGAGCGTTCCCCGTCTGGACTGAGGAGCGCGCGCAGGCGCGCCAGCGCCGAGCACGCGACGAGGGAAGACGGGGAGTAGCGGAGGAGCGGAGCGAACCATGAACACCGCGACGGCCCGCACGGACCCGCTGGCGAGGACACATCTCGTCGGCATCGGGGGTGCCGGGATGAGCGGCATCGCGCGCATCCTGCTCGACCGCGGGCTGGCGGTGTCCGGTTCGGACGCCAAGGAGTCGCCCGGCCTGCTGACCCTGCGCGCGCAGGGCGCCAAGATCGCCGTCGGCCAGGACGCGGCCAACCTCGACCTGTTCGGGCCCGACGGGCCGACCGCCGTGGTGGTGTCGACCGCGATCAAGCCGGACAACCCCGAGCTGGCTGCGGCGAGGGCGCGCGGGCTGACCGTCCTGCACCGGTCCGAGGCGCTCGCCGCGCTGATGGCCGAGCACCGCGTCGCGTGCGTCGCCGGTACGCACGGCAAGACGTCGACCACCTCGATGCTGACGGTGGCGCTGCAGCACTGCCGGCTCGACCCGTCGTTCGCGATCGGCGGCGACCTCAACGAGTCCGGCGCCAACGCCCACCACGGGCACGGCGGCGTCTTCGTCGCCGAGGCCGACGAGAGCGACGGCTCGTTCCTCGCGTTCTCGCCGTCGGTCGCCGTGGTCACCAACGTGGAGGCCGACCACCTCGACCACCACGGCACGGTCGAGGCGTACACCGCGGTCTTCGAGTCCTTTGTGGACAGGATCGAGCCGGGCGGGCTGCTGGTCGCGTGCGCGGACGACCCCGGCTCGGCCGCCCTCGCCGCGCAAGCGGAGGAGCGGGGCGTACGCGTGCGCCGCTACGGGCGGGCCGCCTCGGACGTGACGCTGCTCGACCACGAGCCGACCGATGACGGCGGCGGGGTCGCGCGGGTGCTGCTGGACGGCGCGGAGATCACCGTGCGGGTCGCGGTGCCCGGCGAGCACATGGCGGGCAACGCGATCGCCGCGCTGCTCGCCGGGCTCGAGCTCGGCGCGCCGCTCGCCGGGCTGCTGGAGGGCATCGCCTCGTTCGGCGGGGTGCGGCGGCGGTTCGAGTTCAAGGGCCGCGCCGGCGACGTGCGGGTCTACGACGACTACGCGCACCATCCGACCGAGGTGGCGGCGCAGCTGCGGGCGGTGCGCCCGGCGGCGCGGGACGGGCGGCTGATCGTCGTGTTCCAGCCGCATCTGTACTCGCGCACCCGGCTCTTCGCCGCCGAGTTCGGTTCGGCGCTCGGGCTCGCGGACGAGGTGATCGTGCTGGACGTGTACGGCGCGCGCGAGCAGCCCGAGCCCGGCGTGACCGGCGCGCTGGTCACCGAGGCGGTGCCGCTGCCGGCCGAGCGGGTGCACTTCGAGCCGTCGTTCGAGAAGGTGCCGCCGCTGGTGGCCTCGCTCGTGCGGCCCGGAGACCTGGTGCTGACCATGGGCGCGGGCGACGTGACGATGCTGGGTCCGGAGCTGGTCGCCGAGCTGGACCGGCAGGTCAAGCTGACATGACGAGCACGACGAGGACGCGCCGCCGGGCGGCGGACGAACCGCTCGAGGAGCGGCCCGGCCCGAGCCGGCGCCGCTTCCTCGCCCGGCGCTGGCTCGCCCTGCTGCTCGTCCTCGCGGTGCTCGGCCTGACGTACGTGATCATGTTCACCCCGCTCGTCGGCGTGCGGGAGGTCGAGGTGCTCGGCACCCGGGAGCTGGCGGCGGACGCGGTGCGCGACGCCGCCGCGATCGAGCCAGGTACGCCGATGGCGCGGCTGGACACCGACGAGGTGGCGCGGCGGGTGGCCGAGCTGCCGCGGGTGTTCGAGGTCAACGTGTCCCGCTCGTTCCCCAGCACGGTCGAGATCCACGTGACCGAGCGGACCCCGGTCGCGGTCGTGCCGGACAGCGACGGCGTGCACCTGGTGGACCGCACCGGCGCCGACTACGCCACGGTGCCCGCCCGGCCCAAGGGCCTGCCGGTGCTGAAGGTCGTCAAGGTCGCCCCGGACGACCCGGCCACGCACGCGGCGGTGACGGTGTTCGGCGCCATTCCCGACCAGCTGCGCGGGCGGGTCGTCGAGCTGTCCGCCGACTCCCCGGGCGACGTGCGCCTGAAGCTGCGCAACGGCAAGACGATCAAGTGGGGCGACGCGCAGGACAACGACCGCAAGGCGGCCGTGCTCGCCCCGCTGCTCACCCGGCCCGGGAGAACCTACGACGTGGCCACGCCCGACTTCCCGACGGTGTCCTGACGTGGCCGACCGACCCGAGCCGCCCATGGTGGGCGCCGAGCGCGAGCAGCTGAACGGCTTCCTCGACTTCCTGCGCGCCACCGAGGTCGGAAAGGCCGCCGGCCTGTCCGACGAGCAGGCCAGGCAGCCGCTGGTGGCCTCCGAGCTCACCGCCGTCGCGCCCCTGCTGTCCCACCTGCGATACGTGGAGCACTACTGGTTCGCCGTGGTGTTCGACGGCCAGGAGGACCCGTGGGCCGAGCGGCTGAAGGTCGACCGGAACGCGGAGTTCCGGCTGGGCCTGGACCCTCCACTGTCGACGCTCGTCGCGGAGTACGAGGCCGAGTGCGAACAGAGCCGCCGGATCGCCGCCGCGCGCGACCTGGACGCCACCGCCACCACCGCGCGGGGCGAACCGGTGAACCTGCGCTGGGTGCTGATCCACATGATCGAGGAGACCGGGCGCCACGCCGGCCACCTCGACCTGCTGCGCGAGAGCATCGACGGTCGCACGGGGGAGTAACGCTCGGCGACAGGGGCGTACAACAACGTCACCGCACGGCGTGGCGGCTGGAATCGGGAACCATCGATGCCTACCGTCCTGTATTCGAGTCCGGGCTTGACATAACTCTAAGTCTCTGGTTGAGGGTTAGAGATCTTCAGCTCGCGACGAATCGGGGATGTACGAACACGAGCTTGATCAGGAAGGCGGATCCGATGACGCCCCCGCACAACTACCTGGCGGTGATCAAAGTCGTCGGCATCGGCGGCGGTGGGGTCAACGCCGTCAACCGCATGATCGAGGTCGGGCTCAAGGGCGTCGAGTTCATCGCCGTGAACACCGACGCGCAGGCACTGCTGATGTCCGACGCCGACGTCAAGCTGGACATCGGCCGCGAGCTGACCCGCGGCCTCGGCGCCGGCGCCAACCCGGACGTCGGGCACAGGGCGGCCGAGGATCATCGCGAGGAGATCGAAGAGGTCATCAAGGGCGCCGACATGGTCTTCGTGACCGCCGGCGAGGGTGGCGGCACCGGCACCGGCGGCGCGCCGGTCGTCGCGTCCATCGCCCGCAAGCTCGGCGCGCTCACCATCGGTGTGGTCACCCGCCCGTTCGCCTTCGAGGGCAAGCGCCGGGCCAAGCAGGCCGAGGACGGCATCACCGAGCTGCGCAACGAGTGCGACACGCTGATCGTCATCCCCAACGACCGGCTGCTGCAGCTCGGCGACATCGGCGTCTCGCTGATGGACGCCTTCCGGTCGGCCGACGAGGTGCTGCTCTCCGGTGTCCAGGGCATCACCGACCTGATCACCACTCCCGGCCTGATCAACCTCGACTTCGCCGACGTGAAGAGCGTGATGTCCGGCGCCGGCAGCGCGCTGATGGGCATCGGCTCGGCGCGCGGCGAGGGCAGAGCCGTGCAGGCCGCGCAGAAGGCGATCAACTCGCCGCTGCTCGAGGCCTCGATGGACGGTGCGCACGGCGTGCTGCTGGCCATCGCCGGCGGCTCGGACCTCGGTCTGTTCGAGATCAACGAGTCCGCCTCGCTGGTCCAGGAGTCCGCACACCCCGAGGCCAACATCATCTTCGGGACGGTCATCGACGACTCGCTCGGCGACGAGGTCCGGATCACCGTGATCGCCGCCGGGTTCGACGGCGGCACCCCGACACACAAGAAGCTCGACGCGACCGCGATCGGCTCTCGCAGCTCGCCGATGTCCGGCCAGGCCGGTCAGGTGGCGAGCCGGCCGGCCGCCCCACCGCCGGCGGCGGAGCCGCCA
>NZ_JBOHGA010000280.1:0-7072 GCF_050699915.1 Actinophytocola sp.
CTCGCGCTCGCCGCGACGACCAGGCTGCCGCGCGTGCCACCGCCGCCGCCCCGCCCGCGGCTGTCCGGCCCGATGGTCGCCGCCGCGCTGCGCCGCCCGGAGGTTCTCACCCCGCTGGTCGCCATGGTCGGCGCGCAGGTCGCGATGGTGTCGGTGATGACGATGACGCCGCTGCAGCTGGACCACCACGGGCAGGGGCTCGACGTGATCGGCTGGATCCTGTCGGCGCACATGATCGGGATGTTCGCGCTGGCGCCGCTGTCCGGCCGAATCGCCGACCGGTGGGGCGGGCGCGCCACGATCTACCTGGGCATCGGCACGCTCGTGGTGGCCGCGGCGACCGCGGTGTCCTCGCCGACCGCGCACACGTCCGGGCTGCCACTCGCGCTGTTCCTGCTGGGGTACGGGTGGAACCTGGTGTTCGTCGGCGGCAGCAGCCTGCTCGCGCGGGACCTGCCGGCCGGCGAGCGGACACAGCTGCAGGGCGTGGTCGACGCGGTGGTGTGGTTCTCCTCCGCACTCGCGAGCCTGGTCGCCGGCGTCCTGTTCGGACTGGGCGGCTACCCGCTGGTGGCGGTGTTCGGCGGCGTGCTCGCGCTGGCGCCGATCGTGCTGGTGAGCAGGAGGTCGTGAACCTCGAGGGCGCGGCGGACCAGCGCCGCGCCCGCGGCCTGCATCGGCAGCCCGTCGATCGCGGCGGCGGTGAACGGGTGCTCGCTGACCGCGCCCTCCGCGTTCTCGGCCACCCGGGCGCCGAAGAGGTCGTCGAACACCGGGGCGTCGACCACCACGGTCACCAGCAGGTCGGTCGCGAACGTCAGCGGGTCGACGCCCAGGCCCAGGCAGTGCGCGCGGATCCGGCCGGCCCGCAGCGCGGCGGACATCTCGACGGCGAACGGCCACGTGGCGTAGTCCACGCCGGCCCGCTCGGGTTCGCCCAGCAGCTCCTCGGCGTACTCGCGCAGCAGCAGGTGCCACAGCGAGAACTCCGCCGGCGACGGTCCGCTCGGCTGGAACACCCCGACCGGCACGACCTGGTACAGCCCGCCCGCGTGGCCGACCCGCGCGGGGTCGCGCCAGTGCAGGAAGAAGGTCGGGTCCGCATCGAGCCGGACGGTCAGCGCGCCGACCGCCAGGTTCGCCGGCCGGCGGGTCAGGTCGCACGGGTCGCCGATCGCGTCGCGCAGGGGAGTCGCGCCGCCGGCGGCGTACTCGTGCGCGGCCGCCTCGCCGGTGTCGATGCCGTCGAAGTAGTTGCCGTGACCGAACTCCAGGCGCGGCGCGCCGGTCAGCCCGCCGGTCAGGTCGGCGGCCAGCAGCCGGTAGGTCGGGCGGTTCTCGAACACCGCCGGCCGGTCGTGCGCGGCCATCTTCTCGGCGTAGCGGGTGGCGGGCAGGGCGGGCAGCGGCGGCGTGGCGCCGAGCGACAGCGCGACGTCGCCCAGCGGCACCGGTCGCTCCGGGACCCACGTTCGGCGCGTGAGCAGCGGGGTACCGGCGAGCTTCGGGATTTCCGGGTACTCCCCGGCCGCCTCGACGGCGAGCGGGTGCCGGCCGGCGCGCAGCCGCGCTCGCACCCCCAGCCACTCGGAGACCTCCGCGCTGATCACCACGCCGCGATTGTGCCGCCAGATTCCGACTCCGTGAAATATCCGCGACAGTCGTTCGACATAAACCTGTGTCCACGCGAAGGTGATGTCAGACCTTTTGCGCGGCCGTGCTCTGCCGTACTGTCGGCGACGTGACCGAGCAGAGCAGCGGGTTGATCGGATCGGCCCAGCGTGCGCTGCGAGTCCTGGACATCGTGGGCTCCGCGGGCGACGGCATCACGGCGAAGGCGGTGGCCCGGCGAGCCGGCTACAACCTGTCGACGACCTACCACCTGCTGAACACCTTGGTACACGAGGGATATCTGATCCGGTTGGGGCACGGGCGCGGGTTCGGGCTCGGCTACAAGGTCGCCAGCCTGTACCAGCGGCTGTGCGCGGAGCTCGACGTCGGCCAGGAGCTGCAGGACGAGCTGCACCTCCTGCACCGCCGCGCCGAGGCGGCGGCGTACTACACGGTGTACCGGGAGACCGACATCGTGGTGGCCGCGGTCGCCGACTCGCCGGAGTACCCGCGCGCCAACCCGCTGGAGTTCGGCTTCCACGAGGCCGCGCACGCGACGGCGTTCGGCAAGGTGCTGCTCGCGTCGATGCCGCGCCGCGCGCGGCGCGACTACCTGACGGGCGCCGGCATGCCGCGCCTGACCAAGCACACCCACGTGCGCGCCGTCGACCTCGACACCGAGCTGGACCACGTCGAGCGCGCCGGGATGGCGGTGGAGGTCGAGGAGTTCCAGCCGGAGATCGCGTGCGTGTCCGCGCCCGTGCTCGACTCGGACAACCGGGTCGCGGGCGCGGTGGCGTTCTCGGTCCCGGCGGCCACCTTCCACTCGCGGCGCTGGCACCTGGAGCGCGCGGCCCGGGCCGGTGCCGCCCGGTTCTCGCACCTGATGGCCACCCGCCCGTCGCTCGTCTCCGGTGCCTAGCCCGGCTCTTCGTTCCCGTGCCGCGGTCGCGTCCGGCTATTGACAAAAAAATCTGTCCATTGCACGATGTGCTCGTGGCCACCGGCATCACCTACGTCGACGAGCCCGAGCACGTCCGGCTCGCACTCTCCCCGCTGCGCCGCCGGCTGCTCGGCCTGCTGCGCACCCCGTCCTCGGCCACCCAGCTCGCCGCCGAGCTCGACCTCCCGCGCCAGCGCGTCAACTACCACCTGCGCGCGCTGGAGACGGCCGGGTTCGTGGAGCTGGTGGAGGAGCGGCCGCGCCGCGGGTTCGTCGAGCGGATCATGCGCACCCGGCCCGGCACCTTCGTCGTTGACCCCACCATGATGATCGCGGACGAGGTGGAGCAGGCGCACGACCAGTACGCCGCCGAGCACCTCGTCAACGTGGCCGCCACTACCGTGCGGGACGTCGGGCGCATGCAGGCCGGTGCGGTCGCCGAAGGCAAGCGGCTGCTCACCTTCACCGTCGAGGCGCAGGTGCGCTTCGCACGACCGCAGGACGTGCACGCGTTCACCGACGAGCTGGCCGGCGCGGTCCGGCAGGTCGTCGAGCGGTTCGACAATCCCGACGGGCGTCCCTACCGAGTGGTCGCCGGCGGGCATCCGGCCCCAGCCGAACAGGAGAGGAAACAATGACCGACAGCACGCCGCGGATCGAGATCACCGTCGCGGCCCCGGTGGACATCGTCTGGCATGCCTTACGGGACAAGGAAACCATCCGCCACTGGCACGGCTGGGACTACGACGGGCTGGACGGCGAGATCGACCTGATCTACTTCACCGAGGTCGACGCGGACCCCGTCGCGCGCACGCTCAACGTGCAGGCCGGCGACGTGATCAGCCTCGCCGCCGACGGCGACGCCACCCAGGTCACGCTCACCCGCGCGCCGCACGGCAGCAACCCCGACTGGGACGCCTACTACGCCGAGATCACCGAGGGCTGGATCACCTTCCTGCAGCAGCTCAAGTTCGCCGTCGAGCGGCAGCCCGGCGCCGTCCGGCGCACGCTGTTCTTCGCCGGCACCAACGAGTCCGGCCGCGACGTCGTCGCCGAGCTCGGCCTGCCGGCCGGCCCGACGGTCGAGACGAACCTGCTCGGCGAGCACGTCAAGGGCGAGGTCTGGTTCCGCTCCGAGCACCAGCTCGGCGTCACCGTCGACGCGTGGGGCGACGGGCTGCTCGTCGTGTCAGGCATAGGCCCGACCGACGAGAAGCCGGACGGCTCCGCGATGGCGGTCCTGTCGACCTACGACCTCGACGAGGCTCGGCTGGCCGAGCTCAAGGAGCGTTGGGTCCCGTGGTGGACCGAGCGGTTCCCGGCCGACGACAATCTTCCGTCCGAAGTGGACTGACACCCGCGTCGGGGTAGACGCCGTGCAGCACCTCGGCGAGCACCTCGGCACCACGCACCACCCGCGGGCCGGGCCGGTTGAAGTAGGCCGGCCCGTCGAGCACCCACACCGCGCCGTCGCGCACCGCCGGCAGGTCCGCCCACCCGGACCGGCCGGTCAGCACGTCCAGCTCGGCGCGCGTCCGGTCGGGCGGGAAACCGCACGGCAGCAACAGGAGCACGTCCGGCCGCGCGGCCACGACCCGGTCCCAGTCGATGGCCGCCGTGTGCTCGCCCGCGCTCGCGAGCAGCGGGACACCGCCCGCGAGCTCGATCTGCTCGGGCACCCAGTGGCCCGCCGGCCAGACCGGGTCGAGCCATTCGAGCGCGACGACCCGCGGCCGCGGCCGCCCGTCGACCCGACGGCGCACCTCGTCGAGCCGTGAGTGCAGTGCGGCTATGCGGTCGGCGGCGACGTCCGGCACGCCGAGCGCGTCGCCGACCACCCGCAGGCAGTCGAGCACCTCGGTGAGCGTGCGCGGTTCGAGGCTGAGCACCCGCGGGCCGGCGTCCAGCACCCTCACCGCCTCGGTGACCCGGCGGTAGGAGACCGCGCAGACCTCGCACAGGTCCTGCGTCAGCACCAGGTCCGGCTCAAGCCGCGCGAGCAGCGCCGCGTCGAGGCCGTACAGCGACGAGCCCCGGTGCCCGGCGCCAACCGCGGCGGAGATCTCCCGGCTCGACAGCTTCTCGTCGACCTCGCTCGCGGTCACGACCGGCACGCTCGCCACCGCCGCCGGCCAGTCGCACTCGTGCGTGCGGCCGACGAGCTCGGGCAGCCGACCGAGCTCGGCCACGATGTCGGTGGCGGCTGGGAGAAGCGACACGATTCGCACGCGACCCAGAGTAGGCAGCCCGGTGTCCGGCTGCGGAGAGTGACGGCCAGGCCCATCACTGACTCACCCCGAGGTGAACGGTGGTTTATCACTCGAACGGGTTTTGTGTGACGTAATCGCAGGTGAACACGCACTCGTCGTATGCATGTGCACCTGCAAGGCGCACCTTGAGCCTCCGGGAGAGCGGTTCGTCCACTCGCCGACCAATACGCACCGTTCATCGCGCGTACCCGCGGTCACGGTGAGGTAACAAGGGATTTCGACGATGATGAGAGGACAAGCCGGGGGGCTGAAGTACACCGACGAAGTGGGACGTGGCTCCCTGCTGGCACAGGGAGCCACTGGATGTCCCGTGGACCAGGCGACCAGAGTCCGCGCGAGACCTGACCGGAAGGCACAGAACGGTGACCAGTCTAAAACCCGGCGCCGCTCCCACACCAGAAGGCGATAGACCGATCGACACCCCACCGCCCTCGAACGCAGGCCGCCGCCGCATCGTGCAGCTGGCCTCGCTGTCCGACGTGGACGACAAGCCGGCCGCGCCCGCCGCGACCGGTGGTGGCGCGCACCGCCGCGCTCGGGCGCTGCCGTCGTCCCGCGACGACTGGCTGGTTCTGGCGGAGCGGATGGTCGGCGACTGGGCGGCCACGCTGCGGGCCGCGCTGCTGCTGGCTCTGTCGGTGGCCTCGGTGATCATGGTGATCGGCCTGCTGTTCGGCCTGGGCTCGGCCCTGGCCACCACCTTCATCGCGCTGCTGATCTTCCTGGTCGGCCGCCGCCGCGACTCCGTCCGTCGTTAGACCCTGTTTCGAAGGTGCCAGGCGGTTCGTTCGAGCGGTCGTCGAGCTTCGAAACAGGGTCTACTAGGCGCTGTGGGGCTCGACGGCCGCCAGCTCGGCCAGTGTTTGCAGCTGCCGGCGCATCATCACCAGGTCACCCCAGGCGAGCAGGCGTCGCCGGACGTAGGACAGCGGCCGCGCGGAGACGACGAGCTTCGCCACGAGCCGGCCGTGCGTGACGCGGTAGGTGACGGCGAAGTCGCCGAACACGCGCCGCGCCCACCGGTCGGTGAGGCGCAGTGTCAGCTCCAGGTCCTTGACGTACCCGGCGAGCGTGAAGATCGTCATCACCCGCTGGCCGACGGCCAGCTCGGTGAGCCCGGGCGTGAGCGTGCGCGGGCTGTGCCGGCCGAAGTTGTCGATCAGGTCGTAGCTGTAGGGCGCCACCCGGAGCTGGCACAGCCAGCGGTACACGGCCGCAGGTTCGGCGTCGACCTCGACCGCGCGGAACCACGACTCCGTCGGGCCGGCCACCAGCTCGTCGCACGGGTAGCGCTCGGCCACCTCCGCCGGCGTGGCACCCCAGATCTCCGGTAACCCCATCCCTACGGTCTAGTTCGGACCGGGGCGCGGGTCAAGCGGTCAGCAGGCCGCGGATGATCGTCGTGGTGAGCCGCGTCAGCGTGGGGACGAACGGCAGGCCTCCGTAGCCCAGCTCGGGTTCGAGCTCGTAGAGCTCGAGGAGCGTCTCCGTCGGGCGGCCGAGCTGCCACAGGCCGGCGGCGAGCAGGCTGACCGAGCCGACGAGGTCGAACGCGTCCTGGTCGGTCAGGGCCGGCAGCACGGTGCGCACCTGCGCCGAGAGCTCGTCCACCGAGCCGACTGCGGTGCGTTTGAACTCGCGGACGGTCTCCAGCGACACGTTGCGCTCGAGGTTCAGCGGCGCGTGGGTCAACAGGTCGCAGAGCAACGGCCGCTCGGCCAGCGTGGTGGCGAACGCGGCCGCGACCTCGGCGACCGCGCCGGCCGGCAGCGGCGCGAGGGCGGCACGCATCGCCGCGACCCAGTCCCGCCAGTCGTCGGCGGCGAGGCGCAGGTAGATCTCCTCGCGCGTCTCGAAGTACCGCAGCAGCGCGGACTTGTGCATCCCCACGGCCCCCGCGATGTCCGCCAGGCTCACCGCGCGCACCCCGTCCCGCTCGGCGAGCGCCCGCGCGGCGGTGAGGATGGCCTCGTACCGCAGCCGCTTGTGCTCGGGCCGCCGAGCGCGCTGAAAGGTCACCCCATCACGGTAAGCACCCCGCTTCGCTCTCGCTCACAGTGTTGATGGTTCGCTCCGCTCCTGCGCTACTCGCCGTCTTCCCTCCTCCGTGCTCGGCGCTGGCGCGCCTGCGCGCGAGCGTCAGTCCAGGGCCGAGGACAACTCGCGACGAGCCTGCTCCGAACGCGACCACTGGCGCTGCTGTCGCCGGCGAGGTCGGGAGTTGTCCTCGCAGAACGCTCCGTCGCTC
>NZ_JBOHGA010000281.1:0-7070 GCF_050699915.1 Actinophytocola sp.
GGGCCGGGCGGGCCGCCCGGGATGCCCGGACCGGCTGGACTTGCCGGGCCGCGCGAGTCGCCTGGGCCGCCCGATCCGCCCGGACCGCCCAGACCGGCTGCTGGGGCAGCCGGCATGCGTGAATCGTCCGAACTGCCTGGGCCGCGTCGGCCACCCGGACCGCGCGTGTCACCAGGACCGCGCGTGTCACCAGGACCACCTGGGCCGCGGGAGTCACCGGGGCCGCCTGGGCCGGGTCGGCCACCAGAGTCACGCGAGTCGCCTGGCCCACCTGGACCGGCCGGGCCGCGTAGGTCACCTGGATCCGGCTGGCGCCGAGCCCCGGTCTGACCCTCCGGCCGTCCTGGACCGGCCGGCTTCGCCGCCGGTGGCTGCCCACTCGCGCGACCGCGTTCGCGATTCTCGAACTCCTCCACGACCATGTCGAGGAACTCGTCGACCTGTTCCTCGTGGTACCCGCGGCGGATGATCGGCGCGCTGTCGAAGATCACCTCGCGCACCTCGCGCGCGGAGAGCTTGTCCGTGCCGGTGAGGGTGGCCTGGACGCGGTCCAGGAACTCGTCGACCTGGTCCTCGTTGTACCCGCGCCGGCCCAGTGGCGCCCGATCGAACGTGACGCAGTCGACCACCATGGGCGTCAGCGGCACGTCGTCCTGCTGCTGCATCCTCGCCTCCCGCTCAGCGGGCATGGAAGAGGTTCTGCGCCGCTTCCAGACCCTTGGCCACCAACGCCTCCGTCGCGTCGGCACACCGGTCGATCTCCAGCGCCAGGTCCTTGCGCTCCACGGCGGCGAAGTCGCGGAGCACGTAGTCCGCCGGATCCATCCGTCCCGGCGGGCGACCAATACCAAACCGTACCCGGAGATAGTCCCTGGTCCCGAGCGACTTGGTGATCGATCTCAGCCCGTTGTGCCCGTTCTCGCCGCCACCCAGCTTCAGCCGGAGGTTGCCGAACGGAAGATCGAGCTCATCGTGCACGACGATCATGTTCTCGGCCGGCACCTTGTAGAACCGCGCGGTGCCGACCACCGGACCGCCCGACAGGTTCATGTACGTACGTGGTTTCGCGAGCGCCACGCGCCGCCCACCGAGCCGGCCCTCGAGCACGTCGGCGCCGGCCTTGTGGGACTTGAACTTCCCGCCCATCCGGTCGGCGATCTCGTCCGCGACCAGGAACCCGATGTTGTGCCGGTTCGCGACATAACGCGGCCCCGGGTTGCCGAGACCGACGACGAGCATCGGCACGTCGTCGGCGGGTGGCTCGGCAGGCATATCGGCGTCCTCGCAGAAACGGACCGGGCGGCCCCATGCGGGACCGCCCGGCAGTAGTCTCAGCCCTCGCTCGCCTCGTCGGCGGCCGGCGCCTCTTCGTCCGCCTCTGCGGCGGCAGGTGCCTCCGTCGGCTCCTCGGCCTCGGGCGCCTCGATGCCGGCCTCCATGTCCTCGGCCGTCGGCGCGACGTTGATCGCGATGACGAGCACCTCTGGGTCGGTGACCAGCTCGGCGCCCTCGGACAGCTTGACGTCCTTGGCGAGGATCTGGGTGCCGGCCCCGACGCCGTCGATGGAGACCTCGAACTGCTCGGGGATGTGCAGCGCCTCGACCGCCACCTGCAGCGTCGTGGCGTCCTGGGTGACCAGGGTGCCGGGCTGCGCCTCGCCGGTCATGACGATCGGGATCTCGACGGTGACCTTCTCGCCACGCTGGACGAGCAGCAGGTCGACGTGCTCGATGTAGTTCTTGATCGGGTGCGTGGTGACGGTCTTGGTCAGCGCGAGCTCGCTCGTGCTGTTGACCTCGAGGGTGAGCACGGCGTTCTGCCCGTGCTCACGGACCACGCGAGCGAACTCGATGGCGGGCAGGGCCAGGTGCTTGGGATCGGAGCCGTGGCCGTACAGGACCGCGGGGATCTTGCCGTCGCGGCGGGTGCGGCGCGCGGCGCCCTTGCCGAACTCGGTACGTGGCTCGGCGGCGAGACGGACCTCGGACACGGTGGTGCTCTCCTTGCTACACGCTTGAAGCTGGGTCTCGGGGCGGCGGCGGCCGGCGACGACGGACGTGCGCGCGGCAATCAAGCCGCCGCGTCGATCACGCCAGGCGTACGCCTGCCCTCGCCGAGGCAACCCAGTTAGTTTACGTTGCGCTTCCGCGCGACCTCATCGGGGGCTGCCGTGCCTCATCGAGCGGTCAACGCCGGCGCGCCTGGCGCACCTCGCGGTGGAGTGCCCACGCGTCCGCCACGGGACCGACGTGGCCGAGCTTGTCGGGGTTGATCACCGAGCGGATCGTCTGGACTCGGCCGCCCAGCACGTCGAGCGTCAGCGTGGCGACCACCCGGTCGTCCCGGTCGCGCAGGATCGCGCCCGGTTGGCCGTTCAGCTCGTGGGGTTCCACGTACGCGGAGATCCGGCCGAGCGCGGGGAAGAACGAGGCGAGCAACCGGGCCACGTTGTCGGCCCCGCTCACGGCCCTGGCCAGCGCCGGCGCCTTGCCGCCGGCGTCGCCGACCATCTGGACGTCGGCCGCGAGCAGCTCCCGCAGGGCGGAGACGTCGCCGTCGCGGATGGCCTCGAAGAAGCGGGACGCCAGCTCCTCGCGTGCCCGGCGGTCCGCCTCGAACCGGGGCCGCCCGTCGTCCATGTGCCGGCGCGCCCGGACCGCGAGCTGGCGGCACGCCGCCTCCGACCGGCCGACCGCGGCCGCGATCTCGGGGAAGCCGAGCCCGAACACCTCCCGCAGCACGAACACCGCGCGTTCGAGCGGGCTCAGCCGCTCCAGCAGCAACAGGGCCGCCATCGACACCGAGTCCGCCAGCTCCGCCGACCGCGCCGGGTCCTCGTACGGGTCGGTGAGCAGCGGCTCCGGGAACCACTGCCCGACGTAGGTCTCCCGCCGCACGCGCGCCGAGCGCAGCACGTCGATCGAGATCCGGGTGACCACGGCCGACAGGAACGCCTTCGTGGACCTGGGTTCCGTCGGCGTCGACGAGTAGCGCAGCCAGGTCTCCTGGACGGCGTCCTCCGCCTCGGCCACGCTGCCGAGGATCCGGTAGGCGATCGCGAACAGCAGCGACCGCAGTTGCTCGAACTCCTCGCTCCGGGTCATGCCAGCTCTTCCTTGAAACCCTGCCGCCACGACGGATGGCGCAGCTCCCAGCCGAGCTCCCGCTTGGCCTTGGCGTTGGAGAACCCGCGCCCCTCGGTCATCATGCCCACCGCCATCTCGCCGGCCAGCAGCCGAGCCAACCACGCGGGGACCCGCCGCGGCGGCTTCGCCCCGGCGTACTCCGCGAGCACCGGCAGCCACTCGCTGACCGGCGCCGGCTCGTCGTCGACGATGTTGAACACGCCGGTCGCCTTCTGCTCCACGGCGAGGACGGTGGCGCTCGCCGCGTCGTCGACGTGCACCCACGAGAAGTAGCCGGTGCCTCGCCCGACGAGCGGGAACAGCCGCTTGTGCACCATCGTGAGCTGGTCGTCGTTGGCGCCCGGGCCGTAGAACCCGCCGTAGCGCAGCACTCCGCCGCCGGCCCCGACGACTGCGTCCTCCAGGTGGACGACCGCCTTCGTCCCCTCCAGCACCTCCAGCGGGTCCTCTTCGGACTTGACCCAGCCGCCCTCGCGCACGCCGTTCATGCTGGCGTGGCCCTGCGCGATGACATGGGAGACACCGGTCGCCTCGGCCGCGGCGAGCAGATGGTCGGTCCCCTCGCCGCGCAACCGGTTGGTGGCGGCGAAGAAGCGGCCGGGGTCGCGCAGGCTGGGCTTGCCGGCATGCGCCTGCGACAGGGCCGTCATCTGGTTCACGATCGTGTCCGGCCGGGCCGCGGCCACGGCCTCGCCCACGGCCGCCGCGTCCAGCCCGTCCATCACGACGCCCTCGGCGCCCAGCTCGGCCAGCAGTCCCAACTTGCCCGCGCTCGTCGTCGTCGCGGTCACCTGATGGCCGCGGGCCACCAGCTGCGCCACCAGTCGACGCCCGAGAACCCCCGACCCGCCTGCCACGAACACCCGCACGACGCCACCTCCCGAATCCCGTTCTCGTCACGAAGACGAGACAGGCCGGGCGGTGCGTGACATCAGGCGCGCGACATCAGGCGTTGCCGTCGAAGAGGCTCGTCACCGAGCCGTCCTCGAAGACCTCCTGGATCGCGCGGGCGAGCAGCGGGGCGATCGACAGGACCGTCAGCTTCGGGAACCGCTTCCAGTCCGGGATGGGCAGCGTGTTGGTGAACACGACCTCCCGCGCCCCGCACGTCGACAGGCGTTCCGGCGCCGGGCCCGACAGCACGCCGTGCGAGGCCGCGACCACCACGTCGGCCGCGCCCTCACCGACCAGCTGCTCCACCGCCTTGGCGATCGTGCCGCCGGTGTCCACCATGTCGTCGATCACGATGCACAGCCGGCCGCGCACCTCGCCGACCACTCGCTTGGCCACGACGTCGTTGGGCAGCAGGGGATCGCGGGTCTTGTGGATGAACGCGATCGGCACGCCGCCGAGGTCGTCCGCCCACTTCTCGGCCAGCTTCGTGCGGCCCGCGTCCGGCGAGACGACCGTGACGTTGTCCGAGCCGTAGGTGTCCTTGATGTAGCTCGACAGCAGCCGCTGCGCGAGCAGGTGGTCCACCGGTCCGTCGAAGAAGCCCTGGATCTGCGCGGTGTGCAGGTCGACGGTCATGATCCGGTCCGCGCCGGCCGTCTTGAACAGGTCCGCGACGAGCCGCGCCGAGATCGGCTCCCGGCCCTTGTGCTTCTTGTCCTGCCGGGCATACGGGTAGAACGGCATGATCACGGTGATCCGCTTGGCCGACGCGCGCTTCAGCGCGTCGACCATGATCAGCTGCTCCATCACCCACTGGTTGATCGGTTCGCTGTGGCTCTGGATCACGAACGCGTCGCAGCCGCGCACCGACTCCTCGAACCGCACGAAGATCTCGCCGTTCGCGAAGTCGTACGCCGACTGCGGCGTGATGCTGACGTTGAGGTGCTTCGCGACCTCCTCCGCCAGCTCCGGGTGCGCCCGCCCGGAGAAGAGCATCAGGTTCTTCTTGGGCGTCCCGGACTTCGCGTTCATGTGCGCTCCGCCTCCCCGGAATCAAAACTCTGGGTCGCCTTGGGTTCGTTTCGTCCGGTTGGGCACGTACTTGTGGCTGGGTTGCGTCCCGTTCCCCTTAGGCGCGGTCGGGAGGTGCGAGACTCGTCCAGGGCGGTCATGACTCCTCCTCGGCGGGCGAGGTGTTCTCGAGTGCGCGCCGTGCGGCCTCGGCGGCCGGCGTGCCGGCACGGCGCCGGAGCACCCATTCCTCGATGTTGCGCTGCGAGCCGGCCGACACCGCGAGTGCGCCCGGCGGCACGTCCGAGCGCAGCACCGTCCCGGCCCCGCTGTACGCGCCGTCGCCGACGTTCACCGGCGCCACGAACATGTTGTCCGACCCGGTCTTGACATGGGAACCGACGACCGTGCGGTGTTTGGCTACCCCGTCGTAGTTCACGAACACGCTGGCCGCGCCGATGTTGCTGTACTCGCCGATGGTCGCGTCGCCGACGTAGGACAGGTGCGGCACCTTCGTGCCCCGGCCGATCTCGGAGTTCTTGACCTCGACGAACGTGCCGACCTTCGAGCTCACGCCCAGCCGGACGCCCGGCCGCAGGTAGGCGAACGGGCCGACGCTCGCGCCCGGGCCGATCTCCGACTCGCGGCCGTGCGTGCGCACCACGCTCGCTCCCGCGCCCACGCCGACGTCGGTGAGCGTCGTGTCCGGGCCGATCGTCGCGCCCTCGCCGACCGTCGTCGCGCCGCGCAGCTGCACGCCCGGCTCGAGGACCACGTCGCGGGCGAGCTCCACGCCGGCGTCGAGCCACACGCTCGCCGGGTCGACCATCGTGACGCCCGCGCGCATCCACCGCTCGGTCAGCCTGCGGTTGAGCTCGGCGCCCAGCGCGGCCAGCTGAACGCGGTCGTTGACACCCTCGACCAGCCACGGGTCGTCGCAGGTCCAGGTGCCGACCCGGTGCCCGTCGCCGCGGGCGATGGACAGCACGTCGGTCAGGTACTGCTCGCCCTGCGCGTTGTCGGTGGACAGCCGGCCCAGCGCGTCGGTGAGCACCTCGGCGTCGAACGCGTAGACGCCGGAGTTGATCTCGCGGATGGCGGCCTGCTCGGGGTTCGCGTCCTTCTGCTCGACGATCGCCTCGACGGACCCGTCCGCGGCGCGCACGATGCGGCCGTACCCGGTGGGGTCGTCGACCTGGGCGGTCAGCACGGTGACCGCGTTGCCGGCGGAGGCGTGCTCGGCGAGCAGCGCGGACAGCGTGATCGTGTCCAGCAGCGGCACGTCGCCGTAGGTGACCAGGACCGTGCCGGTCAGCCGCTCGGGCAGCTCGTCGAGGCCGCAGCGGACCGCGTGCCCGGTGCCGTGCTGCTGGTCCTGGACGGCGACGGTCAGCGTGGTCTCGAGGGCCTTCGCCACGTCGTCGAGGTGCTCGGTGACCGCCTCGCGGCCGTGCCCGACGACGACCGCCATGCGCTGGGGCGAGAGACCGGCGGCGGCGCGCACGGCGTGCTCGACCAGCGAGCGGCCGGCCACCCGGTGCAGCACCTTGGGCGTGGCCGAGCGCATCCTCGTGCCCTCGCCCGCGGCGAGGATGACCGTGCTGACTTCGCCGAGCCCGTTGGAGCCCTCGACCATCAGCTCTCTCCCTTGGCGTGAATATGGGGTTACCCGGCAGCCACCGGGAACCCGATCCTACGTGCCGGTCAGTTCGCTCCGCGAAACCGCTAACAGGCGGCTTCGCTCCCGCTCACGTTGCCTCGGGGATGACCCACGCGGGGTCGGGGGCGCCGGACGTGTCCTGCAGTGGTACCTCCGGGCCGTCGCCCTCCGTGGTGGCCACCGCGACGACATCGTTGCCGCCCTTGCGTTTCGCCTGGTACATGGCGGCGTCCGCGCGGGCGAGCGCCCGGGCGGTGCCCTCCTCGGCACGCAGCGCGACGACGCCGACCGACAGCGTCACCCCGTGCGAGAGGTTGGCCGGCAGCCCGGCCACCCCCACCGCGGCTCGGCGCAGCGC
>NZ_JBOHGA010000282.1:0-7064 GCF_050699915.1 Actinophytocola sp.
GGCGAGACGTACCGCAGCCGCGCCGCCAGCTGCCGCCGGAGACCTACGGTCCGGACGGCTACGCGCCGGACTATCCCGAGGACGCCCGGGAAACTCAGCAACACCGGGAAGTGCCGCAACACCGGGAACCCCCGCGCCGGCAGACCCCGCAGGAGCGCCCGGCCGCCGCCCCGCAGTACCCCAAGAAGCTGACCGTCACCCGCGTCGCCGCGCTGCGCGGCCGGCAGCTCACCGGCAACGCCGTCCGCGCGTTCCGCCGCGCCGCGAACGCCGACGGCGCCGACAAGTCCGGCCTCACCGCGCTCACCTACGCGACGATGCTCAACTACGCGAGCGACGCGGCGATGGCCGTCGCGCTCGCCAACACGCTGTTCTTCTCCGCCGCCAGCACCGACTCGTCCAAGGGCAAGGTCGCGCTCTACCTGCTGATCACCGTGGCGCCGTTCGCGTTGGTGGCGCCGGTGATCGGCCCGGCACTCGACCGCATCCAGCGCGGCCGCCGGCTCGCCATGTGCGCCGCGTCGATCGGGCAGGCGCTGATGTGCGTGATGATGGCGACCAACTTCGACACCTGGCTGCTGTATCCCGCCGCGCTCGGCAAGATGGTGCTGTCCAAGTCCTTCACGGTGCTGAAGGCGGCGGTCACGCCGAGAGTCGTGCCACCGGAGATCACCCTCGCCAAGACCAATGCGCGGCTCACCGTGTTCGGGCTCGTCGCCGGCGCGGCGTTCGGCGCGGTCGCCGCGTTGGTGCTGCAGATGTTCGACTCGCCGGGCGCGTTGTGGTTCACCGCGCTGATCTGCGGCGTCGGCGCCGTGCAGGCCATGCGTATCCCCGCCTGGGTGGAGGTCACCGAGGGCGAGGTGCCGGCGTCGTTGCGGGCCGACCCCGCGAAGACCGCCCGACAACCGATGGGCCGGCACGTCGTCGTGGCGCTGTCCGGCAACGCGACGGTGCGGCTGCTCACCGGCTTCCTGATGATGTTCGCCGCGTTCGCGGTGCGCGAGCAGACCGATGGCGACGCGTTCAAACAGCTGCTGCTGCTCGGCGTGATCGCGGGCGCGGCCGGCGCGGGCAGCTTCCTGGGCAACGGGATCGGCGCGCGGATGCATCTCGGCCATCCCGAACAGGTCGTGCTCGCCTGCATCATCGGCGCCCTCGGGTCGACCGTGGTGGCCACGCTCCTGCCGAGCATCGGCACGGCCGCGATCGTCGGGCTCGTCGGCGCCACGGCGAGCGCCATCGCGAAGAACAGCCTCGACGCGGTGATCCAGGACGACCTGCCGGAGGAGTCGCGCGCGTCGGCGTTCGGCCGCTCGGAGACCGTGCTGCAGCTGTCCTGGGTTTTCGGTGGGGCCATCGGGATTTTACTGCCCGCGACGTTCTGGCTCGGCTTCCTCGTGATCTCGATCCTGCTCGCGATCGGCCTGGTGCAGACCATGCTGACCCGGAAGGGCGCGTCGCTGTTGCCGTGGTTCGGCGGCGACCGGCCGATCCGCCCGTGGCGCGCCGGCGCGCCACGCGGGTTCACGCCGAGCCCGGCCGTGCGCGAGACGCCCGAGGAGCGCCCGTAGTCTCGGCGCGTGCGCACGCTCGTCCTCGCCGCCGCCGCGGCGCTGCTCGTCACCGGCTGCTCGGCAGAGCCGGAGACGCCGCCCCCGCCGCCCAGCATCGACTTCTCGGTGGCGGCGAAAACGGTCAGCGCGAAGCCGTTCCTCTACTGCACCGTCGAGATCAACGAGTGCAAGCGCGACACGACCGCCCAGGTCAAGCTCGAGGCCGCGCCCGGCACGCCGGTGCGGGTGCGGGTGCCGAAGCAGGTCGCGGACACCCCGTGGTCGGTGGTGATCCAGTACCGCACCGCGGCCGGCGAGCAGCGGGAGCCGGAGACCGTGGCCACGTTCGGCCCGGGCAAGCAGGACACGTTCGAGGCGAAGCCGCCCGCTGCCGGGGACCAGCTGCAGACCGTCGAGGTCAAGCAGGCCGGCGGCAAGCTCGTGCAGGGCGAGTCCGGTCCCGAGGCCGTGACCCGCGGCGTGTGGTCGGCCGCGGTCGAGCCGGCCTGATCAGGCCGGCCCGGGCCGGCTACTCGGTGCCGCCTACGGGTCCAGCTCCCGGGCGACCGCGCGGACCACGTCCGCGATTCGCTTGGTGGCCTTGCGATCCGGGTAGCGGCCGCGGCGCAGGTCCGGCTGGACGCTGGCCTCCAGCATCTTGATCATGTCCTCGACGAGGCCGTGCAGCTCCTCGGCCGGCCGGCGGCGGGCCTCCGCCACCGACGGCGGCGGGTCCAGCAGCCGCACCGACAGCGCCTGCGGCCCGCGGCGGCCGTCCGCCACGCCGAACTCGATGCGCTGGCCGGCCTTCAGCCCCGGCACACCGGCCGGCAGGGCTGACGACCGGACATAGACGTCCTCGCCGCCATCCTGTGTGACGAACCCGAAGCCCTTCTCCGAGTCGTACCACTTGACCTTTCCGGTCGGCACAACGGTCACCTCCACACACAAATGAACGCGCCCCGGGGCGTACCCAGGACGCGTCAGTCCAGCCTAGGCCACCCCGGGGCGGCGGGGATAGCCGGTTTGGCCGCTACCGGTGCCGGTCAGCCCGCCACCTCGTGGATGCACAGGATGTTGCCCTCGGTGTCACTGAACCACGCCGCCTTCTCGTTGCCCAGCTCCGCGATGTGGTCGACCGTCCTCAGGCCCGGCAGGTCGTAGTCGGCGAAGGCCACGCCGCGGCGCTCGAGCTCGCGCATCTCGCCGCGGATGTCGGACACCTCGAAGCTCAGCGTCGTGCGCCCGCTCTGTGCACCGGGATCGGCGGGCAGGAGCCCGATGGCGTTGCCGTTGCCGGTGTCGAAGATCCGGCTGCCGTCGGCGGCGACGGCGCGCTCGTGGAGCCCCAGCTGGTCGGCGTAGAAGCGCGCGGCGCGCTCCACGTCGGTGACCGGGAGCATGGTCGTGGTGGTGGACTTGGCGAGCATGTGGCCTCCTCGTGGCCCGTGCGCCTCGGTGGGGCGGGCGCAGCGCACTCATGGTGCGCCTCGCCGCCCACCCCGAACCAGGACCGCTTCGGTGCCGAACCGCCTGGTCACACGTGGTCAGGCGTGCTTGGCCGCCGCGACGTCCGCCAGGCCCAGCAGCTCCACCGACGTCTCGCGCATCTCCACCTTGCGGATCTTGCCGGTGACCGTCATCGGGAACTCGTCGACGATGTGCACGTAGCGGGGGATCTTGTAGTGCGCGAGCTTGCCGGTGCAGAACTCGCGCAGCGCCTCGGCCGTCACCTCGGTCGCGCCCTCCCGCATGCGGACCCAGACCATGAGCTCCTCGCCGTAGCGCTCGTCCGGCACGCCGATCACCTGTGCGTCGAGGATGTCCGGGTGGGTGTAGAGGAACTCCTCGATCTCCCGCGGGTAGATGTTCTCGCCGCCGCGGATGACCATGTCCTTGATCCGGCCGGTGATGTTGAGGTAACCCTCCTCGTCCATCACCGCGAGGTCGCCGGTGTGCATCCACCGCGCGGCGTCGATCGCCTCGGCGGTCTTGTCCACCTGTTCCCAGTAGCCGAGCATCACCGAGTACCCGCGGGTGCAGAACTCGCCCGGCGTGCCGCGCGGGACGGTCAGCCCGGTCTCCGGGTCGACGACCTTCACCTCGAGGTGCGGGTGCACTCTGCCCACAGTGGACACTCGACGGTCGACGCTGTCGTCCGCGCGGGTCTGGGTCGACACCGGCGACGTCTCGGTCATGCCGTAGCAGATGGTCACCTCCGCCATCCCCATCCGCTCGATGACCTGCTTCATCACCTCGACCGGGCACGGCGAGCCGGCCATGATCCCGGTGCGCAGGCTGGACAGGTCGTGCGACTCGAACGACGGGTCGGCCAGCTCGGCGATGAACATCGTCGGCACCCCGTACAGCGACGTGCACCGCTCCGCGGCCACCGCCTCCAGCGTCGCCTTCGGGTCGAACGCGGGCGCCGGGATGACCATGCACGCGCCGTGGCTCGTGCACGCGAGGTTGCCCATGACCATGCCGAAGCAGTGGTAGAAGGGCACGGGGATGCAGACCCGGTCGGCCTCGGTGTAGTTGCAGAGCTCGCCGACGAAGTAGCCGTTGTTGAGGATGTTGTGGTGCGAGAGCGTGGCGCCCTTGGGGAAGCCGGTGGTGCCCGAGGTGTACTGGATGTTGATCGCGTCGTCGGCGGTCAGGTTCTGCTGCAGCTCGGCCAGGTGCGCGGCCGACCCGCCCCGGCCGGCGGCGACCAGGCTCGTCCACTCCTCGCCGCCGATCAGCAGGACGTCCCGCAGCCCCGGGCAGTCCGGGCGCACCTCCTCGATCATCGCGGCGTAGTCGGAGGTCTTGAAGCTGCGGGCGGCGACGAGCGTGCGGATGCCGGCCTGGTTGAGCACGTACTTCAGCTCGTGCACCCGGTAGGCCGGGTTGATGTTGACGAGGATCGCGCCGATCTTGGCGGTCGCGTACTGGGTGAACGTCCACTCGGCACAGTTCGGTGCCCAGATGCCGACCCGGTCGCCCTTCTCGACGCCGAGGTCGACGAGCCCCAACGCGACCGCGTTGACCTCGTCGGCGAGCTGTCGGTAGGTCCATCGCCGCCCGGTGGCCGCCTCCACGAGCGCGTCGCGGTCGCCGTGCGCGGCGACGGTGCGGTCGAAGTCATCACCGATCGTGTCGCCGAGCAGCGGTTTGTCCGATGTGCCGGACACGTAGCTGACCTGGCTGGGGACGGTCGTCATGTCGCACCTCCTCGTGCCGCGTGGCACTGGTCACCATCTTGCCCACCGGTCGGGGCGGTGGCGCAACCCCGGCGGCCGTAACAAGGCCGTCGCGGCGTGCGACGGAAGTGTGCGAACAGCGCGACGAGCGAAGGACTCCCCATGGCGCCGCACCTGTTCGCGCGCTGGCCGTCGCTGCGGTCGCCGCGGACGTCGTACCCGGTCGTCTCGGCCGAGACCCGGGAGAAGTACCCCGCGCTGGCGGCGGACCTCGCGGTGCTGGAGGAGGAGGTGTCGCCGGCGTTCCACGAGTCCGACCTCGCCGCGCTGGACTTCCAGAACCGCTACCGCCGCCAGCAGGTGACGATCCTGCTCGGGTCGGTCGTGGTCAGCGGGCTCGGCGCCGTGCAGGCCTTGCTCGCCGACCAGCGCTGGCCGGGCTTGTTGCTGGCGCTGCTGGGCTTCGCGCTCGCCGGGACCAGCAGGGCGACGCACGAGCTGGGCGCGCAGCGCGTCTACCTCCGCGAGCGGGCGAAGGCCGAGCGGCTTCGTGCGGTCCATTTCCGGTTCCTGTCGCGCACCGGCCGCTACGCCGGCGAGGACCGGATCGTGGCACTGCGCCGCGCGGTGGTCGCGATCCGGAAGGGGAACGAGCCATGACGGCCGACCGGGCGACGGAGTTCCACACGCTCTACCGCGAGCTGCGCATCCACGACCAGAGGGAGTTCTACGAGGGCCGGCGCGACGAGTACCGCAGCGCGCACCAACAGGCGATCATCGTGCGCAACGCGTTGCTGTTCGCCGCCGGGGTCGCCGGCGTGGGTAGCCAGTTCGCCGACGGCACGCTCCGCTCGGCGATCGCGATCGTCGCCGCGGTGCTCGCCGCGCTGGCCGGCGCCGTGACCGCGTTCAGCGCGCTGGTCGGGTTCTCCTGGCTGGACAAGTTGTACGACGACGCGGGGCACAACCTCGCGGAGGCGGAGATCGACTGGCGTGCACTCGACCCGCACGGTGACGTCGAGAGTGGTCTGGAGCGGGTCGAGGAGATCTTCCGCAAGGAGACCGGTCAGTGGGGTCAGCTGGCGGTGCAGGCGGAGTCGGCGCCCGACGACCGACATCCGTGACGGACAACCCGCAACGATCTCGCCGCTTTCCGCGACCAAACATGACGAGTGGACATGACGGCGAAGGGTACGACGGTGAGCCTGTTCGTCAGCTACACGCGTGCGGACGAGGCCCTCGTGCGTCTGATCCGGGAGGACCTCGAGCGGCTGGGCCGTTCGGTGTGGATGGACCACCAGATCCACGGCGGCGAGTCGTGGTGGCGAGAGATCATCCGCGAGATCCAGCGCGCGGACCTGTTCGTGTTCGCGCTGTCCAACCATTCGTGGCGCTCCAAGCCGTGCCGCCTCGAGCTGCGCTACGCGGAGCGGCTGGGCATCCCGGTGCTGCCGCTGCAGGTCGGCTCGCTCGACTCGATGTTCATCTCCCTGGCGGAGCGCCAGATCATCGACTACCAGGGCCGAACCGCCGATGCTGTCGTGCGGCTCGTCGCGGCGCTGAACGAGCTGACCGCGCAGCCGGTCGTGCTGCCGGATCCGCTGCCGGAGCCGCCGGAGGTGCCGTTCGAGTACCTCTATCGAATCGCGGCGCTGATGGGGCCGGAGCGGATCTCGCCGGAGGCGCAGGACAGCCTCATCGCGCAGCTGCGCAGCAAGCTGAAGGAGGAGGATGACGAGGTCGCGAGGGCGGACATCGTCAAGCTGCTGCGAGAGCTGGGTGGCCGCTGGGAGCTGACGGTCCGCAACTCCCGCGAGATCGACGAGATCCTGGCCGGCGTGACGGCGAAGTCCGTTCCCGCCCCGGACGACGGGGCGACGCGCCTGCCGCCGATGTCACAGCTGCACACGGACGGCGGTGCCGCCGAAGAGGAGCAGACCGAGTCCTACGTGGACGGACTCGGGTCGGCCGCGGAGGCGCCCGCCGAGTCTTCGCCCGCGGGGCCGGCCGGGTCGTTCGCGCAAGCTGGTCCGTCTGGGCAGGCGGGGCTGGCGGGGACGCCTGAGCAGGCCGAGCCGACAGAGCAGGCCGAGCCGACAGAGCAGGCCGAGTCGACAGAGCAGGCCGAGCCAGCCACGCAGGCCGGGCCGACTGTGCCTGCCGTGCGGGCGGAGGGGACTGGACACACCGAGGCGGCAGGGCGGGCCGTGCCGGCCGAGTCGGCTGAGGCGGTTGGCCAGGCGGCCATGCAGGCGGAGATGACTGGGCCGCCCGAGCCGACCGGCCAGCCCGAGCCGGCTGGCGAGGCCGAGCCGGCTGGCGG
>NZ_JBOHGA010000283.1:0-6929 GCF_050699915.1 Actinophytocola sp.
GTTCTACAACCGCCACCGCCGACACTCCACCCTGGACTGGATGAGTCCCGTAGAGTTCGAAACCATCACCCGCCCGTCGACCCTCATCTCCTCACTGGCGAGTCCGTGAAACGGGGTCAAGATCACCTGACCTGAGCTGGTCGGTTTGGGCGACAAGCCGGTAGCCGTGCTGGCGAAGGACCTGGGCATCAGCGAGTCGTGTTTGCGGAACTGGATGGCCCAGGCCGATGCCGACACCCATGGCGGCGCGGCGACGCGGTTGACCAGCGCGGAGAAGAAGAGCTGGCTGAGCTGCGACGTAAGAACCGGCAGCTGGAGCTGGAGAGCTTCGGGGTGGCCGGCGCCCAGGTGACGGGTAGGCCTGCGGGTGTGCAGATCAGATGCGGTCGCAGGCCCCAGAAGAACCTCGAGTGGCTGGCGCAGTAGCCGTAGCCGGCCCATCAGATCGGTGTCGGTCGCCAGCATCCGGATGACCCGCTTCAAACAGTGGGACCGCCGCCCGGAGACGCTTGTTGTAGCCGGACTGCTGGGGCAGGTAGCGGAAAGCGCCGGGCAGGTGGCGGGGCAGGAACCGCAGCCACCGGGCCTCGGAGCGGATGCCGAGCAACGCTTGGGCCACCGCGAGAGTCAGCAACTCCGCGTCGGTGAGCCGCGGTGGCCGCCCAGCCCGGACAGGCCTACCCAGGTGATCGTCGATCTTGACGTAGAGTCCGGTCAGAAGGGTGTTCAGGTCTGTCGTCACAAACGGATCTTGGACACCCTTCGCCTGTCTCCAGACCACCCAGACTTAGAACCCACTCATCTAGCCCCAGCCGAGCTCGTGCAGGCGCGCGTCGTCGATGCCGAAGTGGTGTGCAACCTCGTGCACGACGGTGATCGCGACCTCCTCCACGACGTCGTCCTCGTTGTCGCAGATCTCCAGGATCGGCTCGCGGTAGATCGTAATCCGGTCGGGGAGGACGCCGCCGTAGTGGGAGGTCCGTTCCGTGAGCGCGACCCCGTGGTACAGGCCCAGCAGCGTAGGCTGCTCCAGGTCGCGGTCCTCGACCAGGATGACCACGTTGTCCATCGCCGCGGCGAACTCTTCGGGGATCAGGTCGATCGCGTCGCCCACCAGTTCCTCGAAGCGTTGGCGACTCATCTCGACGGGCAAACGGTCACCCGCCGGACTTCGGTGGTGCGCTCGTGCTCGGTGCCGCGTCCACCTGCACACTGCCCCGCACCGGTCGCAGCGCGCCGTTCGGCTCGCGGGCGCCGACCTTGCAGTTCACCTGGAACGAGCCGGCCGTCCAGCTCTCCTTCTTCAGCGTGTCGGGGTACAGCGACAACTGGAGCTTCTTGAGGTCCGCGCCGCCGGTGTACTCCTTCGCCGTCGGCGGGCACAGGTCGACCAGCTTGTTCAGCTGCGTCGCCTCCGGCGGGTACTTCGTCGGGTCGAACACCTTGCTCAGGTTGACGATGCCGACGACCTCGTAGGCGTGCGCGTCCCCGCAGTCGACCGGGTCGCCGACCTCGCCCTTCACCAGGCCGAAGCAGGTGCCCGGCTTGTGCACGTTCGACTGGTCCTCGTCGGCCACGGCGCCGGTCGTCGTGAGCAGGCGCGTGCCCGAGGGCGACACGCTCTGCAACCCACACCGCAGCTTGCGGTCGCCCTCACGCCACTGGTCGGCCGTCGGCTTGAGCGCGCCGACCGTGTACTTGCCGAAGGGGTCCAGCGTCTTGCCCATGTACTGCTCGCCGACCTTCGTGCAGCGGTCGGTGACGATCTGCTGCCAGTCCTGCTCGGGCGGCGGCGGCGCGTTCGTCGCGTAGTCCTTGCCGATCTCCACGTTGGAGGCCACCTCGAACGTGTGCGGCCGCTCACACGGCACGCGGCGCATGTTCTGCGGCGCGTCGTGCGGCCAGTCCAGACAGGTCCCGCTCGGCGAGTCGAAGGCCTTCGCGGCCTCGTCGGCCGCCGTGTCCGCGGAGCCGCTGACCGAAACGGGCCAGGAGAAGAGCACGCTCATGCTCAACACGGCCAGAGCACCGAGGAAGGCGCCTGCCATGATCAACCGTGTCCGCATGGTGCTCCCCCGAGAGCCCATCCACCCGACTTGTCCAGACCTGCTGTTCATGTTGGCGTCCATGATGCCAGCGCTCGCCCGGTCTGCAGATGTCGAATCGCGATGATGCACGGACGGGCAAGCCGGATACGCTCACCAAGTGATCGACTTAGGGACGCTGCGTGATGATCCGGAAGCGGTGCGCACATCTCAGCGTACGCGCGGCGAGGACGAGGCGGTGGTCGACCAGCTCCGCGAGGCGGACGAGCGCCGCCGGGCCGCCGTCGCCCGTGCCGACGGCCTGCGCGCCGAGCAGAAGCAGCTCGGCAAGCAGGTCGGCCGCTCTCGCGGCGAGGAGCGCGACGCCCTGCTCGCTCGCGGCAAGGTGCTCGCCGCGGACGTGCGCGCCGCGGAGGCGGATCAGTCGAGCGCCGACGCCGCGCTCGCCGAGCTGCACGCGCTGGTGCCGAACATCGTGCACCCGGACGTCCCGGCCGGCGGCGAGGACGACTATGTCGTGCTCAAGGAGGTCGGCGCACCCACCGAGCTCGGCTTCGAGCCGGCGGACCACCTCGACCTCGGCACCAAGCTCGGCGCGCTGGACACCGAGCGCGGCGCCAAGGTGTCCGGCGCGCGGTTCTACTTCCTCACCGGCGTCGGCGCCCAGCTCCAGCTCGCGCTGCTGAACCTCGCCGCCGCGCAGGCCACCGCCCACGGCTTCACCCTGATGATCCCGCCCGTCCTCGTCCGCCCGGAGGTCATGCGCGGCACCGGCTTCCTCGGTGCCCACGCGAGCGAGGTGTACAAGCTCGAGGAGGACGACCTGTACCTCGTCGGCACGTCCGAGGTGCCGCTCGCCGGCTACCACGCCGACGAGATCCTCGACCTGTCCGAGGGCCCGCGCCGGTACGCCGGCTGGTCGTCGTGCTTCCGCCGCGAGGCAGGCTCCTACGGCAAGGACACCCGCGGCATCATCCGCGTGCACCAATTCGACAAGGTCGAGATGTTCGTCTTCTGCAAGCCGGAGGACGCCGAGGCCGAGCACGCCCGCCTGCTCGCGATGGAGGAGGAGATGCTCGCCAAGATCGAGGTGCCCTACCGCGTGATCGACGTGGCCGGCGGGGACCTCGGCAACAGCGCGGCCCGCAAGTTCGACTGCGAGGCGTGGGTGCCGAGCCAGGGGCGCTACCGCGAGCTGACCTCGACGTCCAACTGCACGACCTACCAGGCGCGCCGCCTGTCGATCCGCTACCGCGACGAGAACAATCGCCCGCGAACGGCGGCCACCCTCAACGGCACGCTCGCGACGACGCGGTGGATCGTCGCGATCCTGGAGAACCACCAGCAGGCCGACGGCTCGGTCCGGGTGCCGGAGGCACTGCGCCCGTTCCTCGGCCGCGACGTGCTGACCGCCGGTTAACCGCTCGCCGCCGCCGGCCGACGACACGTACCGTCGCGACCGTGCATCGGCTGTTCCCCATCACCCCGCCGCCCCGCTCCTGAGCGGGGTGTCGCGGACGGCGTGGCCACCGGTCACGCCCGGTTGACGCTGGGCGCCCCGCGGACGAAGACCACACCTCTTCGACTCCCTGGGAGCGTTCTCCTTGACCACTCTGTCGATCACCCCTGCGCGGACTTCGGCCGCGCTGCTCGTCACGGCCGGCGTCCTCTGGGGCACCGGCGGCCTGGCCGGCGCGATCCTCGCCTCGGCCGGCGATCTGCACCCCGTCTCCGTCGCGACCTACCGGCTGCTGGTCGGCGGCGCGTTCGCGGCGGCCGTCGTCGCGTGCGCCGGCAAGCTCCACCACCTGCGAGCCCATCCGTGGCGACTGCTCGTCTGCGGCGCGCTGCTGGCCCAGTTCCAGGCCGCCTACCAGGTGGCCGTCGCCCAGATCTCGGTCAGCCTCGCCACGCTGCTCACGATCGGCTGCGTGCCGGTGTGCGTCGCTGCGGTGACCGCTCTGCGCGAGCGTCGGTCGCCCGGCCGTCGCACGATGATCGCGCTCGGCGGCTCGCTCGCCGGCCTCGCCCTGCTGTGCGGCGCGCCCGGCGGCGCGGTCGGCTGGCACACCGCCGTCGGCGTCGGCATGTCGCTGCTGGCCGGCGCCGGGTTCGCGGCGCTCACGCTGCTCACCGCGCGGCCGGTGGCCGGGCAGGGCGCGATCACCTCGGTCGGTCTGCTGGTCGGTGGCGTGCTGCTGATGCCGTTCGCGCTGGGGTACGGGATGGCCCTGCCGCTGACCGGGGAGGTGGTGGCGCTGGTCGGCTACCTCGGCCTGGTGCCGACGGCCGTCGCGTACGGCGCGTACTTCGTCGGGCTTTGCCACGCGGGTGCCACCGCCGCGGCACTCGCGACCGTGCTTGAGCCGCTGACCGCGACGCTGCTGGCGGTCGCCTTCCACGGCGAGCGGCTGACCGCGGCGGGCGTACTCGGCGCGGCGCTGATCGCGGGCGCGCTGGCGCTGTACTACGCGCCGGCGAAGCGGTAGCCGGCCGCCCGAGCAGCGGCGGGCTACGGTCACAGCGTGATCGAATCGGCGCTGTGGGGACTCCTCGGCGGGTCCTCGCTGGTGCTCGGCGGCGCGCTGGCGCTCGTTGCGAGGTGGTCGGCGCGGATGATCGCGCTCGTCATGGCGTTCGGGTCGGGCGTGCTGATCAGCGCGGTGTCGTTCGACCTCGTGGCCGAGGCGTGGCCGGAGTCCGGCGGGCTGGTGACGGGCACGGCGCTGGCGGCCGGGGCGCTCGTGTTCTTCGGCTGCGATCTGGCGATCAGCCGGACCGGGCTGACCCGGCGACGGCGGTCGGTGGCCGGTGAGTCGAGTGCCGCGATGGTGATCGTGGCGGGCGCGGCGCTCGACGGCATCCCGGAGTCGGCGGCGATCGGCGCGACGGTGTCCGGCGTCGGCGTCAGCGTGACGTTCGTGCTCGCGGTGTTCTTGTCGAACATCCCGGAGTCGCTGTCGTCGTCGGCCGGGTTGCGGCGGGCCGGGCGGAGCGGGCGCGCCATCCTCGGGCTGTGGCTGCTGATCACGGTGGTCTCGGCGGTCGCGGCCGCCCTCGGCTACGTGGTGGTCACGAACTCGGCGCCAGAAGTCGTCGGTGCGATCCGGGGCTTCGCGGCGGGCGCCGTGCTGACGATGGTCGCGTCGACGATGCTGCCCGAGGCCCACGACGAGGGCGGACCGTTCACCGCCCTCGTGACGACGGCGGGTTTCCTGTGCGCGGTGGCACTGGGCGGAGTCCCCAGCTGACCCGCAACCGAAGCACGAACCGCCAAGTCGATCTTCGTCACCCTCTGGATGGCGGCCCCACCCTCTCCGGGGGCACCCCTCACAGCCAGTCTATCGGTTTGGGCTGACAGGAAGGGGGCATCGGCGTCTGCTGTGGACAACTCCGGCGCATGTGGACAAGTCAGGCGACCTGGTCCGCCACGTGCTTGGCGATCTCCAGGCAGCAGGTGGCCGCCGGGCTGGGGGCGTTGAGCACGTGCACTTGGTTCGGGGCCGTCTCGATCAGGAAGTCGTGGACCAGCGTGCCGTCCGGCAGCAGGGCCTGCGCCCGCACGCCCGCGTGCGCGCGGACGAGGTCCTCGCGCCCGATGGCCGGGATCAGGCGGGCCAGCGAGCGGGCGAACCGCCGCCGGGACAGCGAGCGCACCACCTCGTCGACCGCCGTGCGGGGGTAGCGGCGGGCCAGGCGCCACAGGCCGGGGTAGCGGAGCGTCTCGCCCAGGTCCGCCGCCGACATGTCGCGCCAGCGGTAGCCCTCGCGGCGCAGCGCGAGTACGGCGTTCGGTCCGGCGTGGACACTGCCGTCCAGCATGCGGGTCAGATGCACGCCCAGGAACGGCAGCGACGGGTCCGGCACCGGGTAGATCAGCCCCCGCACCAGGTGCGCCGACTCCGGTCGCAGTGTGAAGTACTCCCCGCGGAACGGCACGATCCGCGCCCGCGGCGTCAGCCCGGCCAGCCGCGCCACCCGGTCGCTGTGCAGGCCCGCGCAGTTGACCAGGGTGTCCGCGCGCACGATGTCCGTCCCGGTCGCGATCTCCACGCCACCGTGCCGGCCGGGGCGGATGCCCAGCGCCGGGGTCCGCAGCCGCAGGTCCGCCGACGACAGCGAGCGGACCAGCGCCTGGCACACGGCCCCGAAGTCGATGATGCCCGTCGACTCCACGCGCAGCGCTCCGACGCAGGCGATCTCCGGCTCGTAGGCGTGCGCCTCGGCCGGCGAGATCAGCTTCGCCGGCACCCCGTTGGCCTCCGCGCGCTCGGCGAGGGCGCGCAGGCCCGGCAGCTCGGCGTCGTCCGTGGCCACCACCAACTTGCCGCACACCTCGACGGGTACGTCGTTCGCCCGCGCGAAGTCCACAATGGACCGGTTGCCGGCGACGGACATCCGCGCCTTGAACGAGCCGGGCTGGTAGTACAGACCGGCGTGCACGACGTTGGAGTTGTGGCCGGTCTGGTGCCCGGCCCAGTGGTCCTCCTTCTCGAGGACGGTCACGTGGTCGCCGCGCGCGGTCAGCTCGCGCGCCACCGCCAGCCCGAGGATCCCGCCGCCCACCACCGCAACATGTCGCACGTGGAGTAACGGTACTGCCCTACGGTGGCCGGGTGGCGGGCACGCGCGAGCGCTTCGGCCCGGCGCTCCCGATGGGCGCCGGCCTCGCCTTCGTGGGTGCGGCCGGCTACGCGTTCGTCGCGCTGACCGGCCACACGCTGCCGCCGGCCGACGCCGCCGCGGCGGCGAGCCTCTACCTGATGGTCAACATCGTCGGGCCCGGCCTGTTCTCCGCGCTGGAGCAGGAGACCAGCCGCGCGGTCAGCGCCGAGCTCGCCGCCGGGCGCGGCGCCGGCCACGTCACCCGCGCCTCCTGGCTGC
>NZ_JBOHGA010000284.1:0-6844 GCF_050699915.1 Actinophytocola sp.
GGCCGGCACCGGCCGGCCGTCGACGGCCAGGATCGCGTCGCCCACCCGGACCGCGACGCCCGGCGCGCGCAGCGGCGAGCGCGCCCGAGGATCCGACGACTCGGCGGGCAGGATCCGCGCCACCCGCCACACGCCGTCCTCCCCGCGCGCGACATCCGCGCCCAGCAGGCCGATCCGCCGCGCGGACTCGACGTCGCCGCCCGGCGGTGTCACGTACGCATGCGAGGTCCCCAGCTCACCCTGCAGCTCCCACAGCAGGTCGACCAGCTCGTCATGCGAGCCGACCGCGTCGACCAGCGGCCGGTACCGCTCGCGCACCTCCGCCCAGTCGACGCCGCCCATGTCCGTGCGCCAGAAGTGATCCCGCATCAGCCGCCACGCCTCGTCGAACGACTGGCGCCACTCGGCTCCCGGGTCGACCTGCACGCGCACCCGAGACAGATCGACCTTCACGTCGTCGGTGCTGTCCGAGTCGCCATCGGACTTGCGGTCGGCCGCCTGCACCCGCAGGCTGCGCCCGTCGCGCACGATCAGCCGCTCGCCGTCGCCGGTCGCCCACACGTCGTCGACGCCCTCGGTCAGCGACTCGAGCTTGCGCTTGGCGAAGTCGTACCGCTCGAGCGCCGGACGGTGGTCGTCGTCGTCATCGACGAGGTCGCCGTCCTCGCCGAGCACGCCGGACAGCGGCACGCGCAGCCACGCCAGGCCACCCTTCACCGCACGCAGCGACGAGTACCGCGCGGCCGGCACCGGCACCGGGACCACCCGGTCGGCGAGACCTTCGAGATCGACCGCGGTGCGCGGCGGGCCCTCGTCCCCGTCGCCGCCGTCCTTGTCCTTGCCGTCGTCGTCCTCGACCGGCCGCCCGCGCAGCTGCGGGGAGAACGGCGACGGCGTGGTGGCGGCCAGCGGCACCAGGTGCGGGCGCGACCCGTTCGGGAACGACAGGTCGAACACGTGCACGTCGTAGACCGGGTCGAAGCTGCGCTGGGACAGGAACGCCAGGTGCTTGCCGTCCACCGTGAACACCGGGTCGTGGTCGACGAAGCGGATCGGCGTGACGTCCACGACGGTCAGGTCGATGGTGGACGCCATCCTGATGTGCCGCAACGGGATCGGGCCCGGGTGCGACCACGCGAGCCAGCCCGAGTCGGGCGAGAACGCGAGATCGGTCGGGTCGCCGTCCTCGCTGCGGGCGACCTCGCGCAGCTCGCCGGTGTCCGCGTCGACCAGCAGCACGCGACCGTCGTGGGTGGCCACGGCGATGCGCCGGCCGTCTGGCGCGGCCGCCAGCTCGAGCACCCGGCCGAGCCGCCCGGAGCCGATCCGGCGCGGCGTCGAGCCCGCGGCGTGGCCGTCGACCGGCGCGATCTCCAGGGCGTCCTCGCCGTCGGCGTCGGTGACCCAGACGACCTGTTCGCCGAACGTGCGCGGCAGCCGGGCGCGCACCCCGGGCTCGGCGGCCAGCGCCCGGACCGGACCGTCGCGGTGGGTCAGCCAGTGGACCGTGCCGCGGACCTCGACCGCGCTGCCCCGCCCGGTGTGGTCGGGCCCGACGTCGCTCAGCTCGTCGCCGGCGCGCACCGGGTAGGGCGCGCGGGCGGGACGCGGGCCGCCGAGCCGGATGTCGAGCTCGCGCGGCTCAGCGTTCGTGTGACTGCCGAGGCCCTCGACGAGCCACAGCCGGCCCGCGCGGTGGAAGACCACGCGCTCGCCGTCGGTGGCGGCGCCGCGCGCGTAGAACTCGCCGGCCGCGTCCACCCGGTGTCGGCGCAGGTCGCCGCCGTCGGGCAGGCAGGAGTAGAGGTCGGCGACGCCCTCGTGGTCGGACAGGAACGCGAGCCGGTCGCCGACCCACATCGGCGAGGAGAGGTTGCCGTCGAGGTCGGCCTGGAAGCGGACGAACTCGCCGTCGCCGTTCGCGTCGAGCCAGAGCTTGCCGGCGGTGCCGCCGCGGTAACGCTTCCACCAGGCCGGTTCGCGGGAGAACGCGGCGGAGAGCAGGACCGCGCCGTTCGGGCCGAGCGCGAGGCCGCCGACCGGCCCGTACGGCAGCCGGCGTGACCCGCTGCCGTCGGTCGGGACCTCGTAGGCCCAGCTCTGCCGAGTCGAGTGCTGACCGACCGTGCTGCTGGCCAGGACCGCGTCACCCGACCAGCCGAGGACCTCGGTCTTGACGTCGCCCCAGTAGGTGAGCCGCCGGCTGGGCCCGCCGTCGGCCGGCGCGAGGTGCACCTCGGGCTCGACGTCGCGCCAGCTGGTCCACGCGATCAGCGAGCCGTCCGGGGAGAAGCGCGGCGAGCTCGCGGCGGACTGGTCCGCGGAGACCCGCCAGGCGCGGCCTCCATCGAGCGGCGCGATCCACACGTCGTCCTCGGCGACGAAGGTCACGAGATCGCCGTGCAGGTGGGGGTGGCGGAGGTAGGAGTCGGTCACGTCGCCACGTTAGCCGCGCCCACCGACGGTCGAGGCGCGATTCACTGTGGGCACACCGGAGAACCGGTGGACTACCGGATCAGCCGCGGCCGTGCTCCGGGTCGGTGTGCCCCGGCCAATGGAGGCGCCAGTCCGCCGCGGTCATCCGGGTCGGGTCGGCGCCCGCGGCACGGGCGGACTTCTCCGCCGTGCGGACCGCCTCGGCGAAGGTGCGGGCCACGGCTCGCAGCTCGCCCTCCGGGTCGGTGCCCGCCAGCTTCGCCAGCACCGCCAGGTCGAACAGGCGCGCGCCGGTGTCCGAACCGCGGGGCAGCAGGTCGCCAGGCAGGCCGGCGCGGGCCGTGCGCTGCGCGAGCTTCGCGGCGAGCGCGAGGGCCGGCTGACCCGTCGCCACTCCGTCCACACTGGACTCGCGGCGCTTCTCCTGCTGCTTGAGCTCCTCCCAGCGCACCTCCTGCGTGCCGGCGTCGCGCACCGCGGGGTCGCCGCCGGCGAACACGTGCGGATGGCGACCGACCAGCTTGGCCACGAGCGAGGCGGCCACGTCGTCCACGGAGAACGGGTCCGCGGCGTCCTCCTCGGCGATCCGCGCGTGGAACAGGACCTGCAGCAACACGTCGCCGAGCTCCTCGCGCAGCGCCCCGCGGTCGCCGTCCTCGATGGCCTCCAGCAGCTCGAAGCACTCCTCCACGAGGTACTGGCGCAGCGAGTCGTGCGTCTGCTCGGCGTCCCACGGGCAGCCGCCCGGCGAACGCAGGCGGTCCATCACCGCGACGGCGTCGAGCAGGCGGGAGCCCGACGGCGCGGCCACGACCGTGGCACCGCCGGCCGCCAGCGCGGCGGCGGGGTCGGCGGAGAGGTCGTCGGTGACGAGCACGACCGGACCCGACAACGACTCGGGAGCCGGCGGCAGGCCCAGGTCCACGCCCGGCGCCGCGTACACCTCGCGGTCCGACCGCAGCAGCGGCACGGCGGCCGCCGGCAGTACGCCCCGGTCGACCAGTACGACGGTCGGGCCGGACGTCACTGCTGCGAGTCGTCGCCGGCCGGCGGCAGCACCAGGCCCTCGGTCTCACCCTCGCTCGGCGCCACGCCCATCGCGGCCATGTCCCACACGCCGTAGCGCGGGCTGACCTGGATCTCGGCCTGCTCGGCGTAGGGCTGCAGCATCCGCAGGCCGACCGCGACGAGCTCGGTGGCCGAGACCTGCGGCGCCTGCGACGTGTCGACCGTCGCGTCGGTGTCGCGCTGGCGGATCAGGCCGACCACCCACAGCGCCTGCTCGGCCGAGGGCTCGAACGCGACGACCGTGCCCGGCTCGGAGCCGAACATCGCGGTCGCCGCCAGCGCGGCACTCTGCACGGCCGGGAACTGCGCGCCCTCCTGGGCGTCCTGCCCGGCCTCCTGCTCCTTCGCGATCACGTCGGCGGCCCGGTCCGGGTCGGCGGCGAACTCGCGGGCCTTCGCCTCGGCCTGCTCCCGCATGGACTCCGGCTTCGCGCTCGGGTTGTCGGAGACCACGGTCGTGTAGTCCATCGTGACCTGCAGCTTGTCGAAGTACTTGTCCGCGAGCTGCGCCAGCAGGACCTGGTCGGTCACCGTGTCACGCAGGTCCCGCGCCCGGAACACGAGCTGGCTGGCCAGCGCGTCCGGCGGCACGCTGCCGTCCGTCGGCAGCTCCTCCTTGAACGGGTCCTGCGCCATCGCCTGCGCCACGTCCTCGCGCTTGACGCTGATGTTCTCCTCGCGCGCCGCCTCGACCAGCAGCTCGTGCTGGATCAGCTGGCTCACCGCTTCGCGCGCCACCAGGTCCAGCTTGCGTTGCTGGGCCAGCGGCCGGGCCGCGGGCTGCTCGCGCACGATCTTGTCGAGCAGGTTCTGCACCTCGTCGACCGACACGGACCGGCCGTCCACGATCACGGCGGAGTTGGCCTGGCTCGGTCCGGATCCGCACGCGGTGAGCCCGGCGACGAGCGCGGCCAGCACCGCGATGAGCACCGTGTTTCGGACAGCGACAAGGGCACCGGAACGCGGCTTGGCAGTCGTCACGGCTGCCAAGCCTCTCACAGCGGTTCACCCGACCGGTGCTGGGGCGATCTCCAACGAGTCAAGCAGGTTCGCGCACCAGTCGAGCAGGTCCGTGTCGCGCAGCTGCGGGGCGCCCATCCGGCCGCCGGCGGGCCCCTCGGTCGGCCGCGGCACCGAGACGAGGTTGGTCACGGCTTTGTAGTTCGCCTTGGGGTACAGGCGCTTGAGCCGCACAAGCTGAGAGTCGCGCAGCCGCAGCGGCGCCAACCGGATCAGGTTCCCCTGGGTGGCGACCTCGGTGACGCCGTGCTCCCGGCAGGTCTGCCGGAACGCCGCCACCGCGAACAGCCGCCGCACCGGCAGCGGCGGGCTGCCGTAGCGGTCCTTCAGCTCGTCGGTGACCGCGGCCAGCCCCTCGGCGTCGGCCGCGGCGGCGATCTTGCGGTAGGCCTCGAGCCGCAGCCGCTCCCCCGGCACGTAGTCGTGCGGGATGTGCGCGTCGACCGGCAGGTCCACCCGCACCTCGGCGAGCTCTTCCTCCTCCTCGCCCGGCTCCGCGCCCGCGTGCTTGCGGAACGCCTCGACGGCCTCGCCGACCAGCCGGACGTAGAGGTCGAAGCCGACGCCGGCGATGTGTCCGGACTGTTCGGCGCCGAGGATGTTGCCGGCGCCGCGGATCTCCAGGTCCTTCATCGCCACCGCCATGCCGGCGCCGAGCTCGGTGTTCTGCGCGATCGTGGCGAGCCGGTCGTGCGCGGTCTCGGTGAGCGGCGCCTCCGGCGGGAACAGGAAGTAGGCGTACCCGCGCTCGCGGCCGCGGCCCACCCGCCCGCGCAGCTGGTGGAGCTGGGCGAGGCCGAGCAGGTCGCCGCGCTCGACGATCAGCGTGTTGGCGTTGGCGATGTCCAGCCCGGTCTCGACGATCGTGGTGCACACCAGCACGTCGAACTCACGGTCCCAGAAGCCCTCGATGATCTTCTCGAGCCGGTCCTCGTTCATCTGGCCGTGCGCGGTGACCACGCGTGCCTCGGGCACCAGCTCGCGCAGCCGGCGCGCGGCCTTCTCGATCGAGGAGACCCGGTTGTGCACGAAGAAGACCTGGCCGTCGCGCAGCAGCTCGCGCCGGATCGCAGCGCCGACCTGCTTGTCGTCGTAGCCGCCGACGTAGGTGAGGATCGGGTGCCGGTCCTCGGGCGGGGTCAGGATCGTGGACATCTCGCGGATGCCGGCGAGCGACATCTCCAGCGTGCGCGGGATCGGCGTGGCCGACATGGTGAGCACGTCGACGTGCGTGCGCAGCGCCTTGATGTGTTCCTTGTGCTCGACGCCGAACCGCTGCTCCTCGTCGACGATCACCAGGCCGAGGTCCTTGTAGCGGATGCCGGTCTGCAGCAGGCGATGCGTGCCGATCACGACGTCCACGTCGCCGGCGGCGAGCCCCTCGACCACCACCTCGGCGTCCGGCCCGTGGGTGAACCGGGACAGGCCGCGGACGGTGACCGGGAAGGACTGCAGGCGCTCGGTGAACGTGTTGAGGTGCTGCTGGGCGAGCAGCGTGGTCGGCACGAGAACGGCGACCTGCTTGCCGTCCTGCACCGCCTTGAACGCGGCCCGCACGGCGATCTCGGTCTTGCCGTAGCCGACGTCGCCGCAGATCACCCGGTCCATCGGGACGCCGCGCATCATGTCGGCCTTGACCTCGTCGATGGCCGCCATCTGGTCGGGCGTCTCGGTGAACGGGAACGCGTCCTCGAGCTCGCGCTGCCAGGGGGTGTCGGCGCCGAACGCGTGGCCGGGCGCGGACTGGCGGGCGGCGTAGAGCTGGACGAGCTCGGCGGCGATCTGCTTGACCGCTTTCTTGGCGCGGGACTTGGTGTTCTTCCAATCCGAGCCGCCGAGCTTGTTCAGCGACGGCATCTCCCCGCCGACGTAGCGGGAGACCTGGTCCAGTTGGTCGGTCGGGACGAAGAGCCGGTCGCCGGGCTGGCCGCGCTTGGACGACGCGTACTCCAGGAGGAGGTACTCGCGGGTCGCGCCGGAGACCGTGCGCTGGACCATCTCGATGTAGCGGCCGATGCCGTGCTGCTCGTGGACGACGTAGTCGCCGTTGCGCAGCGCGAGCGGGTCGACGGCGTTGCGCCGCCGCGAGGGCATCTTGGCCGACAGGTCGCGGGTCGACGTGCCGTGCCGGCCGCCGGTGAGGTCGGTCTCGGTGAGCACGACCAGCGCGCGGTCGGGGACACCGAAGCCCTCCTCGATGGCGCCCCGGACCACGGTCACGATCCCGGCGGGTGGCGGCTCGTGCAGCCCGTCCTCGGCGAACGCGGCCGCGGCCTCGGCGTCGGCGAGCTGCTCGACGGCGCGGCGCGCGACACCGCCC
>NZ_JBOHGA010000285.1:0-6844 GCF_050699915.1 Actinophytocola sp.
GCCACCGGCACCGCGGCCCGGTCGCCGCCCGCGCGCTCGCCTGGCACGCCGCCGCCATCCTGCGGCTGAACCGAAACGACACTGCCGGCGCGGCCCGGGCGGCGCGGGCCGGACTCCGGGTCACCGACGAGCACGTCGCCGCGCTGGGCGCCACCGACCTGCGCGCGAGCGCCGCCGGCAACCGGGTCGAGCTGGCCGGGATCGGCCTGCGGATCGCGATGCGCAACGGCCGGCCGGAACGGGTGTTCCAGTGGGCGGAGCTCGGCCGGGCCAGCCACCTGCTCAACCCGCCGGCGCGCCCACCCGGCGACCCGGCGCTCGCCGGGCTCATCGCGGAGCTGCGGTCGGTGATGCACGAGATCACCGAGTCACGCCGGGAGGGCCGGGCCGACGTCCGGCTGCGCAACCGGCAGGTCGTGCTGGAACGCGCCATCCGCGACCACCACCGCAGCCGGATGACCGGGGCGACGAAGCGGACCGTCGACCCGCCCGGCATGGCCGAGCTGGCCGAGATCCTCGCCGACACCGCCCTGGTGGAGTTCGTCCAGGACGACGGCGTCCTACACGTCGTGACCATTGTGGACGGTCAACCGCGGATGCGGCGGCTGGCCAGGGTCGAGACGGTCGAGGGCCTCGTCGACAAGCTGCTGTACGCCCTGCGCAGGCTGTGCCACGACCGCGCCGCCCGGGACAGCGTCATCGCCGCGCAGTCGTTGTTCGTGCACACGGCGAACCGGCTGAGCGGGCTGCTGCTCGGCGGCATGCCGGAGATCGCCGACCGGCCGCTGACGCTCGTGCCCACCGGCCCGCTGCAGCGGATGCCGTGGGCCGTCCTGCCGGCGTGCGTGGGCCGGCCGGTGTCGGTGACCCCGGCCGCGGCGCTGCTGCGCGACGCCCACCGCCGCTCGTCCGAACCGGGCCGGGCCACCGTCGTGGCGGGTCCGGGACTCCCCGGCGGCCTGACGGAGGCGACGTCCATCGCCGGCATGTACGGCGTGCCGCCGCTGGTCCACGACGCGGCGACCGTCGAGGCGGTCACCGGCGCGCTCGACGGCAGCGAGGTCGCACACCTTGCGGCACACGGACTCCTGCGCACGGACAACCCGCTGTTCTGCTCGCTGCAGCTCGCGGACGGCCCGCTCATGGCCTACGACCTGACCCGCGTGGCACACCCGCCGGACACGGTCGTGCTGGCCGCGTGCGACACCGGCCGCCCGGTCGTGCTCGCGGGCGACGAGGTCATGGGCTTCGCCGCGACGCTCCTCGCGCACGGCACGCACCAGGTGGTGGCGCCGGTCATCGCCGTGCACGACATCGACACCGCGCCACTCATGATCGCGTTCCACCGGCTGCTGCACGCGGGCGAGCCGCCGGCCGCCGCGCTCGCCGCCGCGCAGCAGCAGACCGTCCACAGTCACCACCACGGCATCGCCGCCGTCGCGCGATTCGTCTGCATCGGCAACTGAGGTTGCGTATCACCACGCGCCCGGCCACCTCTTTTCCTACAAGACGGAGAAAGGCGGTCGGCCATGTCAGACATCTGGAGTCGGAAGTTCTGGAAGGACGCGATCGAGCGCGCGGCGAAGACGGCGGCCCAGGTGCTGGCGGCCATGCTGGCCGCGGGACAGACGAGCCTGCTGGATCTCGACTGGCAGGCCACGCTTGCCACTGTCGGAACAGCCGCGGCGCTGTCGATCCTGACCTCGGTCGGGAGCGTAAAGGCGGGGTCGGTCGGCACCGCCTCGCTGGTGCCCGCGGCCGCGACACCCGACGCGCGCGACAAGGACCGCGCCGAGCCCGACGAGGACCGCGCCGAGCGCGAAGAGGCGCCGGTGAGCTAACCGGCGGGCCGCTCGAAGGTGACGAGGATGCCCTCGACGCCGCCCGGGCCGATGCGGCCCTTGATCTCGGCGGTGGTGATCGCCTTCAGGCGCCAGCCCTCGGCGGCGTGATCGTTCAAGATGTGTTCCAGCTTGCTGCCGGACATCTTCCCGCCGATCAGCTTCTCCCGGAGTTCGATGACCTTGTACTCGTACAGATCAGCCATGCGTTCCATCATGACGCCCGCGCGGACGAGGCGCACGGGCCCCGGCCGAACAGCCGGGGCCCGTGCGCCGTCAGCTCAGCGGTTCGATCCAGATGTTGCGGTAGCGCGGGTTCGCGCCGGGGTCGCCGTGGTCCTGTAGCCGGATCGCACCCGGTTCGGCGGTCTCCGGCAGGCTGTCGCCGGTGCCGCTGTCGATGGCCACGTCCTCGTGCACCACCACCCCGTTCCACACCACCGTGACCCGGGCGTCGGAGACCTTGTTGCCCGCCGCGTCGAAGCGGGCCGCCCGGAAGACGATCTCGTAGGTCTGCCAGGTGCCCGGCGCGGTCGCCGCGTTCGAGTCCGGCGCTCGCTTCGAGTAGATCGCGCCGGCCTCGTCCGCCGCCGGTGTGGTGTCCCCATAGGACTCCAGCACCTGCAGCTCGTAGCGCTCCTGCAGGTAGATCCCGCTGTTGCCGCGCGCCTGCCCGGTCACGTCCGGCGGGTAGTCCGGCTCGTACCACTCGACGTGGAGCCTGAAGTCACCGAACTTCTGCTTGGTGCGGATGTCCCCGCCGAGCGACTCCATCGACCCGTCGGCCAGCGGCCACGAGGCCGGCCCGCCCGCGCGTGCCTCCCACGCGTCCAGGTCGGCCCCGTCGAACAGGACGATGCGCTCGGCGGCGCTCACCGAGATCTTGTCCAGGTTGACGTTGCCGGCGTCGCCCTCGTCGTAGACGAACGCCACCGTGTTGGCGCCGGCGGTGAGCGGCACCTGTTCGGTGCGGGTCGCCCACGTGTCCCAGTCGCCCGTGCTCGCGAGCTGTACCTGACGCACCTTGGTGCCGTTGACGTACATGCTCACCGACTTCGTGCCGCCGACCGGGTTCGGCCCGTTCGAGTAGCGGAGCCCGACGTTGTAGCTGCCGGCGGCCGGCACGTCCACCGCGAACGACGTCGTGGCGCCCTGGTTCCAGTACCCGTCGACGAAGCCGCTGCCCGAGTAGCCGGCGTGGTCGGTGTTGACCGCGGCGCCGCCGGACAACGCCGCCGCCTCGGCCTCGTACTCCGTGCCGGCCGGGGCGGCGCCGACGGCGGAGTTGAGCGTGTACCATGCCTCGGTGCTCCACAGCTGCGCCCCGGACTCGGCCGCGAACGGCCGCGGCGAGCGGACGTGCACCACCCGGCCGGTCTGCAGCCCCGGGACGCGCAGTGTGACCTTCTTCCGGTCGGCGGACAGCTCCGCCGAGGACGCGGTCAGCGTCTGCTCGTCGACCTTCGGGCCGCCGTAGTCGGCCGTCGGCACGTAGCGCCACTGCGTCACGTCGTACCTCGTCACCAGGTTCTGCGCGGTCTCGGCCGACAGCGGCTGGGTGTACTCGAGCTCGAAGCCGCCGTCGATCGCGCGCATGGCGAGGATGTCGAACGCGTTGGTGCCGTTGGGAGTCAGCTTCTGCAGGCCGTGGTTGAGCTTGCCCGGCTGACCCCAGTTGCCGCCGGCGCCGATGCCGCCGGTGTAGATGGCGCCGTCGGGCCCGAGGCTGATGCGGCTCACGCCCGCCTCCAGCCCCTGCGTCATCCGGAAGACCGCACCCTGGTACTCGCCGTTGACCTTCTCCAGGTACGCCCGCTGCAGGCCGCCGTAGGTGACGTCGCCGAACACCAGCTGGCCGGCGAACGGGCCCTCGGTCAGCTGCACGGGGTTGCTCGGCGAGTTGGCGATCTCGTTCTGCGGCAGCCACAGGACCGGCTGGGTCACCGGCCGGTTGTCGAACGGGCCGTCGGGGTTCATGTGGTGGTTGAAGAACCGGTCCTGCTTGATGTGCAGCAACTTCGACGACGGCAGCCAGGCGCCCTGGTTGTCGGTGACGAAGACGTCGCCCTCGGGCCCCCAGCCGATGCCGTGCGGCGTGCGCAGTCCACCGGCCACATAGGACACCTCGCCGGTGTTCTTGTCGACCTTGATCGTGGTGCCGCGGTTGGGTGCGGGCTGCGGGTCGGTCGTGGCGCCGCCGTAGTCGATGGCCACGGACAGGTTCAGGTAGAAGAAGCCGTCCCGGTAGAGCATGCCGAACGCGAACTCGTGGAAGTTCCCGCCGAACGGCCAGGTCGCGACCGTGCGGTACTGGTCGGTCACGCCGTCGCCGTTGGTGTCGTTCAGCTCGGTGAGCCCGTCCTTCTCGGAGACGTAGAGCTTGCCGTCGACGTACTTGATGCCCATCGGCTCCTTGAGCCCGGAGGCGATGCGCTGCGACTGCACCCGGGACGGGTCGGTGTCGCCGGTGACGTTGCTGAGCAGGTAGACCTCGCCGAGCTCGTTGTCGGTGCCGCCCCAGGTGGCGATCGCCATGCGGCCGTCCGGCAGCCAGTCCATGGCGCTGACCTGCGGTTCGAACCCGGCCGGGCGCAGGTTGGTCAGCGTGTAGCCGGGGTGCACGCCGGTCAGCGGCAGGCCGTCGCCGGGCGCGTCGGTGCTGGCCTCGCACTCCTTGCGGCCGGGCGCGGTTACCCGCACGACGTCCGCGTCGGTGCTCAGCACGGAGTTCGGCACGACGGAGAACCCGCCCGCGCCCGGCGGCCGCCACTCCAGCGTGACCTGCTGGTCGACCTCGTTGTCGAAGTGGTCGATCTTCAGGGCGTGGTAGCCGGTCGACAGGTCGACGCTGCCCTCCATCGGCGTCGGCGCGTGCAGGCCGTCGTGGTTGACCACCATCGCGCCGTCGACCAGCAGCCGGGAGCCGTCGTCGCTGGTGAGCCGGAACGTGTAGCTGCCGGCGGTGGTGATGTTGATGTTCCCGGTGACCTCGGAGATGAAGTGGTCGCCGATCTCGAAGACGTCGGTGGTCGTCCAGTCGATGGTCGGCATGAGCTTGTCGACGTTGGGAGTCTGGCCGGGCTTGAGCGCGCACAGCTTGCTGAGCGAGGTCTGCAGGTCGAACACACGCAGCGTCACGCCGGGCTCCTGGGGCGGCGGGTCCGCGGCCGCGCGGGCCGGGGTGAGCGCGGTGATCGCCGACATCAGGACGACGAGGACGGCGAGCAGCCCGGTGGCCAGGGGCAGCCGGGCAGGGAGGCGAACCGGCATGGACGTACTCCTCGAACGGCAGGGACCGCGCCGGGGCAGGGCCGGCGCGGGTTCGTGAGCTGAGTCACACTCAACTCGGACCGTAGGAGGACTTTCGTTTGTAGTCAACGAAAGATGGTGCAAAACCCGCCAAAGTTACGTCGAATGGTCGCCCATTTCGCCTGAACGTCCGGTTTTCGGCGGCGGTTAGTTCATCAGCTGCACGAAGAAGTCCGCGAGCAGCTCACCGACGCGGCCCGGGTCGTCCTCCTGCAGGAAGTGGCCGCAGTTCGACAGCGCGGTGACCGTGGCCGCGGGCAGGTCCCGCCCCAGGCGGGCGAAGGTGTCCGCGACATCGGGGAGCACGCGGTCCCGCTCGCCGTAGACCACGCGCACCGGGACGTCCACAGAGGACACACGGGCGCCGAGCGTGACGAACTGGTCGGGCGACAGGCCGATGCCGGCCTTCGCGAGAGCCAGCCGCGCGTCCGTGGCCGCGAACGGCGTCAGCATCTCGGCCAGGACGTCGCCGGGCAGCCCGGTCTCGTCGGCCCGGCCAAGGCGCAGCACCTCGGTAAGACCTTCGGGACTGGTCAACCGCTCCCGCGGCCCGGGCGTGCTCAGCATGGTCAGGAACTCGATGACCTCCGGCGAGACCTCGGGGTAAAGCAGCGTGTTCAGCAGCGCGAGCGCGCTGACCCGGACCGGGTTCTCGAGCGCCCAGTGCACGGCGATCGGGCCGCCGAGGTCGTGCCCCGCGACGGCCACCCGGTCGATCGCCAACCGCTCGAGCAGGCCGTCGATCGCGCGCTCGAAGTCCGGGAAGTCGTACCGACCGTCGACCGGCTTGTCCGAGGCGCCGAAGCCGGGCAGGTCGAGCGCGACGACACGGTTGGCGCGCGCGATCGCCGGCATCACCCCGCGCCACAGGAGGGACGAGGTCGGCCAGCCGTGCAGGAGCAGCACCGCCGGCCCGGACCCGAGCTCGCGATAGCCGAGCGTGAACCCGTCGTCGAGGCGGATCCGCCGCAGCGTGGGCACGTCCGTCTTGGTGTCGCTCATCTTCCGCTCCCGTCCACAAACAAACCGACTGTCGGTCTGCAAGTTAACAGACCGACAGTCGGTTTGGCGAGGCCCTAGACTTGCCCGCGATGGACAACCGAGTCGAGAAGGGCAAGGCGACCCGCGAGGCGCTGGTCGGCGTGGCCCGGGAGCTGTTCGGCGAGCACGGGTACGACGGCACGTCGATCGGGGCCGTGCTGTCGGCGGCCGGCGTCGCCCGAGGCGCGCTGTACCACCACTTCGCCACCAAGGAGGAGCTCTTCGACGCCGTGCTCGACCGGGAGGTGGCGCGGGTCGCCGCCGTCGCGGCCGAAGCCGCCCTCGCCGCGAGCGATCCGCTCGAGCGCCTGCGCGCGGGCTGCGCCACGTGGCTGCGGGTCGCGCTCGATCCGGCGGTTCAGCGCATCGTGCTGATCGACCCGCCCCGGGTGGTCGGCTGGAAGCGTTGGCGCGAGCTCGACGACGTCCACACGCTCGGCGGCCTGCGCGCGAGCATCGCCGCGCTGGCCGCGCAGGGCCGGGTCGCCGAGGCCGAAGTGGACACTCTCGCCCACATGCTGCTAGCCGCGGTGGCCGAGGCCGCCCTGCTGATCGCCCAGGCCGACGACCCCGAGGCCGCCCTCACCAGCGCGCTGGCGACCGTCGACACGCTCCTCACCCGGGTCCTCGGCTAGAGACGAGAGCGTGGCCGG
>NZ_JBOHGA010000286.1:0-6753 GCF_050699915.1 Actinophytocola sp.
GGCTCGGCACCGACGAATGGCCGCCGATTGGGGCGGAACCCATCGAGGTGGACGGCGCCGGCGACGCGCTGCGGGCGATCTGGCTGCGGGACGGCGAGCTGTTCGCCGAGGTCGCGCTGCCGCAACAACTGGCCGACGGCGCCGGCGTCTACGGCCTGCATCCAGCGCTGCTCACCGCCGTGTTCCCCGCGGTGTCCGCAATGGACTTCGGGGAGCCGGCGCGGCAGCTCGCGTCGGTCGGCGGGCTCACTTTGCATGCCGCCGGAGCGTCAACGGTTCGGGTGCGTGTCGCCCGAGCCGGCGACGACACGTTGTCCGTCGCCGTGGCGGATGACGCCGGCACCCCGGTCGCGTCCATCGAGTCGCTCGTCCTGAGGATGCCGGAGACCGGCCACACCGCGGACCCGCTGTACCGGCTCGACTGGGTGCCCGTTGCGGGCGACGCGGTGTCCGATGTGGACGTCATGACTCTCGACGGCGAACTGGCGGCGCTGGACCCGGTGCCCGACACGATCGCGGTACCGGTGGCCGGCGGGACAGGCGTGGCGGCCGTGCACGAGCGGACGACGTGGGCCCTCGGCTTGGTACAGGAGTTCCTTGCCGACGAACGCTTCCGCGACTCGCGGCTGGTCTTCGTGGCGCACGGGGCCGTCGACGGCGGGGACCCGGTCGCGGCCGCCGTGTGGGGCCTGGTGCGCTCGGCGCAGGCGGAGCACCCGAGCCGGTTCGTGCTGGTCGACACCGACGATCCCGGGGAACTCATCGCGGCACTGGCCTTGGGCGAGGACCAGGTCCTCGTCCGGGACGGCGTCGTGCGGGCCGGTCGGCTCGCGGTGCTCGACCACGGCGACGACCTACTCGCGTGGGATCCGGCCGGCACCGTACTGGTCACTGGCGGCACGGGTGGTCTCGGTGCGCGGCTGGCCCGGCATCTCGTCGCCGAGCACGGCGCGCGGCACCTGCTGCTCACGAGCCGGCGGGGCGAGGACGCCCCGGGTGCCGCGCAGCTGCGCGACGACCTGGCCGCGTCCGGTGCCGACGTCCGGATCGCGGCGTGCGACATGGCCGACCGCGCCGCGGTGGCGGACCTGCTGGCGAGCGTGCCCGCGGACCGTCCGGTGCGCGCGGTCGTCCACACGGCCGGCGTGCTCGACGACGGCGTCGTGGACTCGCTGACCCCGCAGCGGCTCGCCGCGGTGCTGGCGCCGAAGGTCGACGCCGCCTGGCACCTGCACGAGCTGACCGAGAACCTCGACGCGTTCGTGCTCTTCTCCTCCGTCGCCGGTGCGATGGGCAGCCCCGGGCAGGCGAACTACTCGGCGGCCAACGCCTACCTCGACGCGCTGGCGGCGCACCGGTCGGCGCGGGGCCTGCCGGGCACCTCGCTCGTCTGGGGACCGTGGCACACCGGGGACGGCATGACAGCCGGCCTGACCGACGCGGACACCCGGCGGATGCGGGCTTCCGGGCTGCCGCCGATCACGGGCGAGCAGGGCATGGCGATGTTCGACGCGGCGCTCGCGACGGGCGCACCCGTCGTCGTCCCGGTGCGGCTCGACACCGCCGCGCTGCGCGCCCGGGGCGAGGTGCCGCCGTTGCTGGCGGGCCTGCTCGGTTCGCGGCGGGCTCGGACGTCGGTCGACGCGGGCGCGCGGCTGCGGGTACGGCTGCGGGACATGCGAGCGGACGAGCGGATCGGGTTCGTGCTCCAGGTGGTGCGCGAACGCGTCGCGGCCGTGCTGGGTCACGCGGCGGCCGGTGCGGTCGGCGCACGCGACCGGTTCAGTGAGCTGGGTCTCGACTCGCTGACCGCGGTCGAGCTGCGCAACGCGCTGGACGCGGCGACCGGGCTGCGGCTGTCCCCGACGATGGTCTTCGACCACCCGACGCCGGCCGACCTCGCGGAGCAGCTCGTGCTCGACCTGGTGCCCGACGAGGCCGCCGGCACGCACTCGGTGCTCGGCGAGCTCGACCGCGTCGAGGCGGCGCTCGCCGGCGTCGACGACGCGGTGCGCGACAGCGTCGCGGCCCGGCTGCGGCAGCTGCTCGCCCGGATCACCGGCAACGCCGGCCCGGGCGACGCGGAGGTCAACGAGCTGCTCGGGGCGGCGAGCGCGGACGAGATCTTCGACTTCATCGACGGCGAGCTCGGCAGGCGGGCCGGTTCTTAGCGGCCCGACCGCCTCCCCACGACGGGGCCAGCCGGCACGACCGGGTGGCCCCGTCGTCATGTGTGCCGTCATGTGTGCGCAAGCGCGGACCGGGGTGCCCGATCGGGTACGCCGGGGCGGCTGCCCGGCCGAAGGGCGCAGAACACTAGCAGTTGTGCGTGTGCGTTCGGCGGTTCAGTTCTGTGCAAGGACGGGTGGCACCACGACGCCGAGCACGGAGGCTGACATCCCATGGCGGAAGACACCAAGCTCGTCGACTACCTGAAGTGGGTCACCGCCGACCTGCATCAGACTCGCCGGCGGTTGCTCGAGGCCGAGTCCGGCCGGCACGAGCCCGTGGCGATCGTCGCGATGGCCTGCCGCTACCCCGGCGGGGTGCGCTCGCCGGAGGAGCTGTGGGACCTGGTGGCCGACGGCCGGGACGCGATCACCCCGCTGCCGGCCGATCGTGGCTGGCCGGCCCAGGACGGGTTCTCGGGTGGGTTCCTCGACGACGCGGGCGGGTTCGACGCCGGCTTCTTCGGCATCTCACCGCGCGAGGCACTGGCCATGGACCCGCAGCAGCGCCTGCTGCTCGAGGTCGCCTGGGAGGCCGTGGAGCGGGGCGGCATCGACCCGCGGTCGCTGCACGGCAGCCCGACCGGCGTGTTCGTCGGCGCGTCCCAGGCCACCTACTTCAAGCTCGCCGAGGCGTCGGCCGACGACCTGGCCGGCCACCTGCTGACCGGGTCCGCGTCGAGCGTGATGTCCGGCCGGCTGTCCTACACGATGGGGCTCGTCGGCCCCGCGCTCACCGTCGACACGGCGTGCTCCTCGTCGCTGGTCGCGCTTCACCTGGCGGCACAGGCGTTGCGCGCGGGGGAGTGTTCGCTGGCGCTGGCCGCCGGTGTCTCGGTCATCGGCGCGCCGGACGTGTTCGCCGAGTTCGGCCGGCAGGGCGGGCTCGCCGCCGACGGCCGGTGCAAGGCGTTCGCCGAGGACGCCGACGGCACGACGTGGGCGGAGGGCGTCGGCGTCCTGATGCTCGAGAAGCTGTCCGACGCGCGGCGCAACGGGCACGAGGTGCTCGCGGTGCTCCGCGGCTCGGCGGTGAACTCCGACGGCGCGTCCAACGGCCTCACCGCGCCCAACGGTCCGTCGCAGCGCCGGGTGATCCAGGCGGCGCTGGCGAGCGCCGATCTGTCCACATCGGACGTCGACGTCGTGGAGGCGCACGGCACCGGCACCCCGCTGGGCGACCCGATCGAGGCACAGGCACTGCTCGCCACCTACGGCCGCGACCGCGAGCGCCCGCTGCTGCTGGGCTCGGTCAAGTCGAACATCGGGCACAGCCAGGCCGCCGCCGGCGTGGCCGGTGTGATCAAGATGGTCATGGCGATGCGGCACGGGATCGTGCCCCGAACCCTGCACGCGGAGACGCCGACGTCCCATGTGGACTGGAGTGTCGGCGCGGTGGAGCTCGCGGCCGAGCAGCGGGACTGGCCCGGCGCGCAGGTGCGGCGTGCGGGCGTGTCCTCCTTCGGCATCAGCGGTACCAACGCGCACGTCATCGTCGAGCAGCCGCCGGCCGAGGCCGACACCGAGCCCGAGCCCGCGGTCGACCCGGTCCCGCTCGGCGCCGTGCCGCTGCCGGTCTCCGGGCGAACCGCCGCGGCGCTGCGGGCGCAGGCAGAGCAACTTCGGTCCACTCTCGACACCGGGGCCGCGCTGGGCGACCTCGCCTACTCGCTGGCGACCACCCGCTCGGCGTTCGAGCACCGCGCCGCCGTCGTCGCCGCGGACCGGGCGGGCGCGCTCGCCGCGCTGACCGCACTCGCCGAGGACGCCTCCGGCGCCACTGCGGTCGCGGCCCTCGCCGAACCGGCCACCGCGTTCATGTTCTCCGGACAGGGCGCGCAGTACGTGGGCATGGGCAAGGAGCTGTCCGCGCGCTTCGACGTGTTCGCCGAGGCGTTCGACGGCGCCCTGGCGGAGTTCGACCCCGAGGTGCGCGACATCGTCTGGGGCGATGACCAGGACGGCCTGAGCCGCATGGGCATCGGGACACCGGCCTTGTTCGCGGCCCAGATCGCGTTGTGGCGGCTGCTGGAGTCGTGGGGCGTGCGGCCGGGTCACGTGATCGGCCACTCGGCCGGCGAGATCGCCGCCGCGCACGCCGCCGGTGTGCTCTCGCTCGCGGACGCCTGCGTCCTCGTCGAGGCGCGCGGCCGGCTGATGGAGGCGCTGCCGCCCGGCGGCGCGATGATCTCGGTGCGCGCGAGCGAGGACGAGGTCCGCGAACAGCTCGTCGACGGCGTGTGGATCGCCGCCGTCAACGGTCCCCGTTCACTGGTCCTGTCCGGCGAGGAGGCCGCGGCGACCGAGCTGGCCGCCCGGTTCGAGAAGGCGCGACGGGTCCGAGTCTCGCATGCCTCGCACTCGCCGCTGATGGACCCGATGCTGGCCGAGTACCGCCGGGTCGCGCAGGGACTGTCCTATCGGGAGCCCGAGGTCCCGTTCGTCTCGACCGTGACCGGCACGCCGGCGTCGGCCGAGGTCGCCACGCCGGAGTACTGGGTACGCAATGTCCGCGAGACGGTCCGGTTCGGCGACGGCGTCGCCGCGCTGGCGGCCGCCGGGGTGACGGCGTTCGTCGAGGTCGGCCCGGACGCCACGCTGTCGGCGATGGCACCCGAGTGCCTCGACCCGGCCGCCGAGCACCTCTCGGTTCCCTTGCTGCGCAAGGACCGCGACGAGGAGACCTCGGTCGTCACCGCCGTCGCCGACCTGTTCGCCCACGGCCTCACCGTGTCCTGGCCGGACCTCTTCGCCGGGACCGGGGTGCGCCGCATCGGACTGCCGACCTACCCGTTCCAGCACGAGTGGCTCTGGCCCCGTGTGGCGCACCGGCCCGGCGACGCCACCGGACTCGGGCTCGCCGCCGCCGAGCACCCGTTGCTCGGCGCGGCGGTCGAGCTGGCCGACTCCGACGGCGTGCTGTTCACCGGCCGGCTGTCGGTGGCGACCCACCCGTGGCTGGCCGAGCACGCGGTCGGCGGCGTGGTGATGTTCCCCGGCGCGGGCTTCGTCGAACTGGCGCTGCGAGCCGGCGACCAGGTCGGCGCGGGCCGCGTGGACGAGCTGACCCTCGCGGTGCCACTGGTGCTGGGGGAGCGGGACGCGGTGGCGCTGCAGGTGCGCGTCGGTGTGCCCGGTGCCGACGGCCGTCGCTCGCTGGACATCCACTCCCGGCCCGCCGACGCCGTGCACGAGCCGTGGACGCGGCACGCCGGCGGGTGGCTGGCCACCGAGGCGACCGACCCCGGGCCGGGCCTCGAGACGTGGCCGCCGGCCGGGGCCACTTCCGTCGACCTCGACGACTTCTACGCCCGGCTCGCCGAGGAGGGGTTCGGCTACGGGCCGCTGTTCCAGGGCCTGCGGGCGGTGTGGCGCGCCGGCGACGACGTGTACGCCGAGGTCGCGCTGGCGGCCGACGTGGAGGCGGAGCAGTTCGGCCTGCACCCCGGACTCCTGGAGTCGGCGCTGCACGCGGTGTCCTTCGTGGACTTCGGGACGTCGGGCTTCGGCCGCGTCTCGTTCTCCTGGAACGGGGTGTCGCTGCACGCCGCCGCGGCCACCACGCTGCGCGTCCGCCTGCGCGCCCTCGACCAGGAGCGGGTGACCGCGACCGTCGCCGACGCGGTCGGCGCCCCGGTGGCCACGGTCGAGTCGCTGACCCTGCGCCCCATCACCGCGCTCGGAACCGGCACGGCGGCAACCGCGGACTCGCTGCTGCGTGCCGAATGGACGGTGGTCACCACTCCGCCCGCCGGCGACACCGAGATCGTCTGGCTCGACCGCGATCCGGACGACCTCGACACCGCGCCGGACGTGGCCGCAATCCGTCTCGGCGCGGACACTCCCGAGATCCTGCGCGCGTGGACCGCCGACGAGCGGTTCGAGCAGTCCCGGCTCGCGTTCGTGGCCGAGGACGGCTCCGAGCCCGCGGTCGCCGCGGCGTGGGGCCTGGTGCGGGCCGCGCAGGCCGAGCACCCCGCCCGCTTCGTGCTCGTCGACACCGACGGGTCGGTCGACCTCGCCGCCGTGCTCGAGTGCGACGAGCCGGAGGTCCTGGTGCGCGACGGCGAGCTGCGGGGCCGCCGGCTGATGCTCGCCGACACGGACGACGACACGGACGACGACACCTGCGCTTGGGGCGGCACGGTCGTCGTCGGCGCGTCCGCCGCCGAGTTCGCGGACCGCATCGCCGACGAGCACGGCGCCGACGTCACGGTCCTCGCCGACCCGGACGACCCCGCGCTCGCCACGCTGCTCACCGAGCACGCGCCCGCGGCGGTGGTCCACGTCGTGGACGTGCCCGACCCGGCCGCCGGGCTGGACGCCGTGCTGCGACAGGTGGAGCGCGCCCGCCTGCTCGACGACGCCACCCGCGCGCTCGACCTCGATGCCTTCGTGCTCGTGTCCCCGGTCGCCGGGGCCGCCGCCGAGCATGCGGCGGCCGCCGCCGTGCACAGCTCCCTGGTCGCGCTCGCCGCACGGCGCCGTGCCGCGGGCCTGCCGGCGGGCGTGCTCGCGTGGAGCC
>NZ_JBOHGA010000287.1:0-6728 GCF_050699915.1 Actinophytocola sp.
CCGCCGGCCGGGGCGCCGGTCGAGGCGGAGCCGCCGCGTCCGGCGGGGGTCACGCCGCCGTCGCGCCGCGAGGAGCTGCTGTCCGCGGCCACCCTGCTGTTCCGCGACCGCAGCTTCCACGCGGTGAGCATGGAGGACATCGGCGCGGCCGCGGGCATGGCCGGGCCGAGCATCTACCGCTACTTCCCCGGCAAGACCGCGATCCTCGTGGCCGCCGGGTACCGGATGGCCGACCGGCTCGCGCACACCGCCGACACGGCGATCGGCGACGCGGCCGACCCCGACGGCACCCTCGCCCGACTCGCGTCGTCCTATGTGGACACCGTGCTGCGGTCGGACAACCTGCTGGCCACGTTCGCCAGCGAGCACGGTAACCTGCCGGACCCCGACCGCAAGGAGCTGCTCCGCGTGCAGCGGACGTACGTGGCGCAGTGGGTTCGCCTGCTGCGCGCCGTCGCGCCCGAGCTGTCCGAACCGGAGGCGCGGATCACCGTGCACGCCGCGCTGACGGTCGTCAACGACCTCGCCCGAACGCCCCGAATCGCCGCCCGGCAAGGGATCGCCACCGAGCTCACCGCGCTGGCGGTGAGCGTGTTGGAGGCCAGGAAGTAGGTGTGTCATGTCCGTCGTGTCGACCGACGCCATCGACAAGTGGTTGCTCAACAGGAAATGGGCCCCGCGAGACCTCTCGGCGCCACCGGCGGGCAGTGACCTGGCGCCGGTGCCGGGCGACCCCGGGATGCCGTTGCTCGGGCACAGTCTGGAGATGCTGCGCCTCGGCGTCCGGTACGGGCTGAAGCGCTACGAGACGCACGGGCCGGTCTCGTGGGTGCGCGCGTTCGGCATCACGATCGTGGCGGCCGCCGGGCCGGAGGCGGCGCAGGTCGTGCTGGCCAACAAGGACAAGGCGTACTCCCAGCAGGGCTGGACCTACTTCATCGGCCCGTTCTTCAACCGCGGCCTGATGCTGCTCGACTTCGACGAGCACCTCTATCACCGCCGGCTCATGCAGCAGGCCTTCACGACCGATCGGCTGCGGGGCTACCTCGACCGGATCGGCGACGTGGCCCGGCGCGGGCTCGCCGGCTGGCGGCCGGGCGAGCGGTTCACCGTCTACCCGGCACTCAAGCGGTTGACGCTCGACATCGCCACCGACGTCTTCATGGCCGCCGACCTGCCCGCCGCGGACAGCGAGCGGATCACCCGGGCGTTCATCGACACCGTACGGGCGGGCACCGCGCTCATCCGGCTGCCGGTCGGCCGCTGGGGTGCCGGCTTGCGTGGCCGGAAGGTGCTCGAGGACTACTTCCGGCGCAGCCTGCCGGCCAAGCGCGCGTCGGACTCGGATGACCTCTTCGCCGCCCTGTGCCACGCCCGGACCGACGAGGGCGAGATGTTCAGCGACGACGACGTCGTCAACCACATGATCTTCCTGATGATGGCCGCGCACGACACGTCGACCATCACGACGTCGGCGGTGGCGTACTACCTCGGCAAGCACCCGGAGTGGCAGGAGAAGGTGCGCGCGGAGTCGCTGGCGCTGGGCGAGTCGCCGCCCGACATGGCCGCGCTCGACCGGCTGGGCACGCTGGACCTGGTGATCAAGGAGTCGCTGCGCCTGGTCGCGCCGGTGCCGTCGCTGGTGCGCAAGACAGTGCGGGACACCGACCTGCTGGGCCACTACGTGCCGGCGAACACGCTGGTCAGCGTCACGCCGTGGGTCAACCACCTGGTGCCGGAGTACTGGCCGGACCCACGCCGCTTCGACCCGGAGCGGTTCGCGGAAGGCCGCCGGGAGGACAAGGTGCACCGGATGGCGTGGATGCCGTTCGGCGGCGGGGTGCACAAGTGCATCGGCATGCACTTCGGCATGTACGAGGTGAAGTACCTGGTACACGAGCTGGTGCGCCGCTTCGAGTGGTCGGTGCCGTCCGACTACACCGTCCGCTGGGACCCCACAGCCCTCCCCATCCCGACCGACGACCTCCCGGTCACCTTGCGCGCCCGCTAGCTCATCGGAAGTTGCTCAGTCCCGCGGAAAGGGGATGGCAGTGGGAGGGCCGTGGATCGAGATCGGCTTGGCCCTGCCTCGGCTCGAGTCCGTGCAGGGGCTCGGGGAGGTCCTCGGTGTGGACGATGCCCAGGCGCTGCGTCGCGCGGGTCAGGGCCACGTACAGGTCGGCCGCGCCCGACGGTTCCGTGGCCAGGATCCGTTGGGGCTCGACGATGATGACCGCGTCGTACTCCAGGCCCTTCGCCGCTCGGGGGGTCACCGCGCCGAGGTTCAGGTCTTCGGGGGCGAGGACGGCCACCGTGCCGTCACCCAGGGCGGCCGACTCCGCGCGGGTCAGCTCCGCGACCGTGCGAGAGAGCTCGGCCGGCGTGGTGCGCGCCGACCACGGGCGCGCCTCGCCGTGCCGGACCGACTTCGGGGGCTGCAGCGACGGGTCCATCTCGGTCAGCACCCGCGCCGCCACCTCCATGATCTCCGCCGGCATCCGGTAGTTGACCGTCAGCTGCCGGTAGGTCCACCGCGCCGGCACGTACTCCTCCAGCATCGCCGCCCAGGACCGGGCGCCGGCCGGGGACTCGCGCTGCGCCAGGTCGCCCACGATCGTCAGCGACCGGCTGGGGCATCGGCGCATCACCACTCGCCAGTCCATCTCGGACAGCTCCTGCGCCTCGTCGACGACCACGTGCCCGTAGGTCCACTCGCGGTCGGCCGCGGCTCGCTCGGCCAGCGTCCGGTGGTCGCGCTCCTCGTGCCGCTCGGCCAGCGTCTCCGCGCCGATCAGGTCCACCGCACGCAACGTCTCCTCGTCCGGGTCCTCGTCGGTGTCCAGGATGTCCAGCACCCCGCGGGCGTAGCGGCGCTCGGCCCGCCTGATCCGCTCGAGCGCACCATCGTCCCTGGTCAGCGGGCCGATCAGCTCGAGGGACTCGTCGAGCAGGGGCACATCGGAGACGGTCCAGTCCGAGCCCGGCTCGCGGGCCAGCGCGTCACGGTCCTCGGCCGTCAGCATGCCTTCGCAGGCGACGACCAGCCGATCGGCCGAGCCGTACAGCTCGACCAGCAGGCCGTACGGGGTCAGCCGGGGCCAGAGGGTGTTCACCGCGGTCGTCAGCGCGCGGCTGCGGGACAGCTCACGACGGATGTCCGCGCGAGTGTCCTCGGCCAGCTCCGGCATGTCCCGGATCTCCAGCCAGTCGCCGCCGATGCGCACGACCGCCTGCTCGGTGAGGTCGAGGATCAACGAGTCGCGGAAGGTCGGCCGGGCCTGGTTGTGCAGCAGCCCGCTGGCGCGCGCCCGGTCCCGGGCGCGGGCGGCGACCTCGTCGTCGATCTCGACGGTCACGTCGTCCAGCTCGATCTCGATCGGCGTGCCGGGCAGCTCCTGGCGGTCGGCGACCGCGGCCGCCAGCACGTCGACCATGGCCAGGCCGCCCTTGACCCGGCGGGTCCGCGGCGGATCGGTGGCCGACGTCTCCAGGCCGACGTGCAGCTCCCCCGGCGTGGCGAACACCGCGTCGGTCTCGCCGAGCGAGGGCAGCACGTCACCGATATAGCGCAGGAAACCGGTGTTGGGGCCGATGACGAGCACGCCGCGACGGGACATCCGCTCGCGGTGCGCGTAGAGCAGGTAGGCGACCCGGTGCAGCGCGACGACGGTCTTGCCGGTGCCGGGCCCGCCGTCGATGACCACCACGCCGGTGTGCCCGAGCCGGATGATCTCGTCCTGCTCGGCCTGGATGGTGGCGACGATGTCACCCATCGTCTCGCCGCGCGGGGCGTTCAGGGCGGCCAGCAGGACCTCGTCGCCGCCGGCCACGCCGTGGTCGAGGACGTCGTCGTGGAAATCGAGGATTCGCCGGTCGCGAGTGCGGAAATGGCGGCGCCGGGTGACGCCTTCGGGATTGGCGGCGGTGGCGCAGTAAAATGGGCGGGCGACCGGTGCGCGCCAATCGGTGAGCAGCGGCCTATAATCGTCGTCCTCGTCGAACAACCCGATTCGGCCGACATATAGCACCTCGTCGGACTCCAGGTCCAGCCGGCCGAAGCACAGTCCGCTGTCGGCCACCCGGAACCGCCCGAGCCGGTCGTGCAGCGAACTCGCCGCGACGTCGCGTTGCCACAGGTCCTCGGTGGTCTCGGTGGAGCCGTTGCGCAGCACGCCGCTCAGCTCGGCGGACGCCGCCGCGCGTTCGGCGTCCAACCGCCCGTACAGAAACCCGATGTGCTCCCGTTCGGCCGCCAGTTCGGCCTCGTACTGTGTTCTCGACAATGCCGCCTTTGACAAATGCGCCCCTCATCCACTACAATAATCGCGATTCGGGCCATTCCGTGAATTCCCCGGAATACCCGAACAATCGATTATTACTCGGATGTCAAGTCAGGCGATTCGCGCATCGGCCACGGCCGCGTCCAGCATCGTCGCCCACTGCCGCAGCACCCGCGCGCGTCGGCGGCCGTCGTCCGACAGGAGGTTCGCGAGGCCCAGGCCGCGGGCCAGGTCGAGCGTCGCCTGGACCGCCTCGCGGACGCCCGGGACCGACTCGTCCACGCCCAGCAGGTCCAGCGCCAGCCGGTGCGTCTCACGGCCCACCTGCGCCTCCAGCTTCAGCACCCGCTCCCGCAGCTTCGCGTCCGAGGACGCGGCCACCCACAGGTGGATGGCCGCGCCGAAGACGGCGCCGGTGTACATGTGCTCGACCATGTCGACCACGGCCTGGGTGCGGCCGGGCCCGGTCGGCAGGTCGGCGGCGTGCGAGCGCAGCAGCGCCAGCCGCTCCTCGGTGACGTACTCGACCGCAGAGGTCACCAGGTCCTCGCGGGTCGGGAAGTGGTGCTGGGCGGCGCCGCGCGACACGCCCGCCCGCTCGGCCACCACCGACACCGTGCTGCCGGACCAGCCGACCTCGGCCAGGCACTCGATCGCCGCCTCCAGCAACCGCTGCCGGGTGACCCGGCTCCGGTCCTGCCGAGGTTCGCGCAGATCCGTCATCAGTACGACTTCGGTAGGCCCAGCGTGTTCTGGGCGACGAAGTTGAGGATCATCTCGCGGCTGACCGGAGCGATCCGGTTGACGCGGGCCGCGGCGACCAGCGCGCCCAGGCCGTACTCGGCCGTCATCCCGTTGCCGCCGTGCACCTGCACCGCGGCGTCCACCGCCTTGACCGACGCCTCGGCGGCCGCGTACTTCGCCATGTTCGCCGACTCGCCGGCGCCCATGTCGTCGCCCGAGTCGTAGAGCGCGGCGGCCTTCTGGGTCATCACCTTCGCCAGCTCCAGCTCGATCTTCGCCTCGGCCAGCGGGTGCGCGACGCCCTGGTGCGCACCGATCGGCGTGCTCCACACCTGTCGGGTCTTCGCGTACTCGACGGCCTTGCCGAGCGCGTGGCGGCCCATGCCGATCGCGAACGACGCCGCCATGATCCGCTCCGGGTTCAGCCCGGCGAACAGCTGCAGCAGCGCCGCGTCCTGGGAGCCGACGAGCGCGTCGGCGGGCAGCCGTACGTCGTCGAGGAACAGCATGAACTGCTTGTCCGGCGAGACGATGTCCATCTCGATGGGCTGGTACTCGAAGCCCGGCGTGCTCGTCGGCACGATGAACAGCGCCGGCTTGAGCCGACCCGTCTTCGCGTCCTCGGTCCGGCCGACGACCATGACGGCCTCGGCCTCGTCGACACCGGAGATGAAGACCTTCCGTCCACTCAGGACCCAACCGTCGCCGTCGTGGCGGGCGGTGGTGGTCAGCTTGTGGGCGTTGGAGCCGGCGTCCGGCTCGGTGATGGCGAACGCCATGCGCAGCGAGCCGTCGGCGAAGCGTGGCAGCCAGGTCTGCTTCTGCTCGTCGGTGCCGAAGCGGCTGATGATCGTCGCGCAGATGGCCGGCGACACGACCATCAGCAGCAGCCCGCAGCCTTGCGCGGCGAGCTCCTCGGCCACCGCGGCCAGGTCGCCGATGTTGCCGCCCCCGCCGCCGAACTCCTCGGGCACGTTCACGCCTAGGTAGCCGAGCTTGCCCGCCTCGGCCCACAGCTCGGTGGTCTTCTCCCCGCTGCGGGCCTTGCGCTGGAACCACTCGCCGCCGTAGCGCTTGCCCAGGTCGGCCACCGCCGCCCGCAGCGCCTGCCGCTCCTCGGACTCAGAAAAGGCCGTCATGATTCCTCCTGTGTGACAACAGCGAGCACGCGTCCGACTTCCACCTGGTCCCCGACGGCGACCCCGAGCTCGGCGACCACACCGTCGGCCGGGGCAACGATCTGGTGCTGCATCTTCATGGCCTCGAGCCACAGCAGTGGCTGGCCGGCGCTGACCTTGTCCCCCTGGCCGACCGCGACCCGCACCACGGTGCCCGGCATGGGCGCGAGCAGTGAGCCCGCCGCGACCTGGTCGGCGGGATCGGCGAAGCGCTCCACCGGCGTCAGGGCCACCGACCCCAGCGGGGAGTCCACACAGGACAGGCCGGGGTAGGTGGCGACCTCGAACCGGCGGCGCAGCCCGCCGACGTCCAGCACGACCTCCGACGGCGTCGCCGACACGAGCGCCACACCGTCCGGCCCGTCGAGGCCGCCGCGGGTGAGCCGGTAGCGGACCTCGTGCTCGGCCCCGCCCGCTGCGAACGTCCTGACCTGCGGCTGCGCGACCACGTTGCGCCAGCCGCTGGGAACCCGGCCGAGCACCCGCGCCGCCGCCCGGTTCGCCGCGGCCCGGGCCAGCGCCGCGG
>NZ_JBOHGA010000288.1:0-6707 GCF_050699915.1 Actinophytocola sp.
GCATCGAGGTCCGGCTCGGCGTGCTCGCCGCCCGCTACGTGCCGGGCGACGGCCTCAAGCTCGCCGACGGCGCCCAGGTCCCGGCCGACCTCGTCGTCGTGTCCGCGGGCGTCCGCCCGGAGACCGGCCTTGCCGAGGAGGCGGGGCTCGCGGTGGACGGCGGCGTCGTGATCGACGACTCGCTGCGCACCAGCGACCCGCGCGTGCACGCGATCGGCGACTGCGCGCGGCACCCCGGCACGGTTTCCGGGCTCGTGCAGCCGGCGTGGGAGCAGGCCGAGGTGCTCGCCGACCTGCTGACCGGCGCGGACCCGGCCGCCCGCTACCGCGGCACGCCCGTGGTCACCTGGCTGAAGGCCCGCGACGTCGACCTCGCCGCCCTGGGCGACGTGAGCGACAGCGATGACGCCGAGGTCCTGCTGCTCCAGGACGTCACCCGCGGCCGCTACGCCAAGCTCGTCCTACGCGACGAGCGGGTGACCGGCGCGATCCTGCTCGGCTCGCCCGATGCCGCGGCCACGATCACCCAGCTCTACGACCGCGGCATCCCCGCCCCGTCCGACCGCATCGCCCTGCTGCTGGGCCGCGCCATGCCGCCCGGTTCGGTGACGAGCCCGGCGGACCTGCCGGCCGCGGCCACCGTCTGCCGCTGCAACACGGTCAGCAAGCGCCAACTCGTCGCCGCCTGGCGGGCCGGCGCCCGCAGCGCCGCGGACCTCGCGTCGGCGACCCGGGCGACCACCGGCTGCGGCGGCTGCGGCGACGCCGTGCGCGGCATCGCCGACTGGCTGACCACTACTGACGCCTAAGCAGAGGAGGAGTACGTGACCGTCGAGACCGAGACCACGATCGAGCCGGCCGCCACCACGAAAGGCGGCCGGTGGATCGAGCACTGGGACCCGGACGACGAGGGGTTCTGGGAGTCGACCGGCAAGCGGGTCGCCCGCAAGAACCTCGTCTTCTCGATCTTCGCCGAGCACCTCGGCTTCGCGATCTGGGTGCTCTGGTCGGTGGTCGTGATCAACCTGGCGAACGTCGGCCTGACGATGACCCTCGCGGAGATGTTCTGGCTCACCGCGATCCCGAACCTCGTCGGCTCGGCGCTGCGGATCCCCTATACGTTCGCGGTGCCGAGGTTCGGCGGCCGGCTGTGGACCGGCGTCAGCGCCGCACTGCTGCTGATCCCGTCGGTCCTGCTGGCGACCGTCGTGCCGAGCGGCTGGCTCGCCGCCCAGTCGCACGAGGCGCAGTTCTGGGTGCTGTTCGCGTGCGCGGCGACCGCGGGCTTCGGCGGCGGCAACTTCTCCTCGTCGATGGCGAACATCTCGTTCTTCTACCCGGAGCGGCGCAAGGGCTTCGCGCTCGGGCTGAACGCGGCCGGCGGCAACCTCGGCGTGGCCGTCGTGCAGCTGGTCGTCCCGCTCGTGGTGATCATCGGTGTGCCCGCGGCGGCCGCGAAGCTGCCTCAGCACGAGGTGCACCTCGCCTACGCCGGGCTGGTGTGGCTCCCATTCGTCGTGGTCGCGGCGATCTGCGCGTGGCTGTTCATGGACAGCCTCACCCAGGCCCGCTCGGACGCGCGCTCGTATCTGACGGCGCTGCGGCACGGGCAGACATGGGTCATGTCGGTGCTCTACATCGGCACCTTCGGTTCGTTCATCGGCTACTCGTTCGCGCTGCCGCTGGTCGTCAAGAACACGTTCCCCGAGTTCCTCGCCACGCACCCGTTCATCGCCACCTACCTCGCCGGGCTCGGCTTCCTCGGCGCGCTCATCGGGTCGGTCGCGCGCCCGTTCGGCGGCTGGCTCTCCGACCGCATCGGTGGCGCCCGGGTGACGTTGTGTTGCTTCCTCGGGATGGGCGTGTGCACCGCATTCGCGATCGTCGGTGTGACCCAGCACAGCTTCGGCCTGTTCTTCGGTTCCTACATGGTGATCTTCCTGCTGTCCGGCGCCGGTAACGGGTCCACGTACCGGATGATCCCGGTCATCTTCGGCGAGCTGGGCCGCCGGGAGGTCGCCGAGCACGGTGGCGACGCGGCGGCGACCGCGCTGGCGTACAAGCGGAAGGCCGCCGCGGTGATCGGCATCGCGGGCGCGATCGGCGCGTTCGGCGGGTTCCTGATCCAGGTCGTGTTCCGCGACGCGAGCCTGGCCGTCACCAAGGCCGTCACCGCCGCGTCAACGCCCGCGGAGAAGGTCGCGGTCGCACAGGCCAACGCCGACTGGTCCACTTCCGCGCTGTGGGTGTTCCTCGCCGGCTACGCGGTCTTCGCGGTCCTGACGTGGTTCTACTACCTGCGCCGGTCGTTCGTCGTCGCGCGGGTGCCGAGCCTGGCGCACGCCGGAGTCTGAGGAGGTTCTTCGATGGCACGCACGCTCATCGTGGCCGGCAACGGCATGGTCGGCCACCGGCTCGTCCAGGCTCTGCGCGATCGCGACCGTCGCGGCGACTGGCGGGTCGAGGTGTTCGCCGAGGAGACGCGGCCGGCCTACGACCGGGTCGCCCTGTCGTCCTATGTGGACACCTGGGACGCGGCCACGCTGACCCTCGCCGGCGCCCGTTTCGAGGGCGACGAGGCGGTGTCGCTGCACCTCGGCGACCCGGTCGTGGCGGTCGACCGGGCCGCGCGCACGGTGACCGCGGCCTCCGGGCAGGTGTGCGGCTATGACGCGCTGGTGCTGGCGACCGGCTCGTACCCGTTCGTGCCGCCGGTGCCCGGGCACGACCTGCCCGGCTGCCACGTGTACCGCACGATCGACGACCTCGACGGCATCCGCTCCCACGCCGCGCATGTGCCGCGAGGGCGGCGGGCGGCGCTCGTGGTCGGCGGCGGGCTGCTGGGACTGGAGGCCGCGAAGGCGCTGCGGGACATGGGGCTCTCGCCGCACGTGGTCGAGCTCGCGCCGTGGTTGATGCCGGTGCAGGTCGACGAGGGCGGCGGCGCGCTGTTGCGCCGGCTCGTGGAGTACCTGGACGTCACCGTCCACCCGGGCACCGGCACGTCGTCGATCGAGGCCGACGGCGACCGGCTGCTCGCCCGGCTCGGCAACGGCAGTGAGCTCGACGTCGACCTCGTGGTGTTCTCGGCCGGCGTGCGGCCGCGCGACGACCTGGCCCGCGCGGCGGGGCTGCCGGTCGGAGAGCGAGGCGGTGTGATGGTCGACGACGCCTGCCGCACCGCCGACCCGCGGGTGTACGCGGTCGGCGAGTGCGCCTGCCTGGACGGCCGGGTCTACGGGCTGGTCGCGCCGGGCTACTCGATGGCCGAGGTCGTCGCCGACCGGCTGCTGGGCGGCCAGGCCACCTTCCCGGGCGCGGACACCTCGACCAAGCTCAAGCTCCTCGGCGTGGACGTGGGCAGCTTCGGCGACGCGCACGCGCGGACCGAGGGCGCGCTCGAGGTCGTGCTCAACGACGCGGTGGCCGGCTCGTACAAGAAGCTCGTGCTGTCCGACGACGCCAGCACGCTGCTCGGTGGCGTGCTCGTCGGCGACGCGTCGGCGTACGCGACGCTGCGGCCACTGGTGGGCCGGCCGGTGCCGGGCGACCCGGCCGCGCTGATCTCCCCGGCCGGTGCGCCGGTCGGGGTCGGCGCGCTGCCGGCCGACGCGCAGGTCTGCTCGTGCCACGCGGTGACCCGCGGTGCGATCGACGGCGCCATCGCCGACGGATGCGTGGACGTGCCCGCGCTCAAGACCTGCACGAGAGCCGGGACCGGGTGCGGCTCGTGCGTGCCGATGCTCTCCCAACTGCTCGGCGCGGCCGGTGTCGCACAGTCGAGGGGCCTGTGCGAACACTTCACGCACAGCCGGGCCGAGCTGTTCGAGATCGTCCGGTCCACCGGGATCACGACGTTCTCCGAGCTGGTCACCCGGTACGGCACGGGCCGCGGCTGCGACATCTGCAAGCCCTCGGTGGCTTCGATCCTGGCCTCGCTCGGCGGCGGCCATGTGCTCGACGGCGAGCAGGCCGCGTTGCAGGACACCAACGACCACTTCCTCGCGAACATCCAGCGCAACGGCACGTACTCGGTGGTACCGCGTATCCCGGGTGGCGAGATCACCCCGGAGCGGCTGATGGTCATCGCCCAGGTGGCGCAGGACTTCGGGCTGTACACGAAGATCACCGGTGGGCAGCGGATCGACCTGTTCGGCGCCCGGGTCGAGGCGCTGCCGCGGATCTGGCGCCGGCTGGTGGACGCCGGCTTCGAGTCCGGGCACGCGTACGGCAAGGCGCTGCGCACGGTGAAGTCGTGCGTCGGCAGCACCTGGTGCAGGTACGGGGTGCAGGACTCGGTAACGATGGCGATCGAGCTGGAACTGCGCTACCGCGGGCTGCGATCGCCGCACAAGATCAAGGCCGGGGTGTCGGGCTGTGCCCGGGAGTGCGCCGAGGCGCGGAGCAAGGACTTCGGCGTGATCGCCACCGAGCACGGCTGGAACCTCCACGTCGGCGGCAACGGCGGCTTCTCGCCGCGGCACGCGGAGCTGCTCGTGTCCGATGTGGACTCCGAGACGCTCGTCCGGCTGGTCGACCGGTTCCTCATGTTCTACGTCCGTACCGCCGACCGGCTGCAGCGCACCGCGGCGTGGCTCGAGGCGATGGACGGCGGCATCGACCACCTGCGGGACGTGATCGTCGAGGACAGCCTCGGAATCTGCGCCGACCTGGAGGCCGCCATGGCCAGACATGTCGAGTCCTACGCCGACGAGTGGGGCGGGGTGCTCGACGACCCGGTGAAGCTCGCCCGGTTCACGTCTTTCGTCAACGCGCCGGGAACGCCGGACCCGACCGTGACCTTCCGTTCGGAACGGGGCCAGCCGGTGCCGCTCGGCATTCCGTCGACTACGTCGGAGGTGAGCCGATGACCGCGCTGTCGACCTGGACCGCCGTATGCGCGCCGGCCGACCTGTTGCCCGGCCGCGGGGTGGCCGCGCTGCTCCCGTCCGGTGCGCAGGTGGCGGTGTTCCTCGTCGCCGACGAGGTGCACGCGGTGTCCAATGTGGACCCGTTCAGCGGGGCGGCGGTGCTGTCCCGCGGCATCGTCGGCGACCTGGGTGGCGTGCCGGTGGTCGCCTCGCCGATGCACAAGCAGCACTTCGACCTGCGCACCGGCGAGTGCGTGGAGGACCGGTCGGTGTCGGTCCACGTCCACCCCGTGCGAGTCGCGGACGGGGTGCTGATGGTGGGGTCGCCTTGACGGCCGTGGCGCCTCTGGCGGGGTTCACGGTCGGGGTCACCGCGGCGCGCCGCGCGGACGAGCTGGGCGCGCTGCTCGAACGCCGCGGCGCGACCGTCTACTACGGACCGGCGATCCGCATCGTCCAGCTCGCCGACGACACCGATCTGCTGAACGCCACCCGCGGCCTGCTGACCGCCCCGGTGGACGTCACGGTGGCGACCACGGGCATCGGGTTCCGCGGCTGGATGGAGGCGGCGGAGGGCTGGGGCATCGGCGACTCGCTGCGGACCGCGCTCGGCGCGTCGGCGGTGCTGACCCGGGGACCGAAGGCGAAGGGCGCGGTGCGGGCGGCCGGCCTGGTGGAGGACTGGTCGCCGGACTCGGAGTCGAGCGCCGAGGTGCTCGACCACCTGCTGGAGGCCGGTGTGGACGGACTGCGGATAGCGGTGCAGCTGCACGGCGAGCCGCTGCGGACCTTTGTGGACTCGCTGCGCTGCGCGGGTGCCGAGGTGGTGGAGATCCCGGTGTACCGGTGGACGGCGCCGACGGATCCCGCGCCGCTGGACCGGTTGCTGGACGCGGTGCTGGCCGGGCAGGTGGACGCGCTGACGTTCACCAGCGCTCCCGCGGCGGCGAGCGTCCTGCGGGCCGCGGGAGACCGCGTCGACGCGGTGCTGGACGAGCTGCGCCACCGGGTGCTCGTAGCGTGCGTGGGTCCGATCACGGCGGGGCCGATGCAGCGGGAGGGCGTGCCGGTGATCCAGCCGGAGCGGGCCCGGATCGGGGGGCTGGTGCGGGAGCTGTCGGTGGCGCTGCCGGCGCGGGCGATGCGGGTGAGCCTCGGCTCGTCGGTGCTGGAGCTGCGCGGCCAGGCGGTGGTGGTGGACGGCGAGCTGCGCACGGTGCCGCCCGCCCCGATGGCCATGCTGCGGGCGTTGGCCGAGAGCCCGGGCCGCGTGCTGTCCCGGCCGGTGCTGGGCGGCGTGCTACGCCGCCACTCCGGCCGCCTGGACACGGTGGACCAGCACGCGGTGGAGACGGCGATCGGCCGCCTGCGCTCCGCCCTGGGCACGGCGGGCCTGGTGGAGACGGTGGTCAAGCGCGGCTACCGCCTGGCCGTCCCGGTCGGATGACCCTGCTCCTGGCGGCCCACGGCACCCGCGACCCCGCCGGCCCCACCACGATCGAATCGCTGGCGTCCGCGGTCCGCGAGCGCCTGCCCGGCGTCCGGGTCGCCGTGGCCTACGCCGACGTCCGCCCACCCGACATCGCCACGGCCCTCGCGAGTCCCCCGTTCCCGCCCGGTGAGTCCCCCGTTCCGGTCGTCGTGCCGGCGTTCCTCGCCGCCGGGTACCACGTGCACGTGGACATCCCCGAGCAGATTCGACGCAGTGGCCGGCCCGCGATCCTCACCCCGCCGCTGGGCCCGTCCCTCGCCCCGGTCGCGCACGAGCGGCTCGTCGAGGCCGGTTGGCGGCGTGGCGACCCCGTCGTCCTCGCGGCGGCGGGCTCCGCGGACCCG
>NZ_JBOHGA010000289.1:0-6707 GCF_050699915.1 Actinophytocola sp.
GGGTCGGCGGGGCCCTCGCCGGTGTCGATGCGGGTGGGCACCGGCACGCCGGCCGGCAGCGGACGCGGCTGGCCGACCGGCCGCGCGGACGGCTCGGCGGCCGTGCCCGGCTCCGTCGGCTGTTCGACGGCCGGGTCGGTGTCCTGGTCGCCGTCCTGGTCGCCGTCCGCGGGTTCCTGCGGCTGGTCGCCGTCGGCCGGCTGCTCGGGCTCGGCCGGGCCTTCGGGTTCCTCGGGCTGGCCGGGCTCCTCGGGTTCCTCGGCCGGCGGGCAGGCGTCGGTCTCGCAGGGCTCCTCGGGTGCGGGGCAGAGCGTGCCCCGCGGGCACTCGGTCGTCGGGCAGTCCCGGCACGGCTCACTGGTCGAGATCTCGGTGGGCCGCGTGCCGATGTTCGGGGGCGCGGGCGCGGCGGCGGCCTCGGGGGCGCCGAGGAGCAGGACCCCGAACAGAACGGAGCCGGCGACCGTGACGATGCGGTGGCTGCGGTGGCTCTTCATCGTGTCCTCCTGGGTGACGGTGTGTCGCCCGGTAGGAGTCACGTGCCCCGCGAGGCCTTACAACTTTCTAGCCGGTTCTTTCGCAGCCGCTCACGGTGATAGTGCCGCCAGCGGGTTTCGACTGGTTACCGGCAGCGTCGACGGCCGTGACCGTCCACGTAGCGCCGTCCTGGGTGAACGGTCCCGCGGTGCCGACCCACACGCCGCCGCTCTGGGTCATGCCCGCCGAGCCGCCGGTCCAGCTGAGCGTGACCGATGTGACGCCGACGTCGTCGGTGATCGCCGCGGTAACGTCCGTGCTTCCGTTGCACCTCACCGAGGTGGGGTTCGCGTCGGCGCGGACGATCCCCGGCGGGTTCGTGTCGCGCGGGGGGTCGGGCGGGTCCGGCGGGTCCGGTGGGTCCGGGACGCGGCGGGTGGTCGTCGTGGTGTCGTCCGGGTCGTCGAAGCCGCCCGGGTCCTCCTCGTCGAGGACCTCGTCGTCCGCGCCGACCGCGTCGGTCGTCGTGGTGGCGGACGACGCCGTGCCCGACGAGGAGGTGGTCGACGTGCCCGACTCGTCGGTCGTGACCTGGCGGGTGGGGGAGACGGGGAACTCCAGGGCCTGCGGGTCGCCAGACTCCGGGCCGCTGCGCAGGAACGCGACCGCGCCCGCGAAGATCAGCAGCAGTGCCGCCGCGGCCGCCGCGGTGGCGACGCGGAGCCGCTGCCGCTGTGGTGCGGCGCGGGTCGCGACCTTCGCCGCGGTGACCACCTCGGTGTCGGGCGCTGTTTCGGGCTTGGCGTCGGTTGTCGTGCTCGCCGCAGTGGTGGCCGCCGGCGCGACCGGGCTCTCGCCCGTGGCCGACAGGTCGCCGTGGAACCCGGCCAGCTCCACCTGGTTCATCACGCTGTCTCGCAGCCACGCCGGCGCCGGCAGCAGCGGCACGGCCGCGAGCAGCGCGAACGGGCTGACCATGATCCGCCGGCGGTCGTCGCACACCGCGCACGAGTCGACGTGGCGGGCCACGCGCTTGCGCATGAGCGGCGAGTACCGGCCGTCCCAACCGGCCAGCAGGGCGTCCAGCTCGGTGCAGTCCCGGCGGCCCTGCCGGGCGATGAGCAGCGCGCCGAGCGACCTCTCCACCTGGTCGCGGAGCCGGGTCAGCAGGACGTAGGCATGCCCCGGGCTGACGCCCATCGCCTCGCCGAGCTCCGCGCCGTCCAGGCCCTGCCGCACGTGCAGGTCCAGCAGTGCCCTGTCCCGTTCGGACAGGCCGGCGGCCGCGCTCCACACGAGCTCGCGCAGCGCCACCTGCTCGGCCACCCGGGCCGGTCCGGGATCCGTGTCCGCCATGTCCTCCGCCTCGTCGAGCACGACCCGACGGCGGGCCCGGATCCTGCGCAACGCCACGCTGCGCGCGACGGCGTAGAGCCAGGGCCGGAGCCGATCGGGGTCGTTCAGCTGCGCGAGCCGCTGGGCGACGAGAACGAAGGTGTCCTGCACAGCGTCCGCGGCATCGTCGCGGTCGCGGAGCACGGCGTGGCAGAAGTCGTGCAACCGGTCGGCGTAGCGGTCATAGATGGCCGCGAACGCCTGCCGGTCACCAGCGAGCACACCGGCGACCAGTTGGGCGTCGGTGTGCTCGGCTAACTCACTCACTGCCGGTGGACCTCCGGTCCGGTCTCGGGCGGCTCGCACGGGCTGAGAGCCCGCGAGGCGGATGAACCTTACGACTTTTGGCGTCCGAGTTGGAGTGCCAACGTGCCCGAGACGTTCCCGAGGTCAGCTCTTGAGTGTTTCGGCGAGCGGCACGGAGGCGTCGGCGAGCCGCGCGGTGTCCACCGGCTGCTCGGCGTGGATCAGCTCCTGGATGGGGCCGACGCCGTCGTCCCAGAGGTTGACGTGCATGCCGGCGACGACCCGGTCGCCCGCCACCCAGAACGAGTAGAAGGCCAGCCCGTCGACGTCGCCGCGCAGTACGACCTGGTCGTACCCGCCGGGCGCGAACCAGCCGGTGAACTCCATGCCGAGGTCGTACTGGTCGGTGAAGAAGTACGGCAGGTCGGTGTAGGTGACGTCCTGGCCAAGCATCGCGCGCGCGGCCAGCGGTCCGCCGTTGAGCGCGTTCGCCCAGTGCTCGACGCGGATGCGCCGGCCGTAGCGCGCGCTCGGGAAGCTCGCCGCGTCACCGGCGACGAACACGTCGGGGTCCTGGGTGCGCAGCTGGGAGTCCACGATGACGCCACCGTTGTCACCGTCCAAGCCCAGGCCGGCCTCCTCGGCGAGCTCGGTGTTCGGCCGCGCGCCGATGCCGACGATCACCACGTCGGCCGGGAGCTCGGTGCCGTCGTCGGTCGTGACGCCGGTGACCTTGTCCGTGCCGGTGAACCCGGTGACGCCGGTGCCGAGCCGCAGGTCGACGCCGTGCTTGCGGTGCAGGTCGCCGAAGACGCTGCCGAGCTCGGGGCCGAGCGCGGCGTGCAGCGGGGTGGGCTGCGGCTCGACGACGGTCACCTCGGCGTCGTACTTGGTCCGCGCCGCGGCCGCGGCCTCCAGACCGATCCAGCCCGCGCCCACGACGACCACCCGGCCGCCGCCGGCCAGCGACTCGCGCAGCCGGTCGATGTGCCCGACCCGGCGCACGTAGTTGACGCCGTCGAGCTGGTTGCCCTCGATCTTCAGCCGGCGCGGCGAGGCGCCGGTGGCCAGCAGCAGCTTCGCGTAGCCGAGCCGCTCGCCGCCGTCGAGCTCGACCTCGTGCGCGTCGCGGTCCAGCCGCACGGCCCGGGTGCCGGTGCGCAGGTCGATGGACTTCTCCGCGTACCAGCTCTCCTCGTGCACGAAGATGCTCGACCGCTCGTCGTCGCCGAGCAGGTAGCCCTTGGACAGCGGCGGCCGCTCGTAGGGCCGGTCCCGCTCGTCCCCGACGAGCACCACTCGCCCCTCGAAGCCCTCTTCGCGAAGGGTCTCGGCGGCCTTCGCGCCGGCGAGACCGCCACCGACGATGACGTACGGGTTGTCGCTGACCATGGTGTGTCACTCCGTCTGGTTGTGCTTGTGGTGCTTGTCGTTCAGGCACTGATTCCGGCGAGCGAGAAGAACTCCTGTCGGGACCCCCGATCCTCTCGCAAGAGGCCGTGTACCGCCGAGGTGACGGTGACCGCGCCGGGTGCGCGCACGCCACGCAGGGACATGCACAGGTGTTCCGCCTCGATGACCACGCCGACGCCCTTCGGCCGCAGGTGCTCGGCCAGCCAGTCCGCGACCTGCTTCGTCAGCCGCTCCTGGACCTGCAGGTCACGGGCGAACAGCTCGACCACGCGGGCGAGCTTGGACAGGCCGAGGATCCGCTCGCCCGGCAGGTAGCCGACGTGCGCGACCCCGTGGAACGGCAGGAGATGGTGCTCGCACAGCGACTGCACGGGGATGCTCCTCGCCACCACCATCTCGTCGTATCCCTCGTCGTTCGGAAACGTCGTCAGCCGGAACTCGCGCGGGCTCAGCTGCTCGGCGAAGGATCTCGCGACCCGCGCCGGGGTGTCCGCCAGGTGCTCGGACGTCGGGTCCTTGCCGAGCGCCCGGAGGAGGTCCGCCACCGCGCGGGCCGCCGCCTCGAGGTCGACGGTGTCGCGGTCGTGGACGACCGACAGGTGCCGGCCGGTACCCGGCTGGCTCAACTCATTCACGGTCACGGCGCGCCCCTCGTTCTAAAAACAACTTCCGTGACTTTAGAAGCGCGTAGCGGTTTTCGTCAACGGACGTTTGTCTTAGAGTGGAGACCGTGGACGACGTGGCCGCGATCGCGGCGCTGAGCGAGCCGACGCGGCGGCGCCTGTACGCGCACGTGGCCGGCGCGCCGGAGCCGGTGAGCCGCGACGACGTCTCCGCCGCGCTGCGGATCCCGCGCGCCACCGTCGCCTTCCACCTGGACAAGCTCGTCTCCGAGGACCTGCTCGCGGTCACCTTCGAGCGGCGGACCGAACGAGCCGGTCCCGGGGCCGGGCGTCCGGCGAAGCTCTACCGGCGGTCGGACCGGGAGCTGACGGTGACGCTGCCGGAGCGGCGCTACGAGCTCGCCGGACACCTGCTGGCCGGCACGCTCGAGTCGGGCGAGGAGCCGGCGGCCCATGCCCGCGTGGCGGGGGAGCTGCTCGCCGGCCGCGGCGGCGACCTGCGTGCCCTGCTCGAGCGGAACGGGTTCGTGCCGTACGCGGACGGTGTCGACCTGGTGCTGCGCAACTGCCCGTTCCACGCGCTCGCCCAAGCTCACCCGGAGCTGATGTGCGGCATGATGCTCGGCCTCGTCGAGGGCATGCTCGCCGGCCTGGGCGAGGAGGATTACGCCGCCCGGCCCGACCCGGGCCCGGGCAGGTGCTGTGTGCGCCTCACGCCAGCACCACGGTGAACCGCCAGTCCAGCACCGACCCTTCCTGACTCTCCACAGTGGACCGCAGCGATACGAGACCGCCGTCGGCGAGTGGCGAGGTGTCGGTCACCTCGACCCGGCTCGTCAGCGAGTCGCCCTCGTGCACCGGCCCGGTGTGGTCGCAGCTCGTCCAGCTCGCCACCGTCACGATGTTCGGGATCGCCCGGCACGCCTGCGCCAGCGCGAGGCCGACGGTGTGGCCGCCGTACACCAGCCGCTCACCGCCCGCGGCCGCCGCGTCGTGGTGCGCCGCCGCGATGTTGACGGTCAGCCGGGCCAGCTCCGGCGCGGCAGACACCACGTCCGCGCCGGCCGCCGCCCAGGATCGGCCGGCGGCGAGGTCGGCGAAGTGCTCGCCGGGCAGGCGCCGGAACGCGGCGAGGTCCCACCCGGCCACGGGTGGCGCACTCGGTGCCGCGCCGGTCAGCGTCGACATTTCGTCGCGGTGGCCCGTCGGTTCGATCGAGCGCAGGGGCAGCATCGCGCAGCGCAGGAAGTCCAGCACCGGTCGGGCCTGCTGATCGACGGTCGTGATCCGCAACGCCGCGAGCCCGGTCGGCGGCCGGCCCGGCGTGCGGCTGTTCTCCTTGAGCCCCACCACTTCCGTCGTCGTGCGCAGCGTGTCGCCGAGCGCGGGGTACCGGTGGAACGCGAGCCCGCGGTAGAAGAGGTTCGCCCGCACCCGCTGCGTCACCACGGTCGACTGGCCGATCGCGACATCCCACACCAGCGCCGGGTGGGCGAGCGGCGCGCCGGCGACCTCGGTGGCGAGCGCGTGGTCCAGCGGCAGCCGCAGCCGGTCGCCGAGCACGGCCTGGTGCGCGGCCGCGTGCCCGGACGTGAGCGTCACGCCCGGGGCGCCGGTGAACATGTCGCCGACGGTGAGCTCGTCGAAGTACGGTCCGGACGAATATACGGCCATACCTCGCAGACTACGATACATTGGCCGTACATTTTGAGGAGGGCGCGAATGGGACCGCTCGACGGAGTGACCGTGGTCAGCCTGGAGCAGGCGGTCGCCGCGCCCTACGCGACCCGGCAGCTCGCCGACCTCGGCGCTCGGGTGATCAAGATCGAGCGCCCCGGGGGCGGCGACTTCGCCCGCCACTACGACGAGACCGTGCTCGGCCAGTCCAGCTACTTCGTCTGGCTCAACCGGTCCAAGGAGTCGCTGACCCTCGACGTCAAACAGCCCGCCGGGCAGCGGATCCTGCACGAGCTGCTCGCCGGCGCCGACGTGTTCGTGCACAACCTCGGCCCCGGCGCGGCCGCCCGGCTCGGCGTCGACGCCGACCCGCTGTGCGAGCGCTACCCGAGGCTCGTGCACTGCACGGTCTCCGGCTACGGCACCACCGGGCCGTGGGCCGAGCGCAAGGCCTACGACCTGCTCGTACAGTGCGAGACCGGGCTGGTGTCGCTCACCGGCACACCCGCCGGCATGGCGAAGGCCGGCATCTCCGTCGCCGACATCGCCGCCGGCATGTACGCGTACTCGGGTGTCCTCACCGGACTGTTGCGGCGCGCCAACACCGGGCGGGGCGCGGCGATCGAGGTGTCGCTGTTCGAGGCGCTCGCCGAGTGGCTCGGCCAGCCCGCCTACTACACCCGGTACGGCGGCGAGCAGCCCGCGCGGACCAGCGCCGAGCACGCGACGATCGCACCGTACGGCCCCTACACCGCCCGCGACGGCGAGACCGTGGTGCTCGCCGTGCAGAACGAGCGCGAGTGGGTCGCGCTGTGCCGGCTGCTGCTCGGCGACGAGTCGCTCGCCGGCGACCCCCGGTTCGCCACGGGCTCGGCG
>NZ_JBOHGA010000290.1:0-6706 GCF_050699915.1 Actinophytocola sp.
GGCCGGCGGCACGCGATGACCCCCAAACTCCGTTGTCCGGAAGGGTCTGTCCCAGCAGCTTGCCAAACCGAGGGCCCGGACAAAACCGTGAGCGGCGCTGGTCCACTCCAATGGAGTCTTTCCGATTACGTCGAGTCGAGATGGGTCTCCAAGGCGTCGAGGCGGCTGCGCCAGTGGGCACGGTACGGAGCCAACCACTCGTCGATCTCCGCCAGCGGAGCCGCACGCAGGCGATACACCCGACGCTGCGCCTCCTGTCGGACCGACACCAAACCCGCCTCCCGGAGCAGCTTCAGATGTTTCGACACCGTCGGCTGGGCCAGCGGGAGGTGCTCGTGCAACTCGCCGGCCGCCCGCTCGCCCTCGCGAAGCAGGTCCAGGATCCGGCGCCGGTTCGGCTCCGCGAGCAGCTCGAACACCGACGGCTCAACCGAGCGCATCGGCCAGCCGGTCCAGGCCCGTCCGCCAACCAGAGGTCACCGCGGCGGCGGTGCCGGGGTCGTCGACGACGTTCGTGAAGACCAGCACGCAGCCCGCACCGTCCTGGGTCAGCTCGAAGCGCAGGGTCTCGCCGGCCCACGTGTACTCCAGAACCGCGGGTGGCTGACAAACGGTCACCTCGCCGTGACCATCGGGCAGACCGTTCGCCACGAACGTCAGCGACGCCCCGGCCGCGAAGTCGAGCCGGCAGCGGTCGTAGTCGAGGATCTCGACGAACCAGCTGCGCAGCTGGTCGACCTCGGTCAGCGCACGCCAGACCTTCTCACGCGGGTGGGCGAGCCGCCGTTCGAAGCGAAGCGCGACGCGGCCGTCCGGCAGGGTCTGCACGGTCTCCATTTCCATCAGGCAATATTACCATTTGACGAAATACTAACCCGGGGCAACAAGATCGGCTGGGCAACTTGTCACCAAGTGAGTAAGCCGTCGGTTTGTTGCGATCTGATGACACACTCCCGGCTCACGATCCGATGAACCGAATGCCACCCCTCGACGACGCGCGGTGGCGGCGAGGAGTTGTGTGCACATGACGGTCGAGTACCGACCCGATGGGAACGTCCTTCCCCGGCGGCTCGCCGACCTCCTCAGACCCGAGCTCACCAGCCTCGCCGCCGAGATCGTCGACGAGATCCGGGCCAAGATCCCCGTCTACGCGCGTCCGCTCGACGGGCCGTACGGCAGGTCCATCAACGCCGGCGTGCGGCACGCGACGAGCCTGTTCATCGAGCAGATCGCCAACCCGGACACGTCCGCGCAGAAGTGCTACGAGGTCCACCACAAGCTCGGCCAGAACGAGATGCGCGAGGGGCGTTCGCTGGACGACCTGCAGGCCGCGTACCGCGTCGGCGCGCGGGTGTCGTGGCGGCGGATCATGCGCGTCGGCAAGCGCAACGGGCTCTCGTCGACGGTGATGTCGCAGCTCGCCGACACCGTGTTCGCCTACATGGACCGGCTCGCGTCGGTCGCGCTCGACGGCTACCTCGAGGCCAAGGCCACCTCGGCGGGCGCGCTGGAGACGTGGCGGCGCCGACTCCTCGGCATGATCTTGCAGACCCCGCCCGCCCCCGCGGCCGCGATCGGCGAGCTGGCGCAGCTGACCGGCTGGCCGGTCCCCGAGACGGTGTCGCCGATCGCCGTGCAAGCGCTCCCCGGCACCGGCCACAACCAGCGCAAACCGAAGCTCGACGCGGACGTGCTCGCCGACCTCGACGGCGTCGAGCCGAAGCTGCTCGTGCCGGGCGAGGTCACCGACGCGCGGCTGGCGCGGATCCGCGCGGCGCTGCCGCAGTGTCGCCTCAGCGTCGGGCCGCCGGTGCCGCCGGACATCGCCGCGCACGCGCTGCGCTGGGCCCGCCGGACGCTGACGCTCGCGCAGCAGGGGGTGATCGCGGACGGCCTGGTCATCCGCGGCGAGCGGCACCTGTCCACGGTCCTGGTCCACTCCGACGACCGCCTGCTGGAAACGCTGCGGGACCGGCTGCTGGCTCCGCTGCGCGACCTGACCGTCAAGCAGCGCGAGCGGATGCTGGAGACGTTGCGGGCGTGGCTGGACACACAGGGCGGCGTGCCGGACATGGCCGGCCAGCTGGCCGTGCACCCGCAGACGGTCCGCTACCGGATGCGCCAGCTCGAGCAGTACCTCGGCGAGGCGATGCACGACCCGAGGCAGCGTTTCGAGCTGGAGCTCGTCCTGCGCTCGGCACCGGTCAGCCGGCCGAAGGTGTCGCTCCCGGCCCAGCGCGTCCGCCGGTAGCCCGGCCCTCGGTGGGCGCTCTCAGTGAGCGAAGTGGCGGGTCCCCGTCAGGTAGAGCGACGCGCCGGCCTCCTCCGCCGCGGCGATGACCTCCGCGTCACGGACCGAGCCGCCCGGCTGCACGATCGCCCGCACGCCGGCCTCCAGCAACAGCTGCGGGCCGTCGGGGAACGGGAAGAAGGCGTCCGACGCGGCCACCGAGCCGGCCGCCCGCTCGCCCGCCCGCTCGATGGCCAGCCGGGCCGCGTCGACGCGGTTGACCTGGCCCATGCCGACCCCGACCGTGGCCCCGTCCGAGGCCAGCACGATCGCGTTCGACTTCACCGCCCGGCAGGTGCGCCACGCGAAGGCCAGGTCGGCGAGCACGGCCTCGGACACCGGCGAGCCCGTCGCCAGCGTCCACTTGGCGGGGTCGTCGCCTTCGGCATCGAGAATGTCACGGGTCTGCATCAGCAGGCCGCCGGACACCGGGCGGATCTCCGCGCCGCCCCGACGCGGCGGCCGGGCCACCAGGATCCGGATGTTCTTCTTGCGCGACAGCACATCCACCGCGCCATCGGCGTAGGACGGCGCGACGATCACCTCGGTGAAGACCTCGGCCACCTGCTCGGCCATGTCCACGGTGACCTCGCGGTTGGCCGCGATCACCCCGCCGAACGCGCTCAGCGGGTCGCACGCGTGCGCCCGCCGGTGCGCTTCCGCCACCGCACCCACACCATCCACAGTGGACACCGCGATGCCGCACGGGTTGGTGTGCTTGATGATCGCGACACAGGGCTGCTCGTGGTCGAACGCGGCCCGCCACGCGGCGTCCGCGTCGACGTAGTTGTTGTACGACATCTCCTTGCCGTGCAGCTGATCCGCGGTGGCCAGCCCGTCGCCGCCGTGCGACGACACGTACAGCGCCGCCCGCTGGTGCGGGTTCTCGCCGTAGCGCAGCACCGATCGCCGCTCCCAGCTGGCGCCGACCCAGCCGGGGAAGCCCGACCCGGCGTCGTCGGAGGACAGCACGTTGCCGATCCACGACGCCACCGCGATGTCGTAGGAGGCCGTGTGCCGGAACGCGGCGGCGGCGAGTGCCTGTCTGTCCGCCACGGTGAAGCCACCGTCGCGCACCTGTGCCAGCACCCAGTCGTAGCGCGCCGGGTCGACGACGACGGCGACCGACGCGTGGTTCTTCGCCGCCGCGCGCACCATGGCCGGGCCGCCGATGTCGATCTGCTCGACGCACTCGTCGGGCTCCGCCCCGGAGGCGACGGTCCGCTCGAACGGGTACAGGTTGACCACCAGCAGGTCGTACGGCTCGATGCCGAGCGAGGAGAGCTGCGCGACGTGGGACGGCTTGCGCAGGTCGGCGAGCAGCCCCGCGTGCACCCGCGGATGCAGCGTCTTCACCCGCCCGTCCAGCGACTCCGGGAACCCCGTCACCTGCTCGACCGGCGTCACCGGCACGCCGGCGTCCGCGATCACGCGCGCGGTCCCGCCGGTCGACACGATCTCCACGCCGTTCGCGTGCAGCCCGGTGGCGAGCTCCAGCAGGCCCGCCTTGTCCGAAACCCCGATGAGGGCCCGGCGAACCGGGCGCCGCTCGTCAGTCACGGGATGCTCACCTTTCGTCCATGCACCGTGTAGCCCTCCCGGGCCATCAGCGCGATCACGTCGACCAGCAGGCGACGCTCGACTACCTTGATCCGCTCGTGCAGCGCGTCGACGGCCTCGTCCGGCGCGACGGCCACCGCCTGCTGCGCCACGATCGGGCCGGTGTCCACGCCCGCGTCGACCAGATGCACCGTGCACCCGGTGACCTTCGCGCCGTGCGCCACCGCGTCGGCGACCGCGTGCGCGCCGGGGAACGCCGGCAACAACGCGGGATGCGTGTTGACCACCCGGCCGCCGAAGCGGTCGAGGAAGGCCGGTCCGAGGATCTTCATGAAGCCGGCGGAGACCACGAGGTCGGGCTCGTGCGCGGCGACCGCGTCGGTCAGCGCCTTGTCCCAGGCGGCCCGGTCGGGGTGGTCGCCGAGCCGCGCGACGAACGTCGGCACTCCGGCCCGCTCGGCCCGCGCCAGCCCCTCGATGCCGCGCCGGTCCGCGCCGGCCGCGACCACGCGCACGGGGAAGCCGGGCTCCGCGCTCGCGTCGAGCACGGCCTGCAGGAGGGTTCCCGAACCGGAGACCAGTACGACGACCCGCGCCGGGACGTCCGGTCTCACCGAGGCCGACCCGGTCAGCGGAATCTCCCCAACGCACGCATACGCGCAGCTTAGGTGGCCGCCGGAAAGGCGCTCGCCCGCCCCGCCGCCCGGTCGCTAGGTTCCGCCGCGTGCTCACCCCGTCGCTGGCGGCCGTGCTGGGGCCGGATGTCGTCGTCACCTCGGTCGTGCCCCGGACCGGCGGGCAGCTCAGCACCGTGCACGAGGTGCGGCTGGCCGGCGCCGACCCGTTGATCGTCAAACAGTACGCGGACGAGTGGCGTTGGAAGCAGGCCAAGGAGGTGCACGTCTACTCGGTGCTGGCCGAGCAGGGCGTCGGCCCGGCGCCGCAGGTCGTGCACGTGGACGTCGAGCGCGCGGCGACGGTGCTGACGCTGGTGCCGGGCCGCCCGGACAACCCCGCGTACATGAGCCGGCAGTTCGCCAAGGAGCTGGCGGAGTTCGCGGCCTTGGGCGGCCCTGCCGAGCTGCACCACGCGGTGCGCTCGCGGGTGGCAGTACGACCTGACGGCGTCTTCGGTGAAGCGGGCCGGCCTGCTCGCCGGCTACGGACCGCTGCCGACCGACGGGCTGGCGCGGGTGGCGCTCTACCGGCTCTACCACGCGCTGGAGCTGTGGGACTGGTTCGCGTCGATCGGCAACACCGGGCCGCTGCCGTCGATCGCGAGGACATCCGCCGACTGGCTGTCGATTAGTCGACTTTCGTGACTCGGCTCTTCGGTTCGCCCGCCTCCGACTCGGCTTGGGGCTCGGCGGCTTCGGTTGCCTCGGCGGCTGACTCGCGATCGTGTTCGGCGGTAGTCTCGGCCGCGGTGTCGGCGCCCGGCTCGGCGTCGGTCTCGGACTCCGCTTCAGTCTCGGACTCCGCTTCGGTCTCGGACTCCGCTTCAGTCTCGGCGTCTGGTTCGAGTGGCGGCTCGTCGTCAGGATCCAGCAAGCCCGGCGGGTCGTCGCGCATCGGGCGGGGGCCGCCCAGCCATGCGGTCACCGCGGCCGGGATGCCGATCCACAGCGCCAGCGCCAGTGACACCGTCGCGGCGTGCAGGTTCACCGGGTCGAACGGGCCCACTCCGACGCGCCCGCCCGCGCTTCCGGCCAGCACCACGAACGCGACCGCCACCACGCCCGCCGCGATCGCCGCGCCACGCACTCGGACGGCCGGCTCCTCGGCCGCGTCCCGCAGCCGGCGGCCGACGAGCACGCCGACCCCCAGCGGCAGCGCGAAGAGTGCCGGCCACCACGCGGCCGGCTCCGCCGGCAGGGCGGCGAGCAGCGGCATGGCGGGCACCGGACCGCCGCTGAAGTCCAGCGGCGCCACCGAGACGACCCCCACCGAGAACCCCGGCCCGGCCACGAACGCGACCGCGGCGACCACCGCGTTGGGCACGAACCCGATCGACAGCAACAGCATGCCGAGCCCGTTGCCGAGGCCCGGCGCGGACACGGCGAACAGCTCTCGCGCGGTCGGCACCGAGGTGGCCAGGGCGAACGTCAGCACCGCACCACCCGCGGCGAGCAGCAACAACACCGCGAGCAGGCCGGCCCGCAGCCCGCGAAGCGCGATCGGCTCGGCCCGGGCCAGCAACGCGTCCCACAGCCCGCAGCACCGCAGCACACCGAACGCGGCGGCGAGCCCGGCGAGGAAGGCCGGGTAGTAGAACGCGGCCAGTGGGTCGATCGACACCCCGTGGTCGGAGACCGCGAGCGCGATGGCGAGCCCGCAACCGCCGTGTGCCGCGGCGATCGCGCTGACAGCCTGACCGGCCTGCCACGGCCCCGTAAGCTCCAGCCGCTCGGCGGCGCCGGCCGCGGCCCGCGCGGCGATCAGCAGCACGCCGATCGTCGCCGCAAGGGGCAGCACGCCGAGCTCGAGCCCGCTGATCGCGACCGGCACCTGGTGCGCGGCGAGCCAGCCCGGCAACGCGGCCGCCACCACGCCGGCCGTGGAGAAGTGCGCGAGCGGGGCGATCGCGGTGACGAGCGCGAGCAGCGCGGCGACCGCGGCGTAGCCGGTGACGACCGAGCCCAGTGCGGTGAAGGTCAGAACCCGGACGCGGGTGACCTTGGACGCTTCCGCTTCGACGCTGTCGCTGCTGATATCGGCGGCATCGAGGTCGAGGGACGGCGCCATGCGGCCCACTGTCGCACGCACGTTTGACCACTCGGCGCAGGCACGCCGCCCCGCCACCGCATCAGGTGAACCGTGTCACCGCACGTCAGTGGGGGTGGCACCGGAGCTCCG
>NZ_JBOHGA010000291.1:0-6646 GCF_050699915.1 Actinophytocola sp.
CACCGGGGCCGTACGCGCCGAAGCCGCCGCCGCCGCGCAGCTGGTCGGCGCCGCCGTTCAGGCCGCCCGGGCCGAAGCCGGTGCTGCCGGGCGGGAAGCCGCCGCCTGGACCGGTCGGGGCCGTCGCGGCCGGGGGCGCGAAGCTGGACGGGGTGGTCGAGGAGTTGCCGCCGGGCACCGCGCCCACACCGCCCGGCGGGAAGCCGCCCGGCGAGCTGGAGCCGCCGCCCGCGCCGGTGCCGCCACCGCTCGGGTCGGTGGCCGCGGGCGCCCACGTCGGCGAGTCCTTGGTGGTCGGGCCGGCGTCCTCGAAGTGCGGCATCTTCTCGTGGACGACCCGGCTGTCCTGCTCGTAGTCCTCCATCACGTTGACGGCCTCGGCCTTGTTGGACCTGGCCTGCTCGTGGCCGACCATGCCGTCGGAGACCAGCTGCTTGAGGAAGACCGCGTCGGCCGGGCCGCCGGTCGTCATCACCGTGTAGCCGTCGCGGAAGCGCCGCTCGGCGGTCGCGAAGCTCGGGGGCGGCATGCGCCGCTGCGCGGTGGCGACCGTGTCGGAGTAGGTCGACATGTTCTCGGCGACCGAGCCGGCCGTGTGGCTCGCGGTGCCGGCCCACTGCATCAGCCTCGTGGTGGCCGAGCCCGCGTTCACCGCGGCCTGGCCCTGCCAGCTGGTCATGACCTGCTCGACGACCTTCTGGACCTCGGTGGTGGTCGTCTCGATCTCGTCCGCCAGCCGCTTCCAGTGCTGCGCGCGGTCGTACATCTGCCGCGGGTCGGCCTTCATGATCATGTTGTAGAGCTCGTGGTGCTGGTAGGCCTCCCAGTTGGCCTTCCCGAAGTGCCCCGGCTGCCGGTTCTTGCGCTTGATGTCCTTGCGCCGCTCCGAGCGTTCGCGGGCCTCGCGGTCGGGGCGGTGGACCTCGCCGTAGGTCTTGTGCCGGCGGTCGCGGTCGTAGTCGTCCGGGGCGGTCATCGGCCGGTCTCCTCCTGGTTCACGACCTGGTTGAACCGGGCGACGGCGTCACCTTCGACGCCCCGGTAGGTCTGCAGGGTGTTGACGATGGCGGTGCGCACCGCGTCCAGCTCCCCGATGTACTGGTCGAGCGCGCCCTGGACGCCCTCGTCCACGTCGGCCCGCTGGCGGAACGCCTTGCGCATCGGCCCGGTGACCGGACTGGAGCCGTCCGTGAGCGGCCCGGACAGCTCGACCGCCGCGGCCCGCTGCTGCACGAGCCGGTCGCGCAGGCCCTGCAGCTGGCCGTAGAGGTCGGTGAGCCGCTGGAAGTCGGCCGAGATGCCGTCCACGTTCTGCCCGGTGGCGCCGTGCGCGACGACGTCGCCGGCATGGATGTTCGCCCGATCCTTGCCCGGTCGGACCCGTTCGTGGTCCCCGGAGAGCCGCTTGGCCTCCGTGAAGCTGTCCACCCGTTCGCGCGCCATGGACCCAATCCTCCACCCCGTACAACACCTGTTGCGCACAGCCTGGTCGTATCGACGTGACCGGGCCACCAAATCCGCCGCGTAGTGCACAACTGGTCACAAGCACGACTCAGTTGAACAAGCGCGCCGGCACCAGCAGCTGGGCCAGCTCGTCGGCCAGTGCCGACGAGCGTTCCAGTGCTGGGGTAACGACGTCCAGCACCGAAGGGATGCTCTCGTCGCCGGGCCGCCCCGGCCGCTCCTGTTCGATGACGCACCTCCTCGGTCGAACCCATTGCATCCCCGCCGGTCCGCCGGTCCCACACGGGCTGCTCAGCGGGGCACGGCGACGACTCACCGGGGCAACATCGGGACCGAACTACGCTGGTCGGCGTGAGTCGAGTTCCCCCGTCGTGGCCTCCGGTCGCGGTCGAGCTGCCCGAGCGGCATCCGGACGCGCCCGAGCCGGGCAACAAGCTCGGGCCGCACTACGCCTACTGCTTCGGCTGCGGCGACGAGGTCGAGCACGGCCTGCACCTGCAGACCGAGGCCGGCGAGGGGCAGACGGTCCTCGCCCAGTTCACCGTCACCGAGGCGCACCAGGGCGCGCCCGGCCTCGCCCACGGCGGCCTGCTGGCCTGCGCGTTCGACGAGGCGCTCGGCTCGACGGTCGGCCAGCTGCTGCGCCGCCCGGCGGTGACCGGCCGGCTGGAGACCGACTTCCTGCGTCCGGTCCCGGTCGGTTCGACGCTCTACATCGTCGGCAAGCTGGACGGCCTGGCCGGGCGCAAGGTGTACGCGAGCGCCGACGGCCGGCTGAACGCGCCGGACGGGCCGGTCGCGCTGCGGGCCAGGGCGCTGTTCGTCGAGGTCGACTTCAGTCACTTCATGGAGCACGGGCGCGCGGAGGACCTGCGTGCCGTCGCCAAGGATCCGGGGCTCCTGCGCGAACGCCGTTTCGACATCAATCCCTAGGAGCCCGATTGTTCGGCATCATCCTCGGCGCGTTGTTCGCGCTGATGCACTGGTACCTGTGGAAACGGCTGGTCAAGGACACCACGCGGCCGGGCAGAACGCGCCGCGCGGCGACGATCGCGACTGTGTTGTTGGCGCTGCTGGTGTTCGCGACGCTGACGCTCGGGCGGGAGATCTCACCGGCCGTGGCGCAGTGGTTCACCTGGCCCGGGTACACATGGTTCGCGCTGATGTTCTACCTGTTCGTGATCACCCTGTTGCTCGAGCTGCCGCGGCTCGCGCTGCGCGGCTGGGTGCGCCGCCGGCCCCTCGAGGCGACCGCCACGTCACCCGCGGCCCCCTCGGCCGAGCCCGACTCCGAGCCTGACTCCGAACCGGAGGCCGATTCCGATGCCGAGCCGGCGCGGCCCGTCGACCCGAGCCGGCGGCTGTTCCTCGCGCGCGGCTTCGGGCTGGTGGCCGGGGTTGCCGCGACCTCGGTGACCGGCGTCGGCATGGCGAACGCGCTCGGGCCGCCCGACGTGCTTCGCGTGCCCGTCACGCTGCGCCGGCTGGACCCGACGCTCGCCGGCTTCCGGATCGCGGTGGTCAGCGACATCCACCTGAGCTCGCTGCTGGGCCGGTCCCACACCGAGCGGATCGTGCGGATGATCAACGAGTCGTCGCCGGACCTGGTCGCGATCGTCGGCGACCTCGTGGACGGCTCGGTCGAGGAGCTCGGCTCGGCCGCGGCGCCGCTGGCCGACCTGGCGCCGCGCGAGGGCAGCTTCTTCGTGACCGGCAACCACGAGTACTTCGTCGATCCGGACGGCTGGATCCGCGAGCTCGACCGCCTCGGCGTGCACACCCTGCGCAACGAGGGCACGACGATCACCCGCGGCTCGGGTTCCCTGGACCTGGCCGGCGTGACCGACGTGAACGGCCGCTCCCGCGACGACGGCCCGGACTTCGACCGCGCGCTCGCCGACCGCACGCCGGACAGCCCGGTCGTGCTGCTGGCCCACCAGCCGGTGCAGGTCTCCGACGCCGCCTCCCACGGCGTCGACCTGCAGCTGTCCGGCCACACGCACGGCGGCCAGATGTACCCGTTCCACCACGTCGTGTCGATCGCCCAGCCGTCGCTGGCCGGCCTGACGAAGGTGGACGACACGTGGCTGTACGTCACGCGGGGCGCGGGCTTCTGGGGCCCGCCGGTCCGCGTGGGCGCCCCGCCGGACATCTCGCTGATCGAGCTGCAGCCCGGCGACCGCTGACCCGGTCGCAGGTCAGGTCGCCGGTCAGGTCACCGTGCGGGGGCGGATCGCGTTCGCCTTGTCCACCAGCTCGTGGCGTTGGTCCTGCGTGCTCGCCAGCCGGGCCAGGGCGCGGTAGCAGCGCTCCAGCCCGAAGCGCAGCTCCCGCTCCGAGAGCCGACAGCCCAGCACCATGCGGGTGTCCGAGCCGGCCGCGGCCGCGCCGGGGCGCCCGGCGCGCACCCAGCTGTACGCGGCCTCCAGCACCTCGGCGGACAGCGTCGTGCGGCGCTCGGCGTCCAGCGCCAGCCGCTCCAGCCGCCGGGCCGCGTCGTGCAGGTCGTGCTCGCCGTTCTGCTGCACGGCGCCGGTCTTGATCTTGATGGCGGCGACCTGCGCGGCGACGTGGTGGCTCGACGTGTCCGGCACCGCCTCCAGGACCTCGAAGGCGCTCTTGCGACCGCCCTGCGCGAGGTACACGCGGGCCAGCCCGAACGCCGCGCTGACCCACGAGTGGTCGGTGAGCCAGACGAGCTCGTAGCACCGTGCGGCAACGAAGAAGTTGCCGGAGTACTCCGCGCTGATCGCGAGGGCGAGCTTCGGCGGGATCTCGCCCGGCACCGCGTCGTAGACCTTCTCGAACGCCGCCGTCGCGTCCGCCGGCCGCCGCGAGGCGAGCGCGATCAGGCCCTCGTACCAGTCCGGCCGCCAGTCCGCCGGGTCGGTGACCAGCCGGCGCGCGGCCTCGAGCTCGGCGGCGGCCTCCCGCATGTCGCCCAGCTCGATCCGGGCGCGGACCATCCGCAGCCGCACCTCTATGGAGTCCTGCGGCGCGGAGGCGAGCGCGGCCACCATCTCGGCCGGCTCGGTCGCGGTGATGCTCGCGAGGGTGCTGGCCGCATGGTCGTCCGTGTCGACCATCGGCAGCGGCAGGATCGAGGCGACGTCGAGCGGGTCCGGCGAGGGCAGCGAACCGTGCTCGCCGACGACCATGCCGGAGCCGAATGTCCGCGTCTCCATGCCGAAGACCGTCGACTGCCCCGGCCGCGGCCGGCCGGTGCCCAGCGCCATGACCTCGCGCAGCACGCCGGTGAGCTGGTCGGCCATCTCCTCCGCGGAGGCGAAGCGCAGCACCGGGTTCTGGTGCGTGGCCCGCTTGAGGACCCGGTAGTAGGAGCCGAACAGCGCGAAGAGCGGCTCCTCCTCGGGGCTCGGCATGGTGTGCTTGTGGCGCGTCGTGTAGCCGGCGAACTCGATGGACAGGACGGCCAGCGTCCGGCCGACGGTGTAGATGTCGGACGCGATCGAGGCGCCCTCGGTGGCCAGTTCGGGCGCGCTGTAGCCGAGGGTGAAGAACAGCGGGCTCTCGTAGTCGTCGGCCTGGCGGACCGCGCCGAGGTCGATGAGCTTGAGCTGCTCGCCGGCCTGGATCACGTTGTCCGGCTTGAGGTCGCAGTAGAGCATGTCGATGCTGTGCAGGTAGCCCAGCGCCGGCAGCATCTCCAGGCCGTACGCGATGACCTGCCCGATCGGCAGCGGCTCGGCGCGGCCGGTCTCCCGGTGGTGCTCCAGCGCGAGCTGGCGGAGGGACTGTCCGCCGACGTACTCCATCACGATGTAGCCGACGAGGTTGCCGGTCTTCGGGTCGGGGTGCTGGACGAAGTTGTAGATGCGGACGACGTTCGGGTGCTCGACCTCGGCGAGGAAGCGCCGCTCGGCCACGGCGGAGGCCATCGAGGTCGCGTCGCCGGTGTCGATCATGCCCTTGAGCACGACCCACCGGTCGGAGACGTTGTGGTCCTTGGCCAGGTAGATCCAGCCGAGGCCGCCGTAGGCGAGGCAGCCGAGGACCTCGTACTGCCCGCCGACGAGGTCGCTGCGGACCAGCCGGGGCCGGAAGTTGAAGGAGGTGCCGCAGGTCTCGCACTCGCCCTCGGTGGCGCCGGGGTTGCCGTCCTTGCCGCGGCCGACCTCAGCACCGCAGTTGCTGCAGAAGCGCTTGTTCTCGCTGACCGCGGGGTCCTTGAGGACCGCCGAGGCCGGGTCCTTGACCGGTACGACGGGCACGTCGACCAGGCCCGCGCCCAGTCGCCCGCGATGGGCCCCGCGAGAGCCGGTCCGCCGGCCGGTCGGTACCGAGCTGGAGCCGGTGCCGTGTGTGCTGTCCTTCTCCGGCCGCTCGTGGATGGTGGCCGGCTCTTCCTCGGGTTGTGCCGGTGCCGGCGGCTCGATGCTCAGCGTCTCGGGCGCCTCGCCGAGGACGCTGGTGGGCGCCGGATCGTCCTCGGACAGCGCCGCGGGCGGCTTTGCGCCCGGCTGCGGCGGGGCTATCGGAGGCAGCGGGATGTTCCGCGCCCACAATGGCCCCTGCTGTTGGCCCGGGATGGAGGCGGTGGACTGTCCGGAGTGGACCCAAGAGGTCGGCTGCTCACCCTGTGCTGGCTGGCCCTGCGCCGGCGGTTGGCCCTGCCCGTGCTGTTGGCCCTGCCCGTGCTGCGCGAACTGCCCGCGAACAGGCTGCCCCTGCCAGGGTTGCCACTGTCCAAACTGCGCCTGCGGCGAATACGGCTCCGCCTGACTCGGCTGCCCCTGCCCGAACGGCTGTCCTTGGCTGGGCTGCCCCTGCCCGAAGGGCTGCCCCTCACTCGGCTGCGCCTGCCCAAACGGCTGCCCCTGACTGGGCTGCGCCTGCCCAAACGGCTGCCCCTCACTCGGCTGCGCCTGCCCAAACGGCTGCCCCTGACTGGGCTGCGCCTGCCCAAACGGCTGCCCCTCACTCGGCTGCGCCTGCCCAAACGGCTGCCCCTGACTGGGCTGCGCCTGCCCGAAGGGATGCCCCTCACTCGGCTGCGGCTGCCCAAAACCCGGTGACTGACTCGACTGCCCCTGCCCGAACGGCTGCCCCTGGCCGGGCTGCGCATGGCCCGGCTGCACCTGCCCGAACGGCTGCCCCTGACTCGACTGCGGCTGCCCGAACGGCCGTTCCTGGCCGGGCTGCGGCTGCCCAGGATCCTGTG
>NZ_JBOHGA010000292.1:0-6607 GCF_050699915.1 Actinophytocola sp.
GGCGACGACACCGTCGCCGGCCAGGCCCGGCCCGGCAGCGCGGCGACGGAGCGGCTCACCCTGCCGCCACCGGTCGAGGGCGACCCGATCGCGGTGGCGGGCCGGTCCACCGAGCAGCTGCCGGTGGTCGAGAAGGGCAGACCCGTCGAGTACGACGACGGTTCGTCGACCCTGACCTGGCGGCTCGACTCCTTCGTCGACACGGCCGAGCAGAGCGCGGAGCTGGCGGCGGCCGGCGTCGCCACCGACGACGAGCACCGGCTGGTCCTGATCGAGATCACCGTGACCGCGGTGGCCAAGGAGGCGCATTACGACGAGCTCGTGGCCCGGACGTACGTCGTCGACGACCGGGGTCTCATGATCGGCGATGCCGGCAACTTCCGGTCGCCGTCCTGTCCGGAACGCGAACCGGCCGACGAGCTGAAGCCGGGCGAGTCGCGGCAGCTGTGCCTCGCCTACCGGGTCGCCCGCACCACGCCGGTGACCGAGGTCGCGCTGGCCACGTCCAGCACCAGGTGGCCCGAGGCCGGCACGCCCGCACGACTCGCCCTCGGCGCCCGGATTCCGGTGACCGGTCAGCGGGTCGACGGCGCGCCGCAGCCGTCGCCGCGCGACGCCCTGGCACTCGGCGTGCCGCACACCTTCACCTCCACCTCCTCGCCGACCACGACCGCCGACGTCGCCGTGGTCGACCTGGTCCAGAACCCGTCGGGCTACTTCGACAGCGAACCCATCGACCTGCCCGGCACCCGCGGCGTCCTGCTGCGACTCGCCGTCCGCATGCCGGAGGACGCCGAGTACTCCCCACCGCTGCTCGTCCAGCTGCGGGACGACCGCGGCACGATCATCGACGAGGCCAGCTCCGCGATCGTGAACACCCAGGGCTGCACCGGCACGGACAAGCTGCGGGGCGGGGCCGGCGTCCAGCAGGTGTGCCACCTGTTCGCGGTGCCGACCGGAACGCCGGTCCGGGACGTGGCGGTTTCGATACACGGCGCCGACGAGACCACCTGGCTGCTGCCGTGACCGGGGGCGCGCTGATCGTGGCGGTCGACTTCGGCACCACGAACACCGTGGCTGTCGCGCGCCGGGACGGGAAGCCGCCGCGAGTGGTGAGTGTGGACGGTGCGCCGTCCATGCCGTCCGCGGTGCTGCTGGGCGACGACGGCCGGCTCGTGGTCGGCACCGACGCGCTGCGGCTCGGCCGGTCGGCCGCGCACCGGCTGGAACACCGGCCCAAGTCCCGGCTGGACGAGGGCACCCTGTTGCTGGGCAACACTCCGGTCGACGTGCTCGACATGGTGCGCGCCGTCCTGGAGCGGGTCTGCGCGGAGGCGGCCCGGCAGGCCAACCGGCCCGTCGACCACCTGGCCCTGACCCACCCCGCGGACTGGGGCGCGCTGCGGATGGGCCGGCTGTCCGAGGCGGCTGCGGGACTCGCGCCGCAGGTCAGCATGGTGCCGGAGCCGGTCGCCGCGGCGGCCCGCGGTGGGCTCGGCGACGGCATGGCCGAGGTCGTGCTCGACCTCGGCGGCGGCACCTGCGACGCCGCGGTGGTTCGGCGCGACGGCGCCGGCTACGCCGTCCTGGCCTGCGCCGGGCTGCCCGACCTCGGCGGCGACGATCTCGACCAGCGGATCGTCGACCACGTCACGGGCGGCACCGCTCCGTCCACAATGGACGTCGCGGCGGCGAGGCGGGGTCAGGTGCTGCGGCAGGATGCCCGTGCCGCCAAGGAGCTGCTCAGCCGCCGCCGGTCGGCGAAGCTGACGGTGCCCGGACGCGACGACCCGGTCGAGCTGACCAGAAGCGACTTCGAGGCACTCGTCGAGCCGGACCTGCGACGGGTCGTCGAGCTGGCCCGCCGGGTGCTCGACGTGTCGGGCGTGGACCGGGGCGCGCTGCGCGGCGTGCACCTCGTCGGCGGGACCAGCCGGATCCCCCGGCTCGCGGCGCTGCTCGACGAGGAGCTGCGGCTGCCGGTCCAGCCGGATCCCGAGCCGGAGGCGAGCGTGGCCTGGGGTGCGATCGAGCTGGTCGTCGCCGGCACAGCAGCGCCCACCGGGCCGGTGCCCTCACCGGCACCGACCCCGGTCGTCCACAGTGGACGATCGCGGTCGCGGCGATGGGTCGCCGCCGGTACCGCGCTGACCGTGGTGGCCGCGCTCGTCGTGATCGGGACCCAGCTGTCCGGCGGGCAGCAGGTCAGCGGGAACCCTCTCGCTGCTGCCGCCACCAACCCGGCGCGACCGTCGAGCTCCGTGGTTCCGTCAAGCGACGCCGACGCGCCCGAGCTCACGCCCGCGCGGGACGGCAAGGCGGTCGTCGGTGCCGGCTCACCCGACCCGACCGTCGTACCCGAGGGCGGCAGTGGGTTGTTCAAGGCGACCGGCACCTACGAAGGCGCGACCGAGGTCCAGGAGGAAGTTCGGCTCGTACGAGGCGCGCTCGCCGATCGCGAGGCGCCGGACGGCTACCGATGGGTGGTGGCGAAGGTCCGGGTGACGCTGCGCGTCGGCGAGGAGCTCCCGTACGGCGACGGGCACAACGTCCACCTGTTGGACGACCGCGGCCAGCTCATGGACTCCGCGAGCCGGGCCGGGCCCGTCACGGTCGAGCTCTGCGGCTCGAACCAGCAGAACCTGCCCCGGACCCCGCGGGGCAAGTCCCGCACCGAGTGCGCGGTGTTCCTCGTCCCGGTCGCGACCGTCGTGCGCGGCGTGCTGTTCGACGACCGGACCATCGACCCGACCGGCGAGCACGCGCTGTTGTTCCCGATGACGGTGCCGGCGTCCGGTCCGCCAACCCTGCCGGCGGCGGAAGGGCAGGTCGGCGGCCCGCCCGTCGAGGTGCGGACCGACTCCGGTTACGCCGAGATCGGCATCGCCGACGTGATCGACGAGCCGTCGGCGTACCTCGTCGGGCCGAAGCCGCCGCCCGGCATCCGCCTGTACCTCGTCCGCTACACGGTGACCGCGAGCGGCGCCGGCAACGTGCGGACCTACGACGTCCAGGATGGCTTGAACATACTCGACGACCGGGGCCTGCTGGTCCCGGTCGACGCCTTCGTCGGCTACCGCCAACGGCACTGCCCCACCCCCGCCGAGGAGCTCGCCGCCGGCGTGGCCACCCAGGGCTGCCTGGTGTTCAGCTTGGCCCGGGGCGCCACGATCGGCCGGGTGGTGTACGAACCAAGACTCGAACGCGACGACCCGAGCCGCTGGCTGAGTTGGCAGCTCCCGGGCTGACGGTCAGAAGGGAAGCTTGCCGCGGCCCTTGCGGCCGGCGTGCGCGCTCTTGCCCATCGCGCGCTGCGACTTGGAGAACGGCTTGCTCAGCCATCGGCCGAGCGGACCTGGGGCCTTGCCCGCTACCTGCCCGCCGGCGCCCGCGGTCTTCTGCGCGCCGCGCTGGGGGTGCCTCGAGAGGCGCGGTACCAGGAAGGCCAGGATGACCAGCAGTACGCACACTCCGATGACGATTCCGATAACCATGAGCCTCAATCCTCGGTCCGGGTGACCGCGAAACCTTCGCGGTCAACTGAGGACTACCCCGATCGAAGGCTGATATGCCTCACGCCGCCTTCGTCACGTCGGCCCACACGACCTTGCCGTCCGGCCGGTGCTCGACGCCCCAGCCGGCGCAGAGGTCGCGCACGATCAGCAGCCCTCTGCCCAACGGCCACCCCGTGGTGGGCGAGAACGTGCTGTCGCCAACCTCCACGCGCACGCCGCCAACGGATCGGGGTGTGCTGAGTCGGACGGCGAACGGTGGCTCGGCATGCCGGAAGGCGTTGGTCATCAGCTCGCCGACCACGATCGTGACGTCTCGGAAGACCTGCGGTGTGGCGCCACCCAGCGGCCGCGCCAACCAGCCGCGCAGGTCCATCAGGAGCATCGGGTCGATCTCGGCGAGCCTGGCCTCTCCGAGCACGCGCTCGGTGCCCGCTGCCTGCGCGCCGTTCCCGTCAGTCCACATCGGACGGACCGGTGACGGCATGCCGTCCGCCTCCTCGAGTCGCGCGCGGCGACGGTTGGTCGGGCCGGGACAGCTGGCCTCGCGGCGACTCGACCGCCAGCTCGGCCCAGGTCGTTCTGGCCCGTCTGCGCCGTTCCACGCCCCACCGCGTCGACAAACCGTCGACCAGCACCAGGTTCGGGCCGTCGTCGGGCTCGGGGTCGCAGTCGTCGACCGATACGCCGAGCGTGCGGCGGTCGAGCGTCGCCAGCCGCAGCACGTAGGGCGCCGACCGCCGGCGCCGCGCCGCGGTGAGCAGCTCGTGGGCGACCACCGCGGCCCGCAGCCGCGCCGGCGCGGGAAGCTCGCTGAGTGCCCGCAGGATCCAGGCCGCGACCACCTCGGCCGGCGGGTCGTGCTCGGTCGGCAGCACCAGCGTCGCGTTCTCCTCCCTCGGCGGCCGGATCATCCGCGGTCCCCGGCCGGCCGCGGGAGCGGTTCGTCGACACGCGCCATCCCGGCGAACCGGCTCGCGCCGAGGCAGTCGATCAGCGAGCGGATCGCTGCCGTTTCGCCGGCGAGCATGATCGCGCGGTCCCGAACGGCCTGCAGCCAGGTGACATGGCCCAACCAGACGCCGGCCAGCGCGCCGAGCGTGCAGCTCACTCGCACCGCCGCGGCCGTGTCCGGGTGCCGCTGCCCCGCGACGACCTCCGCGGCCGACAGGATCAGCCACCACCGTCGCGGCTGCGGCGCATCGGCGAAGTCGACCTCGACCGTGAGCGGGTCGGCCGGCAGCCGGGCACGGTCGATCTCCCGGCAGATGTCGTACACGAGCAGCTCCGGATCGAGGTCGCCGAGCCGTGGCCGGTCCAGCCACCGCTGCCCCCAGGCGCCGAGCTGCTCGACGATCGGTCGCAGCTCGCGCCCCGCGGCGGTCAACCGGTAGGACACCTCACGGGCCTCGACCACGCGGGTGACCAGGCCGTGGCTCTCCAGCGTGCGTAGTCGGCGACCCAGCACAGACGGGGCGATCTTCGGCAGACCCTTCGCGATGTCCACCCGGCACTCGTTGCCGCACAACAGCTCGCGGACGATCAGCAGCGTCCACGACTCGGCGACCACCTCGGCCGCCCGCGCGATCGGACAGTGCTGCTCGTAGCGGTGCATCGGCACGATCCCCCGTTCGACCGGCTTGCCGTCATCCTCCTGTGTGTTCGGGCAGATCAACCTGACGACTTCCTGACGATCGGCCGGTCCCGCCGGTTCGCGTACGATCTGCGCCGAGTGGACTCGAGGTGGGGGATGATCGCCACGTTGCTGCTCGTCGAGGACGACGCGCGGATCCGTGAGGCGTTGCGGCTCGCGCTGGCCGACGAGGGTTACCAGGTCGTGGAAGCGGCCACCGGTGAGCAGGCGCTGGAACGGCTCACCGCCGGCGTCGTCGATGGTGGTGTCGAGCCGGATGTGGTGCTGCTGGACGTGATGCTGCCCGGGGCGGACGGGCTGGCGGTGTGCGCGCGGATCCGCGAGCTCGGCGACCTGCCGATCATCATGGTCACCGCGCGCACCGGGTCGGAGGAAGTCATCGCCGGCCTCGAAGCCGGCGCGGACGACTACGTGACCAAGCCGGTGGACGCCGGCGAGCTGAGCGCACGGATCCGGGCGCTGCTGCGCCGCACCCGCGCCGGCGACCCCGACGTGCCCGCCGTGATCACCCTCGGCGACCTGACGGTGCGTCTGACCGAGGGCCGGGTCCTGCGCGGGGTCGAGGAGGTGCCGCTGACCAAGACCGAGTTCCGGCTGCTGAGCACGCTGGCCGCCGCGGGTGGAGCGGTGGTGACCCGCGAGCAGCTGCTGGAGCGGGTGTGGGACTACGACTACTTCGGCGACACCCGGCTGCTGGACGTGCACGTGCGCCGGCTGCGCCGCAAGATCGAGCCCGACCCAGGCCAGCCGACCCTGGTGCTCACCGTCCGCGGGACGGGCTACCGAATCGGCGTGTCGTGAGCGGAGCTTGCGGAGCGAACCATCAAACACAGGGCGACCGCGAGGGGGCGTCGTGAGCCGGCTGCCGCTGCGAACCCGAGTGATGGCGTGGTTCAGCCTGGTGTCGCTGGTGATCGCCGGCGACCTGGCACCTGTCCACCGGCTACATGATCGACCAGCGCGAGCGCAGCGCCGTCCGGCAGGCGACCAGCAACGCACGGCTCATCGAGGACGCGCTGCGCCGTGACTCGGCGGGCCTGCCCGAGCTGATCACCGGGCTCGGGTCCGAGGCCGAGTCCGCGGTGCTGATCGTCGACAACCGCTCAGGCAACGGCGAGACGATCAGCAGCGGCAACCTCGTCGACCCGACACGGCTGCCGCCGGCCTTCCTGAACCTCGTCGCCGACGGCACCGCGGCGCACCAGCGCACGAGGCTCGACGACGTGCCGGTGCTCGCGATCGGGTTGCCACTGCGCGCGGGGACGGCGACCTACGTCCAGGTCTCGCCGCTGCGTGAGCTGGACCGCACGTTCCAGTTCCTGAGCTGGATCCTGCTGGCGGGCACGGCCGCGAGCGGCGTCGCGGGCGCGTTGGTGGGTCGCTGGGCGGCGAACCACGCGTTGCGCCCGCTGCGGCAGGTCACCGGCGCAGCGGCCAAGGC
>NZ_JBOHGA010000293.1:0-6557 GCF_050699915.1 Actinophytocola sp.
GCGGAGGCGTCGGTGCGCGCGGCGCGGGCGTCGGCCGCACTGGACGGCGGCGACCCGGAGATCCCGGCGGCCGGCGAGGTCGAGGAGCCGCACCTGGCCGGCGCGCTGCGCATCGCCGAGTCGCTGGGCACGCTGGTGCCGATCTGGCAGCGCGCGCCGATGCAGGCCCTCGCGCGGCTGCACGTGCTGGCCGCGACGGACCTGACGAGCGACGAGGAGCTGGGCCGGCCCCGTGCGAGCCGCGGCGTCACGCGCCGGCTGGACCTGCTGGGCGACATCGTGGCCGGCGGCACCTCGGTGCCCGGCGCGGTGCTCGTCGCGGTCGTGCACGGTGAGCTGCTGGCCCTGTCCCCGTTCCGCACGGCGAACGGCGTCGTGGCCCGCGCGGCGGCCCGGCTGACGACGATCGGCACCGGGCTCGACCCGAAGGGCCTGGTCGTGCCGGAGGTGTTCTTCCTGCGCCGCTCGGACCGCTACGCCGAGGCGGCCGCCGGCTTCGCCACCGGCACCGACGAGGCACTCGCCGAGTGGATCGTGCTCTGCTGCGAGGCGGTCGAGGCCGGCGCCCGCGAGGCGACGAGCATCGCCGAAGCGGTGCTGGCCCGCTGACCTGGGCGTTCAGCCGGCCTCCAGACCACCTCTTCCGCGGGCTCGCACCATGGAGTTCGCGAGTCCCCTTCTCGCTGTGCGGACGGGATCCCACGGAAGCGGGCCGAGACCCTCGGAGCTCGGCCCGCCTTCCCGTCAGCCGAGAAAGTCCTCCACGAGCGGGAGCAGCCGGTCGGCGCGCCGGAGCAGACCCATGTGGGTCGTGTCCGGCAGGACGGCCAGCCGGGCGTCGGGGATCAGCGTGTGCATCTCGGCGGCGTGGTCGACGCGGACGAAGTCCCGGTCGCCGATGACGATCAGGACCGGCGACTGGATCGAGCCGAGGTCCTCGGCCGACCAGTCGAGCTGCTGGGGCAGTGCCGACGCCTTTGCCGCGAAGGCCTCGAAGTGGCCGGGATCCGGCGCGACGGCCACGTAGGCGTCGTGCATCTCCTGGAAGTCCGCCTCGGTCGGCAGCCGGTCCGAGCCGGAGTCCATGTCGAAGATCTCCTGGTGGTACCCGTCCGCGCGGAAGTGCACGGCCGCGACCGCGAGCCGGCCGGCCCGGTCGGGGTGGCGCATGCCCACCGCCAGCGCGACGAGCCCGCCGAGGCTGTAGCCGAAGAAGTCGGCCCGCTCGAAGCCGAGCTCGTCGAGCACCCCGACGACGTCGTCGGCGAGGTGCTCGAGCGTGAAGGCCCGGTCGGTGTCCGCGGTCCGCCCGTGTCCCTGCAGCTCGATCGCGATGACCTTCCGGGACTTCGCGAGGCGGGGCAACGCCTCGGCGAACGTCCCCTCGATCGTCAGCAGCCCACCGTGCAGCAGCACGAGCGGCTCGCCGTCACCGTGTGTCTCGTAGTAGACGTCGAGCCCGTTGACATGCGCGTAAGCCATCATGATCTCCGTTCGTCCGGTGTCTCTCACCTCGACGTCGAACGAAGACCCGCCGACTCGACGAACTCGTACTAGACCGTGGCGCGCACGGTCATCAGGGCCTTGCGCACGTGCCCGTCCGCGGCGGCGAGGGCCTCCGCGGCCTGCTCGGTGTCGACGCCGGACAGCAGGTGCACCAGCGCCACCTTCAGGTCGCCCCGGGCCTCGTCCAGCGCCTCGGCGCACTCGTGCATGTCGGCGCCAGTCGCCTCGCGCAGGATGCGCAGCGTGCGGCCGCGCAGCTTCGCGTTCGTCGCGCGCATGCTGACCATGAGGTTCGAGTAGGTCCGGCCGAGCTTTACCATCACGGCCGTCGAGAACGCGGTGAGCACCAGCTTCTGCGCGGTGCCCGCCTTCATCCGGGTGGAGCCCGCGACCACCTCGGGGCCCGTGTCCACCTCGATCAGCACGTCGATGTCCGACAGCCCCACCGCGTGCGGGTTCGAGAAGACCAGACCCGTCCGCGCCCCGAGCGCGCCGGCCGCCCGCAGCGCGCCCAGCACGTACGGGGTCCGGCCCGACGCGGTCAGCCCCAGGACGAAGTCGCCCGGCCGGGCCGAGCGGGCGAGCGCAGCGCCACCGGCGTCCGCGTCGTCCTCGGCGTCCTCGACCGCGCTCCGCAGGGCCGTCGCGCCACCCGCGTGGTGCACGACGAACCAGTCCGGCGGCGCGTTGTAGGTGGGCGCGAGCTCGGCGGCGTCCGCCGTGGCCATTCGACCGGACGTGCCCGCGCCGACGTAGTGCACGCGGTGTCCGGTCCGCAGCGCCTCGGCCGCCAGGTCGACGGCGGTGGCCAGGGCCGGCAACGCGGCCGCCACCGCGTCCGGCACCAGGCGGTCCTCGGCGTTGATCGACCGCAGGAGGTCCAACGTGGACAGCAGGTCCAGGTCGGCCGTGCGCGGGTTGCGTCGCTCTGTCGGCGAGTCGACGTGTACGGCCTGGCGCGGCACCGTCATGTTTGCCTCCCCAAGCATCACTTACCGGTCTCCCGCGCCTTGCGGCGACCGTCGTGACGGGTCTCCAGACGGTGGGCGCCCACCGCGTCCCTGGTCTCGTCCAACGCCTTCATCGAGTCGGCCAGATGACGCTGGGCCACCCCGATGAACAGGCAGTCGATCACCGTCAGCTGGGCGATCCGGCTGGCCATCGCGCCGGAGCGGAAGGTCGTCTCCCGCGCGGCGGTGGTCAGCACCAGGTCGGCCACCTCGCTGATCGGTGCGGTGGGGTAGTTGGTCAGCGCGACTGTCGTCGCGCCGGCGCGCCGGGCCTCCCGCAGGGCCTCGACCGTGTCGGCCGTGGCGCCGGTGTGCGAGATGGCGACGGCGACGTCGCCACGGCCCAGCACCGCGGCCGACGTCAGCATGATGTGGGTGTCGCTCCAGGCGAAGCTGACCCGCCCGATGCGGTGCAGCTTCTGTTGCAGGTCGGCGGCCACGAACGCGCTCGCGCCGACGCCGTAGACGTCGACCCGGCCCGCGCCGGCCAGGGCCGCGACGACCCGCTCGAGGATCTCGATGTCGAGCTGGGCGGCGGTCTCCTCGACCGCGCGGGCGTCGGCGAAGGTGACCTTGCCGACCACGTTCGCGAGGTCGTCGTCCGGGGCGATCTCGCCGCCGAGATCACGCTCGGCGTGGACCTCGGAGCGGGCCGTGTCCGCCGCCAGGGCGATGCGCAGCTCGGGATAGCCGCCGACGCCGATGGCCTTGCAGAAACGGGTGACGGTGGTCTCGCTGGTACCGGCGGCCTCGGCCACCTCGGTGATGCTTCGACGGGCAACCGTTGACGGACTGTCCAGGACAACCTTGGCCACGCGCTGTTCTGCGCGAGCAAGACCGGGCAGCAGCGACCGGATGCGAACCAGAGGACTTGACTCAGTGTGTTGTGTGGTCATGGCACTCGCGCTCACGTGGGAAACTTACTAACAGGCATCTGAGACAACAAGACGGCAGCCGCTGTCTGTGGACAACGCTACCCAACCGAGGCGGAAACTTCCTGTTTCGTCGTGCTAGCTCAACATCGGAATCGATGGTGGGGGGGTGGTTGTTAGCGTTTCAACCACCACAAGTTTCTCATCGTGATCTTGGTTGCCAGCCGTCGGCCTGCAGTTTGTGGGGTTCTTTCTCACCGTTGAGGAGCATCCGGACACCGTCCGTGACGACGATGCCGTCGAGGTGAATTCCTCGCCCGGTGTAGCGGGTGTCAGTAGTGAACCGCCAGCGCAGCGTGATATCTGCAGCGTGCGGTATGCGAACATCGACCTTCCACCAGGCCCGATGCCCGTTCCCAGCCAGCGAATTGACCGGTTTGTCCGGTGCGCCGACCCCCGAGACGTCCATCGGAACCGCCGTCCAAGTAGTCCCGTCGATGCTCGACTCGAGCACCAGGACATCCGTGGATTCGGAGTCGACGAAGGCGTCGAAGTTCACTCGAACGGGACCCTCCGGTCGCAGCCCGACGGTCGTCAGCGTGGCCTGCGAGGCGTCTCCGAGGCCGGTATACCAGGAGTCCCGGCCGTGCTCGGGCCGGACCGCGAGCGCCTTCGCGAGGCCGGTGCTGACCGTCTCCCGGGCGACGTTGATCGAGCCCCAGCTCCGGGTCGGGTGGACCCGGTTGGTCAGCAGGATCGCGAACGATCGCGAGGCCGGGTCGATCACCACGTCGGTGCCGGTGAACCCGGTGTGCCCGGCGGTGCGCGGACCGGACAGTCCGCCCATGTACCACTGCTGGTTCAGCTCGAAGCCGTAACCGTGGTCGTGGCCCGGGAACCCCTCGTTGTGGTTCTCGAGCAGCTCCCGCACGGTGCTCGGGCGCAGGATCCGGTGTCCGCGGTAGGTGCCGCCGTTGAGGATCGTCTGGGCCAGGACCGCCATGTCGCCGGCCGTGGAGAACACGCCCGCGTGCCCCGCGACGCCGCCGAGCGACCAGGCGTTCTCGTCGTGCACCGAGCCGCGGATCATGCCGCGCGGCGGGTTCGCCGCGTACTCGGTCGCGGCGATCCGGTCCAGCTTGCTCGCCGGCGGGTTGTAGCCGGTGTCGACCATCCGCAGCGGCCCGGTGATCCGCTCGGCCACCACCTTGTCGAGCGTCTCGCCGGTGATCCGCTCGACCAGGACGCCCAGCGTGATCAGGTTCAGGTCGGAGTACTCGTAGGTGCTGCCCGGCGGGTTGTGCGGAGCCACGTCCATGACGGCCTTGATCCGCGACGGGACGTCCGGGTAGGCCGACCACAGCGGCAGCCACGCGACGAGCCCGGAGGTGTGCGTCAGCAGCTGGGCGACGGTGACGGACTCCTTGCCGTTGACGCCGAACTCGGGCAGGTAGGTCGCCACCGGCGCGTCGACGTCCACCTCGCCCGACTCGGCGAGCTGCATCACCGCGATCGAGGTGAACAGCTTGGACACCGACGCCATGTCGAAGATCGTGTCGGTGCGCATCGGCACCTGCTCGGCCTCCGGCAGCTCCGTGCCCGCCCCGTCGGCGTAGCGGACCGCCTCGCCGGCGGTCGCCCGCTTCACCACGACACCGTCGTGCGCGAGCAGGGCCACCGCGCCGGAGAACAGCGGGTGGCCGGTCGCCGGGTCGGGCCGGGTCCACCCGTCGACCGCGTCCAGCGCCGCGTCGATCGGCGCCGGGTCGAGGCGGACGGACTGGGGTGAGCCGTCGCGCAGCACGGTCCGCGGCGGCGCGAAGCCGTCCTGGGGTCTGTCGAAGCGGCCGGTCGCGCCACCACCGCCCGGCTCGGCGTTCACGCTCGCCGCCGGGGTGAGCACGCCGACCACGGCGAGCAGGGCGAGGGACAGCACGGTTCGCCTGAACATGGCCACCTCGAAGTAGTCACCTGTAGATGAGATACCGCTCCCGTTGCTTCGCGAAAGCGGCGAGCTCGCCCCGCCAGGCGCCGATCACCTCGTCGACCCCGGCGCCCGCGTCGATCATCAGTCGCAGGCGGTCGGAGCCGGAGAGCTTGTCGATGAAGTTGTCCGGCCGCCAACCGAACACGTCCGGATGAACCTGCTTCGCCGTGACGATCATGGTGATCGCCGTCCGGATGGCCTCGAAGCGGCGTTCGTCGGTGATGTGCACCTGGACGCCGCCGCAGGTGTCGCCGACCCACTTGGAGAACGTCGGCACGAAGTAGTGCTCGCGGAACCGTACGCCCGGCAGGCCGGCCGCGTTGAGCGCCTCGGCCCAGTGCCAGTCGATCCCGGGCGCGCCGATGATCTCGAACGGCCGGGTGGTGCCGCGGCCCTCGGAGAACACGGTGCCCTCGAACAGGCAGGTGCCCGGGTAGGCGAGCGCGGTCAGCGGGGTGGGCATGTTCGGGCTCGGCAGGACCCACTGCTGGCCGGTCTCGTTGAACAGCTCGTCGCGCCGCCAGCCCCGGAGGCGGACGATCTCGAGGCTGTCCAGCCGGCCGCCGGCGTCGTCGGGCAGGAACTCGGCGTCGAAGAACCGGGCGAGCTCGCCGACGGTCATGCCGTGCTGCTGGACGATCGGCTTGCGGCCGACTCCCGACGCGAAGGCCGGGTCGAGCATCGGGCCGTACGGGCGGCCGCCGACCGGGTTGGGCCGGTCGAGTACGACGACCGACGTGCCGGTGAGGACCGACGCGTGCATGGCCGTGTACATGCTCCAGATGTAGGTGTAGAACCGCGCGCCCACGTCGGCGATGTCGAACACGAGCGTGTCGATACCCGCCTTGGTGAAGAGCTCGGCCAGCTTCTCCGCGGTCACGGCGTACGCGTCGTACACCGGGATCTGGGTGCGCGGGTCGAGGTAGTCACCCTCGGACCCGCCGGCCTGCGCGGTGCCGCGGAAGCCGTGCTCGGGCCCGAACACCGCGGTCGGCCGCATGTCCGCGGCGACCATCGAGTCGACGATGTGGGTCTGGTCGCGCAGCACGCCGGTCGGGTTGGTGAGCACGCCCAGCTTGCGCCCTCGCAGGTGCCGCCAGCCGTCCGCGGCGAGCAGGTCGGCGGCCGGGGTGACCTGCCCATGGCCGCCACTGGCCGTCGGCCCGGCCGAAGGCGTTGCGG
>NZ_JBOHGA010000294.1:0-6510 GCF_050699915.1 Actinophytocola sp.
CGGCCAGCCGCCAGGTCCCGCCGGTGGTGGTCTCGAACTCGGAGAAGTCCAGCTGCCAGACCTGGTTCGGCCCGGTTGGGTCGTTCGCGAACGCTGCCTTCCTGCGTTCGGCCAGCTTGCGCCGCTCCCGCTGATAGGCCGCAGGCAGGATCAGCCCTTCCTCGCGCAGCAGCCGCAGCACGGTGGCCTCAGACACCACGTGCCCGTCGTGGCGGACCATCGCCCAGATCTTGCGGTGACCCCACGCCGGGTGGCCGGTGGCGTGCATGAGCACCCGCTCCCGAGCGGCTTCCCGGGCGGGCTGCGGCCACGGTCCGATGGGCCCTCCGCCGGCACGTGCCTTGGCCTGCCAGCGTCGCCAAGTCCGCTCGGGCATGTCGATCATCTGACAGAACCTCGCGGTCGACATGCCCGCCTCGATGCGGATCACCTCGAGGTCCTCGAAGGGCCCAGCCTGCCCTCCGCGGACTTCTTCCACACTCGCAGCTCGACCGCGGCCTCACCCAATGCCTGGGTCAGGTCGGCGACCTCGGCCTCGAGTTGCTGCTCTCTGGTCGACGGTCCGGACCTGCCGGCCGCGACAGCGGTCTTGCCGGCTTCGAGGAAGTCGGCCTTCCACCGACCGATCGACTGCTCACTGATCTTCTCGCGACGAGCGGCCTCAGCGATCGTCATCTCCCCGGCCAGCACACTCAGCACGATCCGAGTCTTCTTCTCAGCCGGGATCACAGGGGGTCTACCCATTCGTGGATTCTCCTTCAGGACTGACCTAACAGCCCTGCCAGAAATCTTGACGCGCGACACCCTCTGCTGATCTGGTTGCCGGAGCTTGAGGACTACCCGCTGCGGGCGGAGGACTGGGCCGACGTCCTCGATCGCCATGAGGCGCTGCTCAGGGTTCTGCGCTCCGCCGACCTCGACGCCTGCACCCGCGCCCTGAGAGCGCACATCATCTTGCGAACCGGTGATGAACGGGATGAAACACCTTGACCCGCCGAAGGGCTCGAGCAATCGGCCCTCTGTGACCAGAATGGGCTTGATCGACATGCCTGATCAGCACCTCGACCGGAGAGACTTCCTCAGGATCGCGGGCACTGGCGCCGTGGCCGTCGGCGTGGCGGGGATCGTTGGCGCCTGCACCGGACGGGAGTCCCCGCCCGCGCGCGGGGGCGTGAAGGTGGTGCGGTTCGCGATGAGCGGCAAGGCCACCACGGCGGATATCGCCGATCCGGCGTTGAGCAACACGCAGCACGACGGTCGGTTGATGACCGCGGTGTATGAGCAGCTGACCCGCTACGACGAGTCGCTGAAGGCGGTGCCGTGGCTGGCCGAGTCCTGGGAGCACAACGAGAAGGCAACCGAGTGGCGGTTCCGGCTCCGCGGCGGCGTGGTGTTCCACGACGGGCAGAAGCTGACCGCGAAGGACATGGTCCACTCCTTCCGGCGGGTTCTGGACCCGGAGACCGCGTCGCCGGGAGCGGCGTTGTTGGCCGATCTGGATCCGGACGGGATCGACGTGGTGGACGACCGCACGGTGCGGTTCCGGCTGCGGCGGCCCAACGGCGATCTGCCGCTGTCGTTGATCATCAAGCAGAGCTACATCGTGCCGGACGGCGCGACGGCCGCGGACCTGCGCCGGTCAGCGGTGGGCACCGGGGCGCTGCGGCTGAAGGAGTTTACGCCGGGCGAGGATCGATCCGTGTTCGTGAAGAACAAGCGGTACTGGGAGCCGGGGCTGCCGAAGCTGGAGACGTTCGAGCTGGTGTCGATCGCCGAACCGGCGGCCCGGGTGGCGGCGCTGGAGCGGGGTCAGGTCGACATCATCGAGAACGTCCCGGTGACCGAGCTGGATCGGCTGCGCTCCGGAGACACCCGGGTGGTCAAGCAGCCCAAGGGCGACATGCCGCTGATCGCCATGCAGACCGACGTCGCCCCGTTCGAGGACAACCGGGTCCGGCTGGCGCTGAAGCACGCGCTGAACCGCAAGGGCATGCTGCGGCTGGTGGCCGGTGGGCAGGGCAGCGTCCTCAACGACATCCCCATCTCGCCGGATCTGCAGTACGGCCTGCCGGGCCCGGCCCGGGCGCACGACGTGGCGGAGGCCAAGCGGCTGCTCGCCGACGCGGGCCACCCGGACGGCCTCGATGTGGAGCTTGCCGTGTCCGACGTGCAGGCGGGGTTCATGGACTTCGCCACCGCGTACAAGGCGATGGCCGCCGACGCCGGGATCAATGTGAAGCTCAAGGTCAGCCCGGCCGACGCCTACTGGGAGGACGTCTGGTTGAAGGTGCCGATGTTTGTCAGCCAGTGGATCGCCCGGCCGGCGGAGAGCATGTTGGCGCTGCTGTTCCTGTCCGAGTCGGACTCGAATGAGACCCATTGGCGGCGACCGGGGTGGGAGAAGGCGTTCGCGCAGGCCCGGGGGTCGCTGGACCAGACCGAGCGGGCGACGATCTTCCGCCGGTTGCAGCAGGAGGTCGTGGACGAGGGCGGTTACCTGGTGCCGTACATGTGGAGCACGATCAGCGCCACCCGCGCCGATGTCACAGGATGGCGGCCCTCGGGCACGTTCTTCGAGAATTTCGCCGCGATCGAGGTGCGGAGCTGACCGGTGCGCTACGTCCTTCGTATCGTCGCCCAACGCCTCCTGCTGGCGCTGTTCACGATCCTGATCGCCTCGTTCGGCATCTTCTGGATGGTGGAGCTGCTGCCCGGCGATGTGGCCACCCGCATCCTCGGGCAGGCCGCCACCGACGAGACGGCGGCGACGCTACGTGAACGGCTGCACCTGGATGAGCCGGCCATGCAGCGCTACCTGAGGTGGCTGGGCGACTTCGTCCGCGGCGACTGGGGGGTGTCGCTGGTCGCGGATCGGCCGGTCACCGAGTACGTGCTGCCCCGGCTGGGCAACACGCTGCTGCTGGCGGGGTTCGCGATCGCGCTGTACGTCCCGCTCGCGTTGACCCTGGGCGTGATCACGGCGGTGTTCCGGGAGCGCAGGTTCGTGGGTTGGCTGTCTGCCGCGGTGGTGCTCACCACCGCCATCCCCGAGTTCGTGCTGGGCATCCTGCTGCTGGTCACCTTCGCGGTGATGCTGCCGTGGTTCCCGCCGTTGGCGGATATCACCCGCGCCGGCTCGCTGCCGGAGTTGCTGCACGTGATCGCGCTGCCGGCGCTGACCCTCACCCTGGCGATGACCGCGTACGCGGTGCGGATGATGCACAGCAGCCTGGTCACGGTGCTGGAGTCCGAGTACGTGCGCATGGCGAGACTCAAAGGCCTGCCCGCGTGGCGGATCGTGTTTCGGCACGCGGTGCCGAACGCGATGGGGCCGGCGATCCGGGTGACCGTGCTGAACGTCGCGTTCGTGGTCGGCGGCGTCGTGCTGGTCGAGCGGATCTTCAACTTCCCGGGCATCGGTCGGCTGCTCGTCGACTCGATCCAGCTGTTGGACACCCCGGTGATCGAGGCGATCACGCTGATCCTCGCCAGCACGTACATTCTGGCCAACCTCGGCGCGGACCTGCTGGCCGCCCTGTTCAACCCTCGGCTGAGGGACTGAGTGTCCGATGAGCACCCTCACCGTTCCCTCTGTGACACGACCTGCCACGGTGCGTGCGCTCCTGCGGCGGGCGCTGCGGCGGCACCGGATCTCCGTTGTCGCGACGGCGGCCATCCTCGCCCTACACGTCGAGACCTCGCGTTGCAGGCAGGCAACCAGGAACTCCTCATGCGTCCAGGACTCGGCGCGGGCCCGCTCGGCCAGCCGAGTCACCGACTCACGCAGGGTCGGCGCCTTGAGCGCCCGGGTCAGGTAGGCGACCTCGGCGGTCAGGTCTCGTGGCGCTGTCTTCGTGGTCGCCATCAGGCCACCCCACCATCAGCGGTGTCGAGGCCGAGGGCGATGTCGTAGTCGTCTAGGCAGCGGACTTCGACCTCGGGTTCGGGTGCCGGTCGCAGCATGCCGATCCGCTTGCGGCGCAACACTTTCGCCGCCTCCACATGCTCGGGACCGGAGATCGTTTGATGCCCGGCCCAGACCCGCTCGTGGTTGGCGACGAGCTTGCCGTCACAGAGCGCTCCGACCCGAGCAAGGTCGGCGATGACCTCGACTCGGCGGCCGATCACCGCCGGATGAACCGAGTAGTCGTTGGAGTCCAGCCGGATGTAGTGATCCCTTGCCAGCCGGCTCGAGGCCCGCCATCCGGTCGCCGGAGCGACCGGCGGCAGCGCGAGCATCGCCGTCTTATCGGCGGTGATCCGCTCGGTCGGGGCGCACCCCAACGCCCGCCTCGGCCGCGCGTTCACCGTGGCCAGCCACGCATCGAGCTGGGCGTTGAAAGCCGCCGGCGAGGCGAAAGCCCGGCCGGGCAGAAACGAGCGCTCCAGGTAGTCGTGGGCCCGCTCGATCATGCCCTTGGCTTCCGGGTCGGCCGGCCGGCAGATCACGACCTTCGCGCCGAGCGTGCCACGAAACGCCTGACAGTCCTTGGTGAGCTCGCTGCGGCCACCGCGCCACCGGCCGATCGCGCCCTCGCCGTCCCAGACCAACACCCGCGGCACCGCCCCCAACGCGGCGATCAGCTGCCACCAGCCGGCGAACAGATCCTCCGCGTGACGGCTCGGGATCAGCACCGCCGACAACCAGCGCGAGTACCCGCACACCATGGTCAACACCGGCAGCTGCGTGGGTTTGCGGGTCTGCCCGAACCCGACCGACAGCATGATCGGCGGGAACCACAAATCGCACTGGGCGATCTCCCCGGCCACATACGCGGTGCGCGAGGCCGGGTCCGGCGGCAGATACACCGGCCGCAACTCCGCCACCCGAGCCGACAACACGCGGATCGACCGCGTCCAGCCGATCCGCTCCGCGATCACCGTCGCCGGCATCGTCGGAAACGCCTGCAACAGCTCACGAATCCGCGGCTCCACCGAGTCCACAATGGACCCCGCCGGTCGCCGCTCATACCTCGGCAGCGCATCCGAGGCGATCGCCGCCCGAACCGTGTTCCTCGAGACACCCAACATCCGAGCGATCGCCTTGATCGGCAACCCCTCCGACCGATACAACCTTCGAATCTCAGCCCAGTCCTCCACGGATAACACCCTTCGTCCTCCCCGGCTCGACTACGAGCCAGGGTCAGCGGACAGGGGGTCAAAATCCGGATGCCACGCCAGGGTCAGTTTTCACGTGCCGTCGACACGAGTTGCCCCTCCCGCGGAACGAAGCTGGTGCGTTCCGAGGGCTGCCGGTGAGCTGGCTTCGACCGGACAGCCGCTGGTCTCGGTGTGCCGCACGGATCGGGCCACCGCACGGGATAGTCGAACACGTCACCGCCGGCTGTTCGGGACGCTCGCGTGGCGGTATCACGCCGACCTTCGGCTGATAGTGGTGCTGGTCGCCGCCAGCGTCGGCGTGGCTTGTCCGTGGTCGACGTCGCTGTCGCCGTACACCGGCTGCCGGACCGGATCACGCTGGCGTGCTATCCGCGGATCGGGGGGTGACAGCCGCATCCAGCCTGCTGCTGAGGGATGGACAAGCTCTGCTGCGGGCCCGCTCGGCCTGCTGGAGTACGGCGGACTGCTGGTGCTACTCGCCCTTCCGCCGGGCGGGATCGGCTTCGGCGACGCTGGCGCGGGCTGCCCGGCGGGCTGCTGGCGTGGATCGAATGGTCCGCGCTGGTATGTGGCGCGATCATCGCCGCACTCCTCGCGGGCGGCTTCGCCCTGGTATTGCTGGTCATCCCTGAAGGAGTGGGGCCGTGTCAACCCGGGTTGTGACCGGTTCTTCCTCATTCCCGGCTCGGTGCGGACATACGCCGGTGAGGGGTCGGGGTCAAGGCTCGACCGGGAGGTCGACCCGCGCAGCGGGCTGGGCCTTGACGCCGGCTCCGATCGGCGCAGAGTCCTCGCGCCGGGAACGAGGGGCTGTGCAGTTGTGGTGGCCGTGTTCTCCAACGTCCGTTGTGGACGGTGTGGCGGAACCGGAGGGGTCCGGTTGCCGGTCATCCCTTCGCCACCGGCATCGGGTGGCATGGAGTGGTACGGCCGCAGCCAGGTCGGGGTCAATCAGATGCGTCGACCGCGCCATGGGTGGGGGTCAGACCAGCGGCGACCGCGCGACCTGGCTGCGCCGGATGAACGCTCACGCCGCTCGGGCCAGGCAACGGAGGTGTCCGTCGCGCAGCGCGTAGTAGACGAGGGTGAGCAGCTTGCGGGCGGCGGCGACCTTGGCGATGTTCGCGCCGCGGCGTTCGGCGATCCGGGCCCGGGTGCGCCCGATCGCGCCGCCGGACAGGCGTTGCACCGCCTCGACCGCGGCCCAACGGAGCAGATGGTTGCCTTGCTTGGTGATCCGGCCGCGGTGCACCTTGGTGTCAGACTCGCGGTGGCGTGGGGTCATGCCGGCCCAGGAGCACAGCTGCTGCGGCCGGGGGAAGCGGTGAACGTCGCCGATCTCGGCGACGAACACCGCACCCAGCACGGGCCCCACGCCGGGGATGGCCT
>NZ_JBOHGA010000295.1:0-6493 GCF_050699915.1 Actinophytocola sp.
ATCGTGCACACTGATCACCGCAGCCCTTGGATCGATCTTCGTTCTGTCGCAAGACGAATGATCAACCAAGGGCTGCGTTCATGATCAACCGGGTGGATGCCACCAACCCCGAGGTTAAAAATCAAGCTCAGAGCGTGTTTGAGATCTTGGTCGGCGTGGCTGGGTGATCTTAGCTGTGAGTGCGGCCAGGGTGTGGCGGATGGCACGCGAGCAGCGGTACCCGTCAGATCTGACTGACGCGGAGTGGGCGGTGGTGGAGCCGTTGCTGCCGGCGCCGGCGAGTCATCCTCGTGGTGGGCGGCCAGAGAAGCATCCTCGTCGGGACATCGTGGACGCGATCTTGTATGTGGTGCGGTCGGGGTGTGCGTGGCGGCAGCTGCCGGTGGATTTCCCGCCGTGGGAGACGGTGTACTGGTATTTCACCCGGTGGGAACAGCAGAAGTTGACCTTCCGGATGGTCGACGCCCTGCGCGCCCAGGTCCGCACTGGTGAGGGCCGGGACCCGGATGCCAGTGCGGGGTTGATGGACTCCCAGTCGGTCAAGGGCGCCGACACCGTCGGCATGGACACTCGCGGCTATGACGCGGGCAAGAAGACCAACGGGCGCAAGCGGTTCATCGTCACCGACACCCTCGGGCTGCTGCTGGTCGTGCTCGTGCTACCGGCCAGCGTGCAAGACCGCGACGGCGCGAAGAAACTGCTGCTGGAACTGCGGCACCGCCAACGCATGTCCCGGGCCCGTCGGGTGCGACACCTGTTCGCCGACGGCGGGTTCGCCGGCGCCCTGATCGACTGGGCTCGCGCACTGCTCATAACCACGATCGAGATCGTGCGCAAACCCCAAGGCCAGAAGGGCTTCGCGGTGATTCCCAGGAGGTGGGCGGTCGAGCGCACGTTCGCCTGGCTCACCGGTCACCGCCGCCTGGCCCGCGACTATGAACGCCACCCCGCCACCGCCGAGGCCATCATCCGCTGGGCCGCCATCGCCACCATGACCCGCCGCATCGCCCGCGGAACACCCGCCACCCGACCCGGACCACGCCACTTCACCACCCCATGAAAGATCTCAAACACGTTCTCACGGATCCGCGCGTCGTCCTCGACGAGCAGCAACGTGGCAATCATCCCCACCTCGAGTCCGGGCTCACCGGAGATCAAACGGGTGTCGGAGACGTGGCTCGGGTGCGCGACCATACTCTCGTCCTAACGCCAGTCCGCCCCGAACGTCACGGCTCCGCCCCTTGCGGTTGCCTGACACTTCTGGCCGCATCCGCCCCGCCGGCCGAGAGCCGTCGACAATCGGACAGTCGCAACGGCACGAGTACGGGAGTCCGATGCCTATCACACCGTCGCACCCGACGAGGGCTCCCAGTCGTGATCACGTGCCCATGTTGGTCGCCGCCGAGGTGGTGTCGCTGTGGCCTCGTGGCGTTCGGGAGGCGACCACGGCCGAGGAGGCCAGCGTGTGGCCGGCCTTCGTGGTGGTCGTCGGTGAACATCCCGATGGCGAGCCGTCGGCTGTCACGCCGTTGTTCGACATGCTCGACCGCCCACGGCACGGCTCCGTGGTGACCATCGTGACCGCTCGGAGTCAGTGGTCGATACTCGATCCGCGACTCGCGCTGATGCGATTCGGCGTCCGTGCCAGCGTGCCGGTGCGCTTCGCCGCACAGATCTTGATTCCCGCACAGCAGGTTGTCGGCCTGTTGGAGGTGGTGGCCCGCGGCGCCACGATCGGCATCACCACCCGCGGACGCGCCTACCGGCTCACCGAGACCGTCGGCGTTCGCGAGGCGCTCCGCGAGCTGGTGCTGCTCAGCTGCGGCCCCTCTCGCGAGCTCGCCGAACTGGCCGGCCACATCAGCGCGATCCACGGGGCGTGACCGGCGGATCGTCAGACAGTCGTCAGGTCGATCGGCGCGGTGACCCGTGAGGATGGCGGTAGCCGATCGATCGGGGAGTGACACGAGCCGATGTCTCGCCACGAGCAGCGTTGCCCGGCCGTGCGGACGGTGGACCTGATCGCCGAGTCGTGGACGCTGCGGATCGATTCCCGACTCGGCGATCGTCACCGCCGGCCGACACCCCGCGGGAGCACACGATGACGCTGGACGAGCAGACGTCCGATCAGGTGCTTGCCGAGGCGCATCTCGCCGGCGTCGACCGTGCCTTCCTCGGCGTGGTGGATCGCTGGCTCGAGGAGCCGCTGCGCGGGTGCACCCGCGGCGCCGTGCGGGAGGCGTCGTTCGTGCTCGCCGAGCTGCTGTCCAACGCGTTCCGGCACGCTCGGCCGCCGTTCGCGGTGCGGGTGGCCCTGCCGCAACTGGGCGGCGCGCTCCGGCTTGAGGTGCACGACGGCATGGCCTCGTCGACCACCGGCTGGCCGCTGGGTAGCGGCTTGCGAGTCGTCCGCGCGCTGTGCCCGGACTGGGGGATCGAGCACGAGCCGGACGGGAAGGCGGTCTGGGCGGAGTTGCCCATCCTGGTGAGTCCCGCCGATGTCTGACCGGACCACGCGATCGGAACGGAACGACGGCACGCCCGCCGTTGAGGCGGTCGAGGTGCTGGTGTTGTGGCCATCCGCACCGCACGGGCCGTCCGGCGGGTCGCTGCGGGCGCCGGTGTTCGTGATCGTCGTGGACGAGGGTACGAACCACAGTTCGGACGACTCCTCTGTGGACCTCTTGCTCGGCCTCGTCGGCCGACCGCCATCCGATGCCGCCGCGGTGTCGTTGACCGCGGACTGTCGTTGGTCGGTGGTCCATCCGCGCGAGACGTCGCTGCGGCTGACCGTACGGGCGAGTGCGCCGACGCCCTTGGCGGTCGACATCCTGGTTCCCGCCCAGTGTTTTCTCGGTCTGAACGATGTCGTCGCGCGTGGCGCCGCGATCGGCGTCACGACCCGGCAGCATGCCCGGCGGCTCGTCGCCCGCATCGACCGATCGGGCCTGCCCGGTGTGGTGCTGCTCGGCTGCCGCACCTCCGGTGAGTTGTCGGCCGTCGCGAACGTCCTGTGCCGCAACGTTGCCTGACAGTTCCCGCTGAGCCGGCGGTCACGCGAGTACGAAGTAGCGCAGCCAGAGGTACGGCGCGGCCAGAGCGATGGTGATCGCGGTGACGACGATCCCCTTGCGGGTGAACTCCCAGAAGGAGATGGGTGTCTGGTTGCGTAGGGCGATGCCGAGGACGACGACGTTGGCGCTGGCGCCGATGGCGGTCGTGTTGCCGCCGAAGTCGGCGCCGAGGGCCAGTGACCACCACAGTGCTTCGGCGTGTGTGGGGTTGTCGATGTCGGCGGCGAGTTGGGCGACGAGTGGGCTCATGGTGGCGACGTACGGGATGTTGTCGACGACGCCGGACAGCACGGCGGAGACCACGAGGATGAGCATGACGGCGGTGAGGGCGTCGCCGCCGGTGGCGTCGGCGGCGAGCTGTGCGAGCTCGCCGATGGCGCCGGTCTTGACCATGGCGCCGACCAGGATGAACAGGCCGGCGAAGAACAGCAGGGTCTCCCATTCGACGCTGGCCAGGTAGTCGTCGGGCCGGCTGCGCGAGACGAGGACGAGGACGCCGGCGCCGAGCAGCGCGACGACCGAGGGTTCGACGTGGTGGATCGAGTGGGTGACGAAGGCGGCGAACACCACGAGCAGCACGGCCGCGCACTGAACGAGCAGCCTGGGGTTCTGGATGGCCTCTCGCTCCTCGAGTTCCATGACGCTCGCCGCCCGGGCGGGTTCGACCGTGAACGAGCCGCGGAACAGCCAAGGCAGGATGAGCGTGAACACGGCGAGCTCGACGGCGACGATCGGTGCCATGTGGACGAGGAAGTCGTTGAAGCTCAGTCCCGCGCGGCTGCCGATGATGATGTTGGGTGGGTCGCCGATGAGGGTGGCCGCGCCACCGATGTTGGAGGCGAGCACCTCGGCGATGAGGAATGGTACGGGGTTGATGTCCAGCCGGTCGCAGATGAGCAGGGTGACCGGGGCGATGAGCAGCACGGTGGTCACGTTGTCGAGCAGTGCGGAGGCGACCGCGGTGATCAGCACCAGCAGCACCATGATCCGCTGCGGGGAGCCGCCTGCGCGTTTGGTCGCCCAGATCGCGGTGTACTCGAACACGCCGGTCCGGCGCAGCACCCCGACGATGATCATCATGCCGAGGAGCAGGAAGACGACGTCCCAGTCGATGCCGGTCTCGTGCGAGTAGAACGCGTCCTCCGCGCCGACCACGCCGAGTCCGAGCACGATACCGGCGCCACCGAGAGCGGCGGCCGTCTTGGGGACCTTGTCCGACGCGATCAGCACGTAGACCACGACGAAGACCGCGATCGCGATGCCGGTGCTCATCGCAACCCGACAGTCAACTTGCCGCCTCGGCGACCCGACGTGAGAACTCCCTGTGTCGACAGGGGATGCCGTTCACCGCGGCGATCATCGCGCGGATGAACAGACTGCGGACACGCAGACCGTGGTCAGGTGTGGACACGGTGAAGGAAGGTTCTGGCGCAACTGCCGGCTCCTTGGTCGGAACGGACCCTACGTTGCCGACCAGACTTCCCGGCGCACCACTAGCTACCCTATCACGCATCCGCACGCGGCACATCAGCGTCCTGTGTGGACTGTCACTCGCAGGACGGTGCCACGGTGTGTGCCGATGTGATGACCGAGCGGTGGCCAGGCGTGCGGTGGCAGATCGTCAGCGAGTCGTCAGGCCGACCGGCCCGGACACGACGGAGTTTGGCGATGTGCCGCCTACCCGAACTCCACCACCGTGTGTTGCCCGACCACTCGGCGAGAGGCGGTCGGCCGACCCGGATCCCGCCTTCCTGACCGTGCTGCACCGATGGCTCTCCGGCCGCCTGCGCGGCGGGTGCGATCAAGGAGGCGCGCATCGTCCTCGACGAGCTAGTCGCCAACGCGATCCGCCATGGGCTGCCGCCGTTCACCGTGCAGCTGTCCCTGACGACGGACGCTCGCACAGTGCGGTTGGCGGCCGACGACAGCCGTACGCACACCGGCGCGGAATGGCGGGCCGCCCACCGCACGGCACACCGGCTCCGGTCGGTGTCGTCGAACCCGGCGACGACGCGCGCTAGGCGCAGGTGGTCATCCAGCACCGGCCAGGCTCGCGAGCTCGGCGAGCGTTTGGGTGGACTCGGGACAGATCAACAGAACCACATCAGTCAGCGCCTGCCGGACGCCGACAGGTCGCCCGGAGAGCCGCTCGGCGCGCCCGGCAGTGGTGACGGCCAGCGTCGCGTCGGACAGCACGTCGAGAAGGCCGCTCACCTCGCGCACCGGAAACACGATGTCCACGGCGAACCGCACCGGCGCGACACCGTGAATCGAGAGGCGCAGCAGCGCGTTGCGCTGATCCAGTACGGACCACCGGCAGCGGGCACCGACCACCGCGAGCTCATCCGGCCGTCGCGGGCGGTGCAGGAGGTCGAACAGCGGCCCCGCCGACGAGGTCTCGCTGACCGGCAGGTCCCTGACCGCGATCACGAATACCGGCCACGGCCACGTGCTGCCGCGCGGCTCGTCGACGTGACGCGGCCACAGAAGGATGGCCTCTTTCGCGACCAGGGTGGCGGACCGTTCATCGCGTGCCGGTCGGAACATCCTCGCAAGCGCCATATCATCCCTCGAAGCCCGGTTGTCCTCCGTAGACGCCGGTGCCGGCCACTCGTCACGCACGAGGCTCCGCCGGCGAGCGGTACTTATGTTGGTAGGCAACACATCGTCATAGTCCGGTGCGTCCGGGTGGATCGACCTGACGAGTCCCTGACGATCCGTCCCCGATTGCGAAGGCGTCGACGAGACCTGACGACTTGTCAGGTTTCGCGGCGTCCGGGCGGGCACGTCAGTCTCATGCGGCGACTCCGTCTCTACTACGGAGCACTGGTATTCCTGGCGGTCAGCGGCTGCAGTGGCCCAGGCAACGACCGGGCAGGGCGCTTCGACGACCGGCCCGTCGGGCACGTCGTCAGGGCCGGCTTCAGCGTCCACTTCGGACACGGTAGACAAGTCGGCTGACCACCCGACGACGCCGTCCGCGCCGGTGGCATGCACCGTGGGTGCCCTGTCGGTGTCGTTGGGTGAGTCCGAAGGCGTCACGGGCACCACGTACCGCGCACTGGTGTTCAAGAACACGGGTGACGATCCGTGCACGATCGCGGGCTTCCCCGCGTGATGGTGGTCGCGGGGGAGGACCAGCAGCAGATCGGTGCGCAGGCCACAAGCGGCCGGCATCCGTTCCATGCGTTAGGGGCAGCGCACTGCGCGTCGACCTAGGTTTAGCGTCGGTGTAGCGCGTCGCCTTGTCGGTATTCGCACCAGGTCACTGCGGCTTGGTGGACGTGTTGTTTCCAGGGGTGTGGTGAGCTTCCCCCCAGATCGTGGAGGACTCCTCTACGCGGCTCGACTGGCCGCGTTGGTCTCGTAGTCGATCGGGGATTGCATGCCACAGTAACTGTGGCGACGTCGTCGATTGT
>NZ_JBOHGA010000296.1:0-6460 GCF_050699915.1 Actinophytocola sp.
ACGCCGGCGACGCCGGCCAGCGCCGTACCGAACCCGGCCGCCGGCACCCGCAGGCGCGCGCGCAACAGGTAGTCCGGCAGCGCGCCGGCGAGGGCGGCGAGCACGCCGAGGACCGCCGCGGCGGCGAGGAACGAGGCAGCGAGGTTCATCGACCGGTCAGCCTTCGCAGGCCCTCGGCGATCGCCTCGGGCCGGGGCGGACAGCCTTCGATCTCGAGGTCCACGGGGACGACGTCGCGCACGGCGCCGGTCACCCCGTAGGCGCCGGCGAACACGCCGCAGTTGCGTGCGCAGTCGCCCACCGCGAGGACGGCCTTGGGCCCGGGCACCGCGTCGTAGGTGCGGCGCAGGGGCTCGGCCATGTTGCGGGTGACCGGGCCGGTGACCAGCAGGGCGTCCGCGTGCCGGGGCGAGGCGACGAGCCGTGCGCCGTACCGCTCGGCGTCGTAGACGGGCCCGAACGCCGACCCGATCTCTACTTCGCAGCCATTGCAGGAGCCCGCGTCGACGTGGCGGACCTGAACCGAGCCGGAGAACTCGCCGGCCACCGACAGCAGCCCGTACCCCGGCCGGCCCGGGTCGCGCTCGGCCACCCGTCCGGTCCTGAAGATCCTGCGCAACATTGCCAGCATGTCCGCTCCCCGCCCCGATCCGGTGATCCGTGTGGAAGAGGCGGACACAGTACCGAGCAAGGGTGACCGTCAGTCAACCAGTCAGGTGCTGGGTCGTTGCTTTGTGCTACTTGCTGGGGTTCACCTTGGGCGTCGACGGGGGCGGGCCGTGGATGTCGCCCTGCTCGATCTTGCCGCCGAACTTGTCCTGCAGCGGCGAGATCTCGGCCAGCGTGTTGCTCGTGATCACCCATCGCTCGCCGACGAGGTAGACGCCGCCGTAGTACTTGGAGTGCTCGAGCCAGGCGTCCAGGCCATCCTCGGTGTCGAACTCGGACATCACGACGTTGCGGCCCTGGTACTCGCAGTGCGCCTGCCGGTAGTCGGCGAACTTGCCGGCGAGGTTGGCCTTGCAGCCCAGGCCGCTGGCCAGCTGCTGGACGGTCATCGGCTTCGAGGGCTTGCTGGGCAGCACGGACAGCGGGACCTCGTCGTGGCCGCCGGTGCCGGCGTGCCCGCGACCGCCCTCGGACGAGCTCGCGCCGCACCCGCCGAGCAGCAGCCCGGCTGCGAGCGCCAGCGCCGGCACGGCCCACCTGCGGGACCGAACGTCCCGCGGGCGCGCGCGAACCAGGAAGGTCGTCACGAACTCAGATACGTACACGAGCTACCTTCCGTTCAACGCGGGCGCCCGGGACACGAGGACGGCGCCGGCCAGCACGACCGCGCCGACCAGCAGCATCAGCCAGCCGCCGGCCAGTAGCCCGGCCGGCACGCACAGCAGCGCCGTGGCCGCCGCCACCAGTCGCGACCAGGGCCAACCCGGCGCCAGGGCTCGATGGAACGCGGCCAGCCCGACCAGGTAGGTCACCAGGCCGAGCGGCAGCAGCCACAGCTCGAAGTCGTGCAGCGGCTCGGTGAAGTACGTGATCGCCTTCTTCATGCCGACCGCGGCCATGGTCACCCCGATGATCACGACCAGGTACGCGAAGCCGAACGACAGCAGCGCCGCCAGCCCGCGCCGCCGCGGCGGCATCGCGTCGAGCAGCTCCTCGCTGTCCAGGCCGTCGCGCTCGAAGTAGAGCCACCACATGCCCGCGCTGACCGCGAGCGCCAGCACCGACCCCAGGACCAGCGGCAGGACCTCGCCCCGCTCCGACGCGACCGTGCCCACCGCGATGATCGACTCGCCGAGCAGGATGATCAGCGCCAGCGCATGACGCTCCACGAAGTGTCCGGCGCCGATCACGAACCCGCCGATGCCCACCAGGAACGGCGAGGCGTAGTGCAGACCGACCGCGGCCAGCAGCACCCACGGCCGGGCGGGCGGCGACACGATACCGGCGACCACCACCAACAGGGCGGCCACCACGTTGATCGGGCCGAGCCGCAGGATCGCGCCGCGCCCGGACGTGCCGAGGAACGCGGCCAGGTGCACCGTCACCACGACCAGATAGGCGAGGCCGAGGATCAGCCCGTACGGCCCCTCGTCGTAGAACCGGGGCACCGCGAGCGACATGACGAAGTACGCGGCCATGCCGGTGAGCAGCAGCAACCTCGGCGCGGTGCGGCTCAGGTCGAGCGAGTTGGTGAGCCAGGCGTACCCGCCGTACATCCACCAGATGATCGCCAGCAGGCCGACGGCCCGGGCCAGCCCGGGCGCGGACGGGTCGGCGGTGAGCACGGCCGCGACCTGGGTGATCGTGAACACGAACACCAGGTCGAAGAACAGCTCCAGGGGCCGCACCCGCTCGGCCGGCGGGGACGCGGCACTCGACGTGGTCATCGCGCTGATCGTAAAGGGCGGCGCCACGAACAGAGCCAGCGAATAAGGTCGAGCCATGGCACGGTACGGCGCACAGTTCGGTCCGGACATCACCTTCCTCGGCGTGCCCCGCTGCGACTGGGCCGACGCCTCGACCTACGCGGACGCCGACGTGGTGATCATGGGCGCACCGTTCGACGGCGGCACCTCGCACCGGCCCGGCACCCGGTTCGGCCCGCAGTACATCCGGCAGTCCTGCTACATGCCCCAGGACGGCTCCCGCCCCTCGCTCGCGCTGCGCGTGGACGGCCTGAAGGATCTGGCCGTGTACGACGCCGGCGACGTGGAGATGTACTCCGGCGACGCGGAGCGCTCCGTCCGCGACCTGCAGCACGCGGTGCACACGGTGACCGCGAAAGGCGCGATCCCGCTGGTGCTCGGCGGCGACCACACGATCGCCTGGCCGGACGCGGCGGGCGTCGCTCAGCACGTCGGCCAGGGCCGAGTGTCGATGATCCACTTCGACGCGCACGCGGACACCGGGCACATCAACTTCGGCTCGCTGGTCGGCCACGGCCAGCCGATGCGCCGGCTGCTCGAGTCCGGCGCGGTGCGCGGGGACCGCTTCCTGCAGATCGGGCTGCGCGGCTACTGGCCGGAGCCGGAGACGCTGGACTGGATGGCCGAGCAGCGGATGCGCTCCTACGAGATGACCGAGATCGTCGCCCGCGGGCTCGAGGAGTGCCTGACCGAGGCGTTCGGCATCGCCACCGACGACTGCGACGGCGTGTTCCTGTCGGTCGACATCGACGTCTGCGACCCGGGCCACGCGCCCGGCACCGGCACCCCCGAGCCCGGCGGCCTGACCGGGCGCGAGCTGCTCGACTCGGTGCGCCGCATCGCCTACGAGCTGCCCGTCGTCGGCGTCGACCTGGTCGAGGTGTCGCCGCCGTACGACCACGCCGAGCTCACGTCCTTCCTCGCGAACCGGGTGGTGCTGGAGGTGCTGTCCGGCATCGCCCGCCGGCGCCGGGACGCGGCGGACGGCACCACGTGGGACCCGACGCGGCCCCTGCTCGCGGACCGGCCGGATCGCCGTGGCTGACTACCTGGACGTCCCGCCCGAGGTCCTCGTCCGACTCCGCCCGATCTGCCTCGGACTGCCCGAGGCCTACGAGGAGCCGGCGTGGGTGGGCACCCGGTGGCGGATCCGCAAGCGGACGTTCGCCCACGTTCTGCGGGTCGCGCCGGGCCAGCCGCCGGTGCACGCGAAGGAGGCGTCCGTCGACGGGGAGAGCACGGTGCTCACGTTCCGGTCGCGGAGCCCCGAGCTCGAGGTGCTGACCGACACCGGCTACCCGTTCTACCGCCCCGCGTGGGGCCGGGACGTCGTCGGCATGATCCTCCACGCGGACGTCGACTGGTCCGAGGTGGCCGAGCTGCTGACCGAGAGCTACTGCGTCCAGGCCCCGCACAAGCTGGTGGAGCAGGTCCGCCGACCCGACTGACCGGCGTCAGGTCGAGTACACCTCCAGCTCGGCGAGCTGGCCCGCGGGCCAGCCGGTGTTCGCGGTGAACGTGAGACGCAGGTGGCGCTGGTCGCCCGGCGCGACGGTGACCGTCGCCGTGTTGCCGCTCGCCGGGTCGAAGGTGTGACCGGCCGATGCACTCAGCGTCGTCCAGGTCGAGCCGTTCGTGCTGCCCTGCACGGACAGCGTCTGCGTCCGGGCCGCCCACGCGGCCGCGGGCGGCAGCCGCAGCACGACCCGCCGGACGGTGTGGGTGGCGCCGAGGTCGACGGTCAGCGACTGCGGGAACGCGTTGTTGGTGCTCTCCCAGTAGCTCTCGGCACTCCCGTCCACCGCGTTGCCGGGCGGGAAGCCGCCCTGGCTGCCGGTAGCGCTGATCTGCTTGCGCAGCGCCAGGTTCCCATCCGTCGGCGGGTCCGGCGGGTCGGTCGGGTCACCGCCGTTGTCGCCGCCGTAGACCGGGGGCGGCCACGGGCCGCAGTAGGTCGAACCGAACCCGGAGTTGCCGCCCAGGTCGACGAGGCCCGCGGGGACGTCCGGGGACATGCAGTTGTAGATGCCGGCCACGCCGATGCCGGTGGCCACCACGTCGCGCATGGTGCCGGTGGCCCGGGTCTGGAACTGGAAGGCGAACGTGCCGGCGCCGGTGATCCGGATGTCGTCGAAGTGCACGTCGTTCGTGGAGCCGTCGATGAACTGGATCGCCTCGTGGTTGCTGTCCAGGATGTCCATGTCGGACACCTCGATCCGGCCGGTGAGCGGCGAGTCGCGGCCGTCGAACCACAGCGCGCCGACGCCGAACTGCCAGTTGGAGTCGAGCACCCCGGAGCGGATCGTGGTGTTGCGGGCGACCGTGGTGGTGCCGCCGAGCGGGACGGCGCTGAACCGGTTCGCGATGTGGATCCCGCCGCCCTGGTCCTGTGTCTCGGCCACCACGTTGTCGGTGACGCTGATGTCGCTGCCGCCGTAGATCGCGATGCTGTTGGCCAGGATCGGCGCGATGACCGTGTTGAAGGAGAACGTGTTGCGCTGGTCGGGCTGGCTCTCCGACCACATCGCGAGGCCGTCGTCCCCGCTGTTGCGCACGAAGTTGTCGGTCACGACGGTGTCCGTGACGCCGCGGTGGAGGTTCAGCCCGTCCGCGGTCTGGTCGAGGATCCGGTTGCCGCGCACGGTCAGCCCGGAGAACGGGCCGTCGAGCCAGAGACCGACCTTCGTGTGCTGGAGCCACAGCCCGGACACGACCGAGTCGCCGCCGAGCGCGCCGCCGATGGCGTTCGACTGGTCGCAGTCGACCCGCTCGGTGACGTCGCCGATGATCGCGAAGTCGTGCAGCCCCACGGCGGCGCTCACCCCCGGCACCTCGGGGTTGCCGGGGTAGCCCGCGTGTCCGCAGCTCGCCGGCTCGCCCTTGCCGAACAGGCCCGGCCGGCTGCCGCGCAGCTCGGTGTGCCACATGCCGGCGCCGCGAATGGTGATCCGGTCGACGGTGATGTGCCGGTTCAGCGTGAACACGCCGGCCGGGAGCCAGACCTCGCGGCCCGCACCGCGGGCGGCGGCGATCGCGGCGTCGAACGCCGCCGCGTCGTCGGTGCCGTCGCCGGGCGTGGCGCCGTGGTCGGTCACCGACACCGAACCGGGCGGCCGCTGGGCCGGACCGGCGACCTGCTCGAAGTCGGCGAGGTCGACCGTGGTCGGGGTGCCGCCGCCGTCGAGCTGCAGGCGGACCTTGGTGCCGACGCCGAGCGTGGTGGGCAGCAGCGCGCGGGTCTCGTCGTAGAAGTGGTGCGCCTTGCCGTCGCTCGGCCGGTTCGTGAACGGGTACGAGCCGTAGTACCAGCCGTAGCGGGAGGTCAGCGCGAGGTCGCGGTTCTTCGTGCCGTCGACGTAGAGCCCGATCGTCGAGTCGATCCCGGTGCCGGCCGAGTTGTCGGGGAGGCTGTAGCGGAAGTCGATCGCGTTGGCCGGCGCGGTGAGGGTGAACTCGACGTACTGGCCGGAGCCGGACAGCGTCACGGCCTTGCGGCCCGACGCCTCGCCGGGCAGCGTTCCGGCCCGGCGGTCGGGCCCGATCACGGAGCCGTTGGTGGTGGCGGTCTCGGCCTCGTGCTCGACGAACGGCACGGTCGCGCCGCGGCCGGCGACCTGCAGGGCGGACGGGGTGGCGGTCGGCCCGGTCGCGGCCGGGGCGGCCGCCGCGGTGACGAGACCCGGGGCCGAGAGCGCGGCGGACATGAGCACGGTGACGGTGGCGGCGCGAAGCGCGCGAGCAGGGGACACGGGCGACACTCGCCTTCCTTGGCTGTGTGCAGGGAGCCTTCGTGTGACCTGGATCATACAAATCGTGGACAGAGATGCGCAAGAGTTGTACTGAGTTACGAAAATTTCCGACCCTGATAGCCGTCGATAGGCTGACGCGGTGGACCCACGCCGTCTCGTGCCGAGGACCGACGAGGTCCTGGCCGACCCGCGGCTGGCGGCGGCGGTGGCGCGGGTGGGGCGTCCGGCGGTGAAGCAGGCCGTGGTGGCCGCGCAGGAACGGGCGAGGTCCGGCGC
>NZ_JBOHGA010000297.1:0-6450 GCF_050699915.1 Actinophytocola sp.
GGCTGGGCCTTCGGCCTGGTCGCCGGCCCCGGCGCGGCGGCCGGACCGTTCCATGTGGACCGGTGGCACGCGGTCGGCGAGGTCACCCTGCACAACGCGGCCGAGCTGCGGGCGCGGGTGGCCGCCCCGGCGGCCTGCTCGGACGGTGAGCTGCTGCTGCACTGCTACGCCCGGCTCGGGCCGGCCGGCGTCGCGGCCGCGGAGGGCATGTTCGCGCTGGTTGTCGTCGAGGACACCGCGGCCGGTCCGGAGCTGGTGCTGATCCGCGACCACGTCGGCGCCCGGACCGCCTTCCACGCCCGGGCCGGCGCCACCTGGGCCGCGGCGACCTCGCTGCGGGCGCTGCGCCGGTGGCCCGCGCTGGCCACCGGTCCACACCTGCCGGCCGTGCGGTCGTTCCTGACGTTCGCCTATCTGCCGGGTGCGGAGACGCTGCTGCGCGGGATCCACGAGACCCTGCCCGGGCGCTGCCTGCGGCTGCGGCCCGACGGGTCGCGCGTCGAGGAGACGTTCTGGGAGCCGGCCGAGGACCTCGACGAGCGCCCGCCCGGCGAGCACGCCGAGATCCTGCGGGCCCTGTTGGAGGACGCCACCACGCGCCGGCTGCCGGCGGCCGAGCCGGTCGGCGTGCTGCTGTCCGGGGGCGTCGACTCGAGCCTGGTCACCGCGATCGCGGCGAAGCGCCACGACCAGCCGGTTCGCTCGTACTCGATCAGCTTCGGCGACACCACGCCCAACGAGCTCGCCTACTCCGGGCTGGTGGCCGCGCACTGCCACACCGAGCATCGGGTGCTGACCGTGTCGGGGGAGCAGGTGGCGGCACGGCTGCCAGGGACCGTCGCCCTGCTGGACTGTCCCGTCGGCGACCCGCTGACCGTGCCGAACCTGCTGCTCGCCGAGGCCGTGGCGGCCGACGGCGCGCGCGTGGTGCTCAACGGCGAGGGCGGCGACCCGGTGTTCGGCGGGCCGAAGAACCTGCCGATGCTGATCTTCGAGCTGCACCGCGACGACCCGGCCCCGGACGCGCGGGCCCGCGCCTACCTCGACTCGTACCGCAAGTGCCTCGCCGACCTGCCGGTGCTGCTCACCGACGAGGTGCACGCCGAGCTGGCCGGCGCGCCGCCGCTGACCGACCACGTGGCGCCCTACCTGCGCCCGGACCGGATGCCGAGCCTGCTCAACCAGCTGCTGCACGCCAACCTGCGGACCAAGGGCGCGCACCACATCCTGACGAAGGTCGAGCGGCTCACCGCGGCGAGCGGCCTGGAGGGCCGGGCGCCGCTGTTCGACCGCGCGGTGGTCGACCAGGCCTTCCGGGTGCCGCCGAGATGGAAGCTCGCCGGCACGACGGAGAAGTGGATCCTCAAGGAGGCGGTCCGCGACCTGCTGCCGCCGACGATCGTGGACCGGCCCAAGAGCGGCATGCGGGTGCCGGTCCAGCACTGGCTGCGCGGCCCGCTGGCCGAGCTCGGCCACGACCTGCTGCTGGGGCCGTCGGCGAGCGGCCTGTTCCGGCGCGACACGATCCGATCTTGGTTGCGCCGCGAGGGCACGTTGCTACCCCGTCACGGAGGGAAGTTATGGCTGGTGCTGACGCTGGAGCTCTGGCTACGCTCGTTCGGCACGCCCTCGCGGTCGGCCGATCACTGAGGCCGCGGATTGAACCGGTTGGCCCACACACCCGTGTATGAGGGCGAGCCGAGCCGGCTCTTTCGTATCCACGCGAGCTGAGGAGAGAGTGCCGTGACACATCGTGGCCCGGTGGTCACCGCCGTCGTCGCAGTGGCTGGCCTGATCGGATTCATGACGGCCAACTCCGCTGGCGCGCTGGTCGAGAACACGGCCGGGGAGCAGCAGGACTCCGGGGTCGAGGTGCCGTCGCCGGACAACCCGCCGGCCGGCAACAACAACGACAACCCGCCGCCGGAGAAGCCCAAGGCGCCGCCGGCGGAGGGCGAGAAGGCCCCCGGCGGCGGCGAGGCCGAGGACAGCCCCGAGGCGCCGCCCGCGCCGACGTTCCCGGCCGAGGCCGCGTACGCCGGTGACGCGGAGGGCAGCGACCTCGCGATCGCCGTCGCGGTCAAGGGCGACGACGCCGCCGCGTACCTGTGCGACGGCGACACCGTCGAGTCCTGGCTGAAGGGCAGCATCGTCGACGGCAAGATCGAGCTCGCCGACAAGGCGAAGACGACCACGCTGACCGCCGAGCTCAAGGGCAAGCAGCTCACCGGAACCGTGGAGATCGCCGAGGAGACGTTGCAGTTCACGATCGCGGTCGCCAAGGACCCCGCGGGTCTCTACCGCGGGCAGAACGGCGAGACCACGGTCGGCTGGATCATCATGCCGAACGGCACCCAGGTCGGGATCGCGAACACCGGTGGCCAGGCCAAGCCCGCGCCGCCGCTGAACCCGGACGAGGGTGGCGTGATGATGAACGGTGAGCGTGTCGACGCCGAGGAGGTCGACGGCAAGACCACGTTCGGCTGACTCCGGACACGTACAACGCGCCAGGTCGGGGAGAGATGAGATGCGCCGGATGAGCACGTCGGACTTCGGGCCGGGTGGCCCACAGCCGGATGCCGACATGACACAGCCGGTCCAGCAGCACTGGACGTCGCCGCGTGCGGGGTGGGACGAACAACCTCCGCCGCAGCAGCCGGGGTGGGACGGGCCGGGTTGGGAGATCGAGCGGGAGCCGGAGCCGGAGGGCAACTTCGGCCGGGTCCTGGTCGCGCTCGGCATCGGCTCTCTCATCGCGATCGCCCTCGGCGTGTACGGCTCGTTGCACGAGCCGACCGGTGAGGCGATCAGCCTGGCAGGCTTCTCCAGTGGCCTGCACGCGAAGGCCTGGCTCGCGACGATCTCGTTCGCGCTGGTGATCGTGCAGCTGTTGTCGGCCATGGCGATGTGGGGCCGGCTGCCGGGCGTGCGTGGTGGCGGTCCCGTCTCGGCCAAGCTGCACCGGTGGTCCGGGCGGTTCGCCGTGCTGGTGTCGCTGCCGGTGGCCGCGCACTGCCTGTACGCGCTGGGCTTCCAGAGCTTCGACACTCGGGTGCTGCTGCACTCGCTGCTCGGCTGTTTCTTCTACGGGATCTTCGTCTGCAAGATGATCGTGCTCGCCCGCGACGACCAGAAGCCCTGGGTGCTCCCGGTGATCGGTGGACTCGTGTTCACCGGCCTGACGGCGCTGTGGCTGACCTCGTCGCTGTGGTTCTTCTCCAACGTCGGTGTGCAGTTCTAGGTGATTCTGGAGGTCGGGTAACCAATGGCGGACGACACGCGTGCCCAGGGCGTGCCGAGGCGGACAGCGGTGGCCGGTGCGGTGATGATCGCCGGCGCGACCGCCGGCTGCGCCCGGTATGCCGAACCCGCGGCCGAGACACCGCCAACCTCAGCGGCTGCGGAGGGCACCGTCCTCGGCGCCGCCGCGGACGTCCCGGTCGGCGGCGGGACGGTCTTCGCCGACCAGAAGATCGTGGTGACCCAGCCGGCCAAGGGCGAGTTCAAGGGCTTCTCCGCGGTCTGCACCCACACGGGCTGCGTCGTGGCCAAGGTCGCCGACGGCACCATCAACTGCGGCTGCCACGGCAGCAAGTTCGCCGTCGCCGACGGCTCGGTGAAGAACGGGCCGGCGGCCAAGCCCCTGCCCGCGCAGGAGGTGACCGTCACCGCCGACGGCAAGCTCACCACCGGTGGCGGCGGAGGTGCCCAGACGACCGAGCCGCCGGCCGAGGAGCCGCCCGCGGAGAAGCCGCCGGCCGACAAGCCGCCGGTCCAGGGGCTGGCGTCCACGAAGGACATCCCGGTGGGCGGCGGCAAGGTCTTCGAGAAGGAGCAGGTCGTCGTCACCCAGCCGGTCGAGGGTGAGTTCAAGGCCTTCTCCGCGACCTGCACGCACGCGGGCTGCGCGGTCAACGCCGTCCAGGGCGGCACGATCAACTGCCCCTGCCACGGCAGCAAGTTCGAGATCGCCGACGGTTCCGTGCGCACCGGCCCGGCCGGCAAGCCGCTGGGACTGCGCGGCGTCAAGGTCGAGGGCGACCAGATCACCCTGGCCTGACAGGTTCTCCGAAGGTTTCTCTGACGGCTTTCTCCGGCGGCGGTCTCACCAGCGGTGGGCCGCCGTCGGGTCGTCGGTGGGGAAGAAGCACTCCAGGCGGATCTCCTGCGCGGCGATGTCCTGCGGGGTGCCGACGGTGGTCACCATCGAGAAGTAGCGCAACGACCGGTCGTCCTTGGCGAACTCGACCGGGACGACGGGCAACAGGTCGGCGGTGAAGTCCGGCGCCCGCCAGCGCTCGGGCACGCCCGGCGCGGTGAGTACCTCCTCGAGCAGGGCGGTCGTCCGCGGGTCCGGGACGCCGCCGACCGCCTCGCGGTGAACCCGCTGGACCAGCGCCTGCGCCACGTCCGGCCAGTTCGCCACGTGCGGGCGCAGTCCTCGTGGGTCGAACATCAGCGTCAGCACGTTTGCCGCCCCGGCGGCCGGGCCGAGAAGCCAGCCGAACAGCGCGGCCGCGGACTCGTTGGTGCGCAACACATCCCAGTGACGGCTCAGCACCACCGCCGGGTAGGGCTCGTGCTGGGCCAGCACCCGGTCGATCGCCGCGCGGACCGGATCCATCGCCGGCTGGTCGAGATCGGTGTCCCGGTACAGCGGCGCGTACCCGGCGGCGAGCAACAGCTGGTTGCGGTCGCGCAGCGGCAGGTCCAGCGTGCTCGCGAGCGTGAGGACCATCTCCCGGCTCGGGCTGGCCCGGCCGCTCTCCACGAAGCTGACATGTCGCGGCGTCACCCGCGCCTCGGTCGCCAGAGCCAGCTGGCTCATCCGACGCACCTGCCGCCAGTACTGGAGCAGCCGCCCGACTGCCGGCCGCTCCTTCGCCTTCACCGCGGTCACGGACTCCGACGATAGCCAGCGGCCGGTGGGCCCGCACTTCCCTCGCAGGGAATTGAGGCGCCGCGGACGATCGGGACATGACGACACAGCAAGCGTTCCAGGTCCACACCCTCGACTCCGCCCCCGAAGCGGCGCGGCCGGCGCTGACCGCGCTCGAGCAGCGGATCGGCTTCATCCCCAACCTCGCCGCGACGATGGCCGGCTCGGCCGTGCTGATCAACGGGTTCGGCGCGCTGCAGGAGGCGCTGCGCGGCAGCGCACTGACCGGCGCCGAGCGCGAGGTAGTCGGCCTGACCGTCAGCCACGAGAACGCGTGCCGGTACTCCATGGCCGCGCATACGGTCTTCGCCCGCGGCCAGGGCGCGCCCGACGAGACCGTCGCGGCGCTGCGAGCCGGCACGGCCCCGGCCGACGAGCGGCTGCGCGCGTTGCACGAGTTCACCCTCGCCGTGCTGCGCGAACGAGGTCACGTCCCCGCGGTGCGCGTCGAGGCGCTGCGCGCGGCCGGGTACACCGGCGAGCAGGTCTTCGAGGTGATCGCCCAGATCGGCTACACCTGCGTCGCGAACTGGGTGGCCAACCTGAGCGACCCACCGCTCGACAACGCGTTCGGTGCCCAGGCCTGGAGCTGACTCACTCGGCGGACCCGTCGTAGCGCATCGCGCCGACCACGTTGCCCGACGGGTCCGCCACGAACACCAGGTCACCGACGCCGCTGATCGTGGACCGCGCCATCACGACCCGCCCTCCGGCGGCGACGGCGGCCTTGGCCACGGCGTCCACATCGGACACCGTGACCGTGCACTCGAACCCGACCGTGCGGGTGCCCGGCACCAGCTCGCGGCGTCGCTGCAGCGCACCCCGCGGGCCGGTGCCGGCGTCGGTCTCGATGTGGAAGAAGTCCGGCGGCCCCCACGGCTCGAACCGCCAGCCGAACACCTCCTCGTAGAACCTCTTGGTCGCCTCGACGTCGTCGGCGTTGAGCGCGAAGTGCGCGAGTTCTCCGTTCATGCGGCAAGCCTGACCGACGCAGGGGCTGGTGCGCATTCGACGATCGGGCACACAATGTCGAAGATGCGACATCTGATCCGGGCCTACTCGGTGGGCCACCCGCCCGGCGCGTTCACCCTGCCGACCGCGCCGGGCTGGCACCAGCTGCTGTACGCGAGCCGCGGCGTGCTGAGCGTGCACACCGGATCGGGTACCTGGGCGGTGCCGCGAGACCGGGCGGCCTGGATTCCCGTCGGCGACGTGCCGGAGGTGGTCGTGCACGGACGGGCCGGCGTGCGGGCGCTCTACCTGCCCGCCGAGCTGTGGGACCTGACCACGCCGTGCCGAGTCGTCGCGGTTCCGCCGCTGCTCCGGGAGCTGATCCTGCACCTCGCGCGGGTGTGCCCGCTGGACCTGTCGGTGCCCGCATACCGGCGACTCGCCGACGTGCTCGTTGACCACGTCGTCGACCTTCCCGATGCCCCGCTGCGCCTGCCGATGCCCACCGATCCGCGCGCGCTCGCCGTGGCGAACGCGCTGCTCGTCGATCCGGGCCGCGC
>NZ_JBOHGA010000298.1:0-6425 GCF_050699915.1 Actinophytocola sp.
GGCGGATCGCCCGCCGCCCGCACCGGCTGATCCGCCGGCGGAACCGGGAGCGCCTCCCCCGCCATGAGCGGCGCCGGCCTGTCCACCCGCCCCGGCGGCTCCGCCCACGGCGCTCCCGCCACGTCCGGCGGCACTGGTGCCGGCCTGGCCCCCGGCCGCCGCGGAATGTCCGACTCCTCCACCGCGGCCGACGCCGGCAGCACTCGCGCCGGCGCGTCCAGCTCCGCCGCCCTCGCCACCGGCCGCCATGCCCGCGCCGACCCCGGCCGCGAAACCGGCCCCCGCGGCCGCCGCGGCCCCACCCAGCCGGCCACCAGGCCCGCCGGGTCCACCAGCACCCGGCCCGCCGGGACCGCCAGGTCCACCGGCACCCGGCATCCCGCCGGCCATGCCGCCACCGACGCCGCCGATGCCCCCGCCGGCCAGCCACGCCGCCCCCAGCGCCACCGCGTGCTTCGGGTGCGTGTCCACCGCCACCGGGCGACCCAGCTCCGCCGACACCAGCTGCCCCACGATCGGCATCCGCGACGAGCCGCCCACCAGCAGGACCGAGTGCAGCTCGTCCGGCGAGAGGTTGGCCGAGCGCACCGCCCGCTGCAGCGCCTCGATCGACCCGTGCAGCGCCGGCCGGACCATCGCCTCCAGCTCACCGCGGGTCAGCCGGACCTCGGTCGTCACCGACGGCAGCAGCACCGGGATCGCGGTGTCCGTGTCCGCCGACAGGGCCTCCTTCGCCGCCACGCACTCCTCGCGCAGCCGGGCCACCGCCGCGATCGCCGCCGCGTCGTCCTCGTCGAGGTCGTCGAGCTTGGTCCCCAGCGCGTTGCGGACGTGGTTGAACACCGCCGCGTCGAAGTCGATCCCGCCGAGCCGCTCGATCCCCTCGGGCTCGCCGAGGATCGCGAACCCGTTGGCCGTGCGCCGCAGGACGGCCGCGTCGAACGTGCCGCCGCCCAGGTCGTACACCGCGACCACGGCGCCGACGCCGAGCCGCTGCTCCCGCGCGTAGTTCACCGCCGCGGCCTCCGGCTCGGTGGCGAACGTGACCGACGGCAGGTCCGCCATCCGTACCGCCTGGCGCAGCAGGTCGATCTTGTACGGGCCCCAGTTCGCCGGGTGCGACACGCACACCGTCGACGGCGGCCCACCCTCCCGGGTGACCACCTCGGACACGACGGCACGCAGCAGCTGCGACATCAGCGACTCGGCCGACTGCGGAGTCCCGCCGAGCAGGATCGGCGTCGTGTCACCGAGGCGCCGCTTGAACTCGCGCGCCACGCGGTTCGGCTCGGTCAGCCCGCGTCTGTTCGCGGCCTCGCCGGTCAGGAACGTCTCGTCCTCGCGGAGCAGCACCACCGACGGGATCGCTGCGCCGCGACCGCCCAGCGACACGATCTGCGCGCGCCCGTCCCGCCACACCGCTGCCGCGGTGAACGTCGTGCCGAGGTCGATGCCGAGTGCGTACATTGCGTGCTCCGAGAGTCAGTGATGATCAATGACGGGACAGGTCTGCCAACATGCCTTCGCACGAGCGGACGGCCACCCTGGCGGCGACCGCTAGCTCGTAGGTGGTGAGCGGGTTCTCCGCGCGGCGCTGCCACCGCGTCAGCGCGTCCGTGGCCGCCGCGGTGAGCTCCTTGCCGGGCGCGTCGGACGGCAGCCGCAGCCGCTGGTGGGCCAGGCCGCCGGCGCCGCCGATCACCCGCTCCAGCTCGGCGACGACCTCCTCCTTGCCCGACACCCACCCGGAGCGCACTCCCGACAGCACCCGCAGCTCGTTGAACGGATGGGCCGACGCCACGACCGACTCGACCTCCGCGGCCACCGCGTCCGAGCCGGGCAACGTCCGCGCCCGCAACACCTCGGCCACCGCCAGCAGCGCCGAGCGGCACTTCAGTACGTCGCGCCGCTCGAAGAACAGTGAGGACAACAGGTCCTGCAGGTCGTTCAGCCCGCTGCGCTCGGCGAGCTCGCGGGCCAGGTCGGTCGCGGTGCCGGCGACGCCGCGGCGCAGCATCGTGGTCGCCAGCCGCACGCCGAACACGCCGAACCGGTCGAGCAGAGAGGTCCGCTCGAGCTCGGTGAGGCCCAGCTCCGGCCGACTCGACACGAACCGGTCGGCCGACAGCAGCAGCTCCTCCGCGTCGGGCACCTCCAGGTCCGCGACCAGGCGCAGCTGCCCGACCTCCTCCTCGGTGAGGGTCACCGCGGTCTCGGCGAGCAGGCCCGCGATCGGGATCACCGACTGCACGAGCCGCCGCACGTTCGGGTCCGCGCCGAGTCGGGACGCGACCCGCCGGGCCGACGCCATCGAGTCGAGCCGGCCGACGGCGATCTCGTCGGCCCGCGACAGCACGCCGATCGCGTTCACCGGGCTGGGCCGCGACACCTCCGAGTCGTGGAACGCGCGCAGGAACTCGACGTCGCCCGCGTGCAGGTGGCGCATCAGGTAGACGACCGCGTCGGCCGGGGTCTCCTCCTCCTCGGGCACCAGCAGGTCCCAGGTGCGCCGCGAGGCCGCCTCGGTCAGCGAGCCGATGCCCGGGGTGTCCACGAGCGTCACCGCGCGCAGCGCCTGCGCCGGCCAGGTCACGACGAGCTCCTTGACGTCCTCGGCCTTGAGCTCGCCCAGGTCGATGTCGAGCTGCCCGTTCTCGCGGGCGAACCGCAGCTGCCGCGGCGCGGCGTTGTCCAGGTGCGCACGCACCTGGTAGGTGTGGCCGTCCTCGTACCAGGTGACGATCCGGGTGCACTCGCCCGCGTCGGTCGGCGCCAGCCGCTCCCCGACGAGCGCGTTGAGCAGCGTGGACTTGCCGGCCTTGACCCGCCCCGCGACCGCGACCCGCAGCGGCTGGTCGAGCCGCTCGTGCAGCCCCGCCAGCCGCTCCGCGTACGGCGTGCCGCGATAGACGTCGAGCGAGCGGGCGAGCACCATCCGGGTGCGGTCCATGAGGGTCATTTCGCCACCGCCCCCGCGAGCTCGCGGAGGTGGCGCAGCCGCTCGAGCTCGGCGTCGACGTCCCGGAGCCGCTTGTCGCGCTCGGCCTCGGTCTTCTTCGCGGCGTCACCCGCGGCGGACAGCGCCTTGGCGTTGGACTCCTTCAGCTCCTCGGCCAGCGTGGTGTAGTGGTCGCGCAGCTCGCGCTGGACCTTGCGCAGCGTGTCCCGGGAGTCCTTGCCCGCGACGAAGGTGACCTTGTCGCAGTAGCGGCGCGCCTCGTTGCGGGCCTCGGTGCGCCGCTTCTGGATCTGCCGCTTCTTCTCCTCCTTGAGCCCGCGGTGGCCGAGCACCAGCCCGATGCCGATGCCGATCGGGCCGAGCATGATCCCCACCATGCTGCCCAGCAGGGTGAACATCATCGCGCCGCCGTAGGCGCTCTTCAGCGCCACCATGGCCTGCTTGCCCGCGCGCATCTTCTTCAGGTCGAGGTCCTCGCCGATCCCGCCGGTGTCCGCGAGCGGCGTCGGGTCGTGCACGTCGACGTGGCGGTACAGCCCGCCGGAGGCCTCGCGGAAGTGCTCGCCGACGTGCTCGCTCAGGTCGGTCGCGCGGTCGCGCAGCAGCTGGTAGTTCGTCAACAGCTCGGCGGCCGTCCGCGCCTGCAGCCACGGACCGAGCTCGGCCCAGGTGTCGGCCGGGTCGCCGGCCTCGATGGCCGCGTCGGCCTCCTTGGTGACCTCCTTGATCCGCGCGCGCAGGTCGAAGTCGATGTCGGAGGTGAGGTCGCCGATGCCGTCGGACAGCGTCTGGTTCCACTTGGCCGCGGCCGACTTCAGCGCCTCCACCCGCGACTTCACGGAGGTCAGCTCGTCGACCACCCGTTGCGCGGCGACGGGGTCGGCGAGCGCGGCCCGCTCGGCGGCGAAGGACGTCTCGAGGTGGTCGCACAGGGCGACGACCTCGGCGGCCGCCTCCCGCGCGAGCCGCTTCTCCGCGGTGCCGCCGACCTCGTCGCGGACGAGCTGGATCAGCGCGGGGAAGCCGGACTCCGTGTTGAGCCCGGTGTCGCCGTTCTTCACCGCGCGGGCCCGCAGCGCCGAGGAGACCGGGATCAGCGGGATGTCGACGCCGGCGGTGCCCAGGTGCCCGCCGTCGAGGTCGCGGATTCGCCGCCACGCCGGGTAGAAGTCGGTCTTGGTGAGCACGCAGGCCACGGTCGGGCACATCGACCGGGCGCGGTGGAGGAACTCCATCTCGCTGCGGGTCAGCTCCTGCGCGGCGCTGGTCACGAACAGGACCGCGTCGGCGAGCGAGATCGCGGCGAGGCTCGCGGCGGAGTGCGCGGAACCGAGCCCGCCGATGCCCGGGGTGTCGACGAGGACCAGGCCGGTGGCGAGGATCGTGCGCGGGAGCCGGATCTCCACGCCGGTCACCCGGGCCGGGCCGGTGGTACCGGGTTCGGTGCTCTCCACGATGTGCTGGCGCAGGTCGTTCAGCTCGACCGGCTCACGCGGGGCGTTCTCGCCCTCGCGCCACAGCTCGGCGCTCGCCGTCTCGCCGTGCCGGACGAACGTCGGCACCGCGGTGGCGGCGTCGTCGTCGACGGGGCAGATCGGCGCGCCGACGAGGGCGTTGACCAGCGAGCTCTTGCCCTGCTTGAACTCGCCCGCGATGACCACGTTGATCACCGGGTCGGCGAGCCGGCGCTTGGCTTCGGCGAGCCGGGCCCCGAGGTCCGGCCGGTCGAACACCTCGCACGCGCGCAGGCCGAGGTCCACCAGGTCCGTCGCGCGGGGGGCCGGTGCGGTGGCCGACTTGGTCATGATCGCTCCTGTGTGGACTGTCGGTCGGTCAGAACACGCCGCAGCGGGCGGTCCGGCCTGTGTCGTGTCCGGTGGATCCCGAATCCGCCGGACATGACACCGGGGCCCGGTCCTGCCCGCTCCGTGGTGTGAGGGCTACTGGGCGGCGAGGGTGTCGTCACCGCTCACCGCGGTGTCGTTGTCCTCCACGACCGCGATGTCGTTGTCCTCGTTCACCGTGATGTCGTTGTCCTCGACGATGGTCGTGTCGTTGTCCTGGACGGCCGTGACCACGTTTGTCTCGGTGTCGTTGTCCTCGACGTCGATGTCCGTGCCGCTGGCGTCGCCCTCGCCGGTCGCGATGGCCGAGCCGTCCCCCAGGGTGTTGTCGTTGACGTTGGACACGTCGCCGTCGCCGAAGTTGAACACGGTGTCCTCGGCGTCCCCGCTGACCTGGGCGGTCTGGTTGTCGTCGCCGACGACCGCGTTCTCGACGTTCCCCCCGGCGTTGACGCCGGTGTTGATGCCGGTGTTGACGCCCGTGGCGTCGCCGCCCGCCAGCACCGCGCCGTCGCCGGTGTTGGCCTGGCCGAGGTTGTCGCCGTCGATGACCTGGCTGCCGTCGCCGGTCGCCGCGTTGACCTCGACGTCGCCGAAGACGTTGCCCGTGACGTCGACGTCCACGCTCTGGTCGATGACGTTGGTGATGATCTCGTCGCCCTCGTAGGTCACCTGGGTGACGTAGTTGAGGTGCTGCACGACGTTCTCGAAGCCACCGGTGGCGCTCTGCCCGCCGGACGGCCCACCACCGCCGCCGTACCCGCTCTGCACCGCGGATCTGGTCTCCGGGGACACGGACGGGTCGGCGCATGCCGACTGCACGGCCGCCTGCATGTCTACTGCGGACAGATCGTGGTCGGTGACGCCCTGTGCGGCCAGCATCCCGTTGGGGTCCTTCGCGTACTGGGCCGCGAAGTTCCTGTCCGTCATCAGGTTGCGGATGAACTCCTGGATGAGTTCGCTGACGTTGATGGGCATCGGTTCCTCCTGGATCGGGCTGCGGCCCGGGTCTTCGTCGGGCGTGACGCCAGAGTGCGGTGGCGGGCCGCGTCCGGGCATCGGGGAGACCCCCGTGACGCAGGGGGGCCGCTAGGGGATAGATCGGAGGCTAGCCCTCGGACGTGTCGGCGAGGACACAGAAACATCCACGAATCGCCTGCACAGCGACCGAACGGAGCACCTGGCGCTCGCCCGGTCACCCAGGGTCAGAGACGATCTCCCGGAGCATCGCGAGCAGCTCCGCACGCGACCCCGCGCCGAGCTTGGCGCGGATGCGGGCGACGTGGTGCTCGACGGTCTTGGGCGCGATGTAGAGCTGCGCGCCGATCTCCTTGTGCGTGCTCCCGGCGACCACGAGCTTGGCGACGGCCAGCTCGCGCTCGGACAGGCCGCTGGCCCGGTTGGTGGCCGGCTGCGGCTCGGTAGCCGCGGACTCCGGTTCGGACAGTTCGCGAGCGCGTTCGAGCAGGCGGCGGGCGGCGGCCGGGTCGGCGGTGTGGATGGCGGCCTGACCGGCGAGCCGGGAGGCCTCCCAGGGCAGCTGCGCGGCGGCGAGGTCGTCGGTCACCGCGAGCACGGTGTCGGGCGGGGCCGCGGTGCCGGCGAGGACCTCGGCCCACAGC
>NZ_JBOHGA010000299.1:0-6360 GCF_050699915.1 Actinophytocola sp.
CCGCAGACCTGCACCGGCTGGGTGTGCTGGACGAGGTCGTCGCGCCGGGCACGGCGCCGGCGAGGGCGACGGAGCTCGCGACCCGGCTGGCGGAGCTGCCGGCGCACGCCGTCGCCTCGACCAAACGCGCGTTCGCCGCGACGTCGCTCGGGCTGCCAGCCGACGACGACACGCTCCGACTGTTCGGAGTGGACTGTCAGGCCCCCGAGGCGCGGGCGAGCCTGGACCGGTTCGCGCGGCGGCGGCGCGCCGCCTGAAGCGAGGAGTGAAAGTGGGCAAGATCTGCGACGCGGCCACGGCGGCCGCGGTCATCGCCGACGGCCAGGCCGTCGCCAGTACCGGGGTGCTCGCCTGGTCGACGCCGGACGTGGTCCTGCGGGCGATCGGCGAGCGGTTCGACGCCACCGGCACGCCGCAGGGACTGACGTTCTACTTCCCGGTGGCCACCGGGGACGCGATGGGCATCCCGGGCATGGAGCACATCGCGCGCAAGGGGCTGCTGCGCCGGATCGTCTCCGGCACCTACATCAACCCGCGCCACCCCGAGACCGGCGCGCGGCCGGCGATGACGGAGCTGGTGCAGAACGACCTCGTGGAGGCCTACACCTGGCCGATCGGCGCGACCATGCACTGGCTGCGCGAGGTCGCCCGGCGCGGGCCCGGCTACCTCACCAAGGTCGGCCTCGGCACGTTCGCCGACCCCCGGCACGGCGGCGGGAAGTTCACCAGCCTGGCCACCGACGACCTGGTCCAGGTGGTGGAGCTCGCGGGGGAGGAGTACCTGTTCTACCCGACCTGGCCGCTGGACGTCGGCATCATCCGGGCCAGCAGCGCCGACGAGTACGGCAACCTGTCCTTCGAGGACCAGCCGCTGACGACGTGCGCGCTGGCGATGGCGCTCGCGGTGCGGGCCAGCGGCGGCAAGGTGATCGCTCAGGTGGGCCGGATCGTGCCGCGGGGCAGCCGGGTGGCGCACGAGGTGCGGGTGCCGGGCGCGCTGGTGGACCACGTCGTGGTCGCGCCGGGCGAGCCGGCCGGCACCGACGTGCACCACGACCCCGGCTACCTGCGGGTCATGCCGGACATGCTGGACCGCCTGCCGCGGCTGCCCGCCGGCCCGAAGAAGGTGATCGCCCGCCGGGTGGCCGCCGAGGTCCGTCCCGGCGAGATGTCGATCTTCGGGTTCGGCGCGTCGTCGGACGCCGTGCTGGTGATGGCCGAGGACGGCCTGCTGGACGGGGACTGGCTCGGCGGCCACGAGTTCACCACCGAGCACGGGCCCTTCGGCGGCGCGGTGATGCCGGGTTGGCAGTTCTCCCCCAACTACGCGCCCGAGGGGCTGCTGGACGGGTTGTCCCACTTCGACTTCATCGACGGCGGCGGCTGCAAGTTCGCCGCGCTCGCGTTCGGACAGTTCGACGCGGCGGGCAACGTCAACGTCACCCGGTTCGGCTCGAGCAACCCGGGCGCGGGCGGCTTCACCGACATCGCCGTCAACGCCGAGCGGCTGGTGTTCGCGGGGACCTTCACCACCGGCGGGCTCGAGGTCGAGTGCACCGACGGCGCGCTCACGATCCTCCGCGAGGGCCGGGTCAACAAGTTCGTGTCCGAAGTGGACGCCGTGACCTACCGGGTGCGCGACGGCGTGTGCCGAGGGCAGACCGCCCGGCTGGTGACCGAACGCGCGGTCTTCGACGCGACCCGGGAGGGCCCAACCCTCGTCGAGGTGGCTCCCGGCATCGACGTGCAGCGCGACGTCCTGGACCTGATCGACTTCCCGGTGCGGGTCGACGGGCCCGCGCTGATGAACCCGGCCTGCTTCCGCCCCTGAGCACACGAACGCCCGTGACCCGGAAACGGGTCACGGGCGGCCGCGTGTTCGCCTACAGCTGCGAGCGGACCGCCCACAGGTCGGGAAAAGTCGGGTGGAACAGCGTGTTGCGCAGGTAGGTGGCGCCGGACGAGCCGCCGGTGCCCTGCTTGCCGCCGATGATCCGCTCGACCATCGCGACGTGCCGGTAGCGCCACTCCTGCACGGCCTGGTCCACCTCGACCAGGCGGTCGCACAGCTGCGCCACGCCTTCGTCGTCCCGGTACGCCACGGCCAGCACGGCCTGCAGCGCGGGCGAGGGCTCGGCCGCGATCGTCACGTCCCGGTACAGGATCTCGTTCGGCACCGGGTGGCCGTGCTTGGCCAGGTGGGCGAGGAACGAGTCGAACAGCGACGGGCGGTTCACCGCCGCCTCGATCCGCGTGTGCTCGGTCCCGCCGGGCTCGTAGTGTTCGTAGAGCCGCGCGTCGCGCCGGCCAAGCACCGCCTCCAGCTCGCGGAACTGCGCGGACTGGAAGCCGCTGCCGGTGCCCAGCTTCTCGCGAAAACCGTCGAACTGGCGCGGTGTCATCGTGCCGAGCACGTCGATCGGCGACACCACCACGGTCAGGATCCGCATCGAGCGGCGCAGGGTGTGCAGCGAGGGCATCGTCTCGCCCTGCTCGAGCTGCTCCTGCAACCGCTCCAGCTCCAGCAGCAGCTGCTTGAACCACAGCTCGTGCACCTGGTGGGCGACGATGAACAGGTGCTCGTCGTGTGCCTGTGACCGCGGCCGCTGTGCCTCGAGGACCTCCGGCAGAGCCAGGTACGAGGCGTACTCCGACAGGGGTTCACGGTTGACCGTCACTGACCACCTCGCGGCTCGCGGAATTTCTGAATTACCACGAGAATACGCGCCGGAGCACTCGGAGAAGAAGGATTCCCGGGCGGCTCGCATTCGTGAAGAAATCAAATCGGGGAATTGTTCCGCGGTGCGCGAACGGCGCGGGACAGGGTGCTGCGCACGGCGAGAGATGCGGCCTCACGCCCGGCGGAGTGAGGATCACGCCTGTACCCGCCGGCATCGCCGGTGTCCGGAATCGCAGCGTTTGAGGAGCAGGCATGACGGCACCCGAGATACCCATTGTGCCAAGAGGACAGGCACGCGACGCGAAGCGAGCGCCGCGGCTGGACGGTCTGCGCGGCTACCTCGCGCTCGGCGTGATCGTCGTGCACGTCGCGTTCGCGGCCGGCATCATCGGCTTCTACGACGTGCCCGGCCAGGGCATCTGGGCGACGCTCGCACAGGGCCTGCACGTGTTGCTCCCGCCGTTCTTCGTGATGTCCGGACTGCTGCTGTACAAGCCGTTCGCGAAGGCCACGATCGGTGGCACCGCGCAGCCGGCGATGCGGCCCTACCTGCTGCGCCGGGCGTTACGCATCCTGCCGGCCTACTGGCTGGTCGCGCTCACCTCGGTGCTGCTGCTCAACTTCAACGCGATCGACGGGATCTGGTACGTCCTGCGGCCGCTGCTGACCGTGCACGTCTACTGGACCTACGGGCAGACCATCGCCGGCATGGAGCCGACTTGGACGGTGCCCGCGGAGATCGCGTTCTACATCGCGCTGCCGCTGCTGGCGTGGCTCGGCAAGTCGTTCGCCAAGGGCGCCACCGACCCGGGGCAGCGGGCGCGCCGGCTCGCGGTGCCGCTGCTGCTGCTCGTGGTCGTCGCCATGGTGTGGACGATCTACACCCACCGCCCGGAGATGGGCCCGTTCCCGGACGAGTACTTCTGGGTGTTCGGCTTCACCGCGTTCCTGGCCATCGGCATGGTGCTGGCGATCATGATGGCGCACTACGAGGTCACCGGCCGCGAGCCCGCCCTGTTCCGGGCCGCCCGCCGCCACCCGCTGTGGTTCTGGGCCGGCGCGCTGGCGCTGTACCTGGTGAACTGCGTGCGCCCGCTCGGCAAGCCGGGCATGTCCGACTACGGGGACGTGCCGGAGGCGCTCGTCGAACAGCTGGTGTTCCTGCCGTTCGCGTTCCTGATCATCGTCCCGGTGATCGTGCCCGACGTGCGGTCGCGGTTCCTCGACGCGGTGCTGGCCAACGCGCCGATGCGGTACTTCGGCCGGATCTCCTACGGCGTGTACCTGTGGCACTTCGTGCTGCAGTACCTGTGGCTGCAGTCCGGCAGCATCTTCGGGGAGGACCCGCAACCGATGCCGATGCTGATCGGCCGGGCCGGGTTCTGGGAGCTGTTGGCCGCGGTGCTGATCGGCACGGTCATCGTCGCCTCGATCAGCTACTACGCCGTCGAGCTGCCGGCCATGCGGCTGCGCAACAAGCTCGCCAAGTCCACCAGGGAGCTCGACGTCCCGCGGCAGGAGCCCCTGGTGTCGGTGGGCTCCGCTCCGGTCCGCCCCGGTGACCGGGTGGGCTGAGCACATCGCCGCACCGACGGGGCCGTCGCGACGCGCGGTGGCCCCGCCGGTGTCTCGCGGCGTTCTCGCACTGCCGGAGATGCCGCGACCGGCCCGCCGGTGCGATGGTCAGGAGGCGGGATCTCGCCCGCGCGATTCGGCTCGAGTGGGGAGTCACACGTGATCAATGTCTTCCAGCCGTCACTCGGCGAGGACGAGCTGTCCGCGGTGCGGGAGGTCTTCGAGACGTCCTGGGTCGGGCGCGGCGCGAAGGTGGCCGAGTTCGAGAACGCCTTCGCCGCGCGGCTCGGCTCGAGCTCCGACCAGGTGATCTCCACCAACTCGTGTACGGAGGCCACGTTCCTGGCGATGGAGCTGCTGGAGCTCGCGCCCGGCCAGGAGGTCGTGCTGCCGTCGGTGAGCTTCGTGGGCGCCGCGAACGCGGTCGCCGCGCGGGGTGCCCGGCCGGTGTTCTGCGACGTGGACGAGCGCACGCTGAACCCGACGGTCGCGGACATCGAGGCGGTGCTGACCCCGGCGACCGCGGGCGTGCTGCTGCTGCACTACGGCGGCCGCCCCGGGTGGATCGCCGAGATCGCGGAGCTGTGCCGCGAGCGGGGCATCTGGCTGGTCGAGGACGCCGCGAACGCCCAGGCGTCCAGTGTGGACGGAAAGGCGTGCGGCACGTTCGGCGACATCGGGGTGTGGAGCTTCGACTGGGGCAAGATCGCGGTGTCCATCGACGGGGGCATCCTGCACGCCCGCGACCCCCAGGTGGCCGCGCGGGCGGAGAAGCTGGCCTACTTCGGACTCGAGCAGACCAGCGGCTACGCCGAGGCGTTCCGGTCGCACACCCGCTGGTGGGAGTTCGAGATCTCGTCCTTCTCCCGCCGGTCGATCATGAACGACGTGCAGGCGGCGATCGGCGTCGTCCAGCTGGGCCGCCTCGACGAGTTCCTCGCCCGCCGCGCCGACATCGGCGCCGCGTACGCCGCCGGCCTCGCCGACGTTCCGGAGCTGCTGCTGCCGCCCGAGCTGCCGGCCGGCCACGTGGGGTCGCACTACATCTACGCGGTGCAGATGCCGGCCGAGATCCGCGACCAGGTGGCCCGGGAGATGTTCGACCGCGGCATCTACACGACCTTCCGGTACCCGTTGCTGCACAAGGTGAAGGCCTACGGGTCGACCGTCCGGCTGCCCCGCGCCGAGCGGGCGGCCGCCACCACCCTGTGCCTGCCGATGCACCAGGCGCTGTCCGACGGCGACGTCGAGTTCGTCAGCAACGCCCTGGCCAAGGCCGTGGACAACAACCTCGACAACAACACCGCACACTGAGGGAGTCACCCATGGTGTACCGAACCGACCACGCCGAGCTCTACGACCTCGTCTTCCGCAGCCGGGGCAAGAGCTTCGAGGACGAGGCGGACGACCTGGTCCGCCAGATCCGCGACCGGCACCCGGGCGCGGCGTCGCTGCTGGACGTCGCGTGTGGCACCGGGGCACACCTCGAGCGGTTCGCCACGCACTTCGACCACGTCGAGGGCCTCGAGCTCGAGGAGCCGATGCGCGCGGTCGCCGCCCGGCGCCTGCCGGACGTGACCGTCCACCCGGGAGACATGGCCGCCTTCGACCTCGGCCGCACCTTCGACGCCGTCGTCTGCATCGGCAACGCCGTGGCATGCATGCTGTCCTCCGAGGACCTGGACCGGGCCGTGGCGCGGATGGCCGCGCACGTCGAGCCCGGCGGGGTGTTGGCGATCGAGCCGTGGTGGTTCCCGGACAACTTCCTCGACGGCTACGTCGGCGGCCACCTGGTCCGCGAGGAGAACAGGGTGATCACCCGGATCACCCGCTCGGTGCGCGAGGGCCTGACCACCCGGATGCAGATCCGGTTCGTCGTCGCGGAGCCGCACGGCATCCGCGAGTGGACCGACGAGCTCGTCACCAGCCTGTTCACCCAGGAGGAGTACGAGGCGGCCTTCGAGGCGGCGGACTGCTCGGCGGAGTTCGTGCCCGGCATGAAGCTCGCCAACGGCCGGCTCAACGCTCCCGGCCTGTTCCTCGGCATCCGCAAGTGACCTGACCAGAACCGCCCCGGTGGCCGGGCCACCGGGGCGGTTCTCTTT
>NZ_JBOHGA010000300.1:0-6267 GCF_050699915.1 Actinophytocola sp.
ACGCGCGGCTGCAGCGCTCCGCGCACGGCGCCCGGCTCACGGGCAACGCGATCCGGTTCTGGACCGAGGAGCTGAACCGGCTCGAGCCCGTGGCGGCCGGCGTGCGGGGCGAGCGGCGCACGGCGAGCCTGCGGTCGGTCGCGATGGACACCGCGGTGCACGTGATCGCCGGCCGGCACGGGGTGAGTGCGGCGACGGTGTACCTCGCCGCCACCGCCGGGCTGCTCGGCGCGCTCACCGGCGCCCGGGTGGCGGGGCTGCGCACGGTGGTGAGCAACCGGTTCTACCCGGACCGCCGCGACGTCGTGGCCGCGATCGCCCAGGACGGCGTGCTGGTGCTGGACCTCGCGGCGCCGACGTTCGGCGACCTGGTCCAGCTGGCCCGGCGGGAGACGATGCGCTCGCACCGGTTCGCCCGCTACGACCCGGACCTGCTCGCGGACTCGGTGTCCACGGCGCCGTTCGCGTGCTTCGACGACTCCCGGTTGTTCCGCCGCGACGTGCCCGCACTGCCCGAGGAGTCGGCGCTGCGCGCCTCCGCCGAGCGGTCCTCGCTGACCTGGTCGCGTACGCCGGACCGCAACGCGTTCGCCGTGCTCGTCGACGGCACCGGAGTGACCGTGCGGGCCGACACCGGGCTGATGGCGGAGGCCGACCTCGACCGCTGGCTGCGCGCACTGGAGGGGCTGCTGATCTCCGCCGCCTACCGGGACGTGGCGACGGGCGAGCTCGCGGCGCTGCTGGGCCGGATCGGCCGGCGGCCCGCATAGCCCGCGTTTCGGTGGACCTTCGCCGGGTACGTCGTGGCCGGCAAGGAATTCGAGGCGAAGGAGTTTGAGATGTCCGAGCGCAGCGGCCCGGCCGAGGGCGTCAAGGGCGCCGTCGAGGACGTGAAGGGCCGGCTCAAGGAGGCCGCAGGCGCGATCTCCGGCGACGACTCGAAGGTGCGCGAAGGCCGGGCGCAGCGGGACAAGGGCGAGGCCCAGCAGGAGGTCGCCGAGAAGGAGGCGGCCGCCGAGCGGGCCCGCGCGGAGGCCGACATGCACGAGGCTCGGGAGCGGTCTCACCAGGACCGATGAGACGGTTTCCGACGGCGCCGGTGGCTCTGCCACCGGCGCCGTCACGTGTGTGGGCCGAGGTTTGTAGGCTGATCGCCTCGCGAGACGGCTGGAGGCGATGTGGGTTCTTCGGATCTGCTGACGGTGGACGTCGACGCCCGGGGCAGCGCCGTGGTCGTCGCCGTCCGCGGCGAGCTGGACCTCGCCACGGTGCCCGTCCTGCGTGACCGCCTCGACTCGGTCGCCGAGCTGACCACCGCCCAGTCGCCCCTGGTCGTCGACCTGTCCGGAGTGACGTTCATCGGCTCGGCAGGACTCGCTCTGCTCGTCGAGCTGAACGACTCGTGCCGCGAGCGCGGCATCCCACTGGCCCTGGTCGCGACCGGCAGCGTGGTGCCCCGCGCCATCCACGTCACCGCGCTGGACCAGGTCCTCTCCGTGCACGCCTCGCTGGCCGACGCCCTCGGCGAACAGGGCTGACGCCGCCGGTCAGCCCCCCAGCTCGGCCACCCCGGCCAGCAGTCGGTCCACATCGGACTCATCGGTGTAGGGGGCGATGCCGGCGCGGACGGCGCCGGTCGTGCCCAACCCCAGGCGCTCGGCGCATTCCCAGGCGTAGAACGTGCCGGCAGGCGCGTTGACGCCGCGCTCTGCAAGACCCCGGTACATCTGCGCCGGCGTCCGGCCCGCGACGTTGAACAGCGCCGTCGGCGTGCGGCGGCGGTCCGGGTCTCCGTAGCCGGTCACCGCCGGGATCGACGCCAGCCCGGCCTCCAGCCGGTCCAGCAGCACCGCCTCGTGCTTGGCCAGCGTGGTCATCGACTCGACGAGGCGCCGGCGGCGGTTGCCGGTGCCCGGCACCAGGTTCGCCAGGAAGTCGATCGCCGCGGTGGTGCCGGCCAGCAGCTCGTAGGGCAGCGTGCCGAGCTCGAACCGTTCCGGCACGGTGTCCGGCATGGGGCGCAGCTTGTCCGGCCGCAGCGCCTCCAGCACGTCGGCCGAGGCGTGCAGCAGTCCCAGGTGCGGGCCGAGGAACTTGTACGGCGAGCAGGCGAAGAAGTCCGCTCCCAGCGCGGTGAAGTCGACCAGGTCGTGCGGCGTCAGGTGCACACCGTCCACATAGGTCAACGCGCCGAGCCGGCGGGCGGCGGCCGCGATCGCCGGCACGTCCGGGCGGGAGCCGAGCAGGTTCGACGCGGCGGTGACCGCGATCAGCCGGGTGCGCGGCGAGAGCACCGCCTCGACGTCGGCCGGGGTCAGCATGCCGGTGGCCGGGTCGAAGTTCGCCCAGCGCAGGCTCGCCCCGGACGCCGCGGCCGCCTGCACCCACGGGCGGACGTTCGCGTCGTGGTCGAGGCGGGTCACCACGATCTCGTCGCCCGGGCCCCAGTTCTTGGCGAGCGTGCGGGAGAAGTCGTAGGTCAGCTGGGTCATGCTCCGGCCGAAGACGATGCCGCCCGCCGTGCCGCCCACGAGGTCGGCCGCCGCCGTCCGCGCCGCCGCGACGATCTCCTCCGCCCGCTGCTCGGCCTTGGTCACCGTGCCTCGGTTGGCGACCGCGGCGCGCAGCGCACCGGCGACCGCGTCGGCGACCACGGCCGGAGTCTGCGATCCGCCCGGCCCGTCGAAGTGGGCGGCGCCTTCGGAGAGCGCGGGAAACTCGGCACGTACGGCGGCAACGTCATAGACCATGCCAAGAACCTAGGGGCGGCGGCCGAGAAAGGCGAGAAGTTGATCACTCGGCTTCGCCCGCGCGGGCAGCTCGACCGGCGCGGCGAAGCGGGCCGGCCGGTCCGCCTCGCTCACCAGAAACCGTGACAGCGCAAGCATCTCCGCCGCCAGCGCGGGCGGGATGGGCCGACCGCGGCCGACCGCGCACGCCACGTCCCAGCCGTGCACGGCCACCTCCAGCGCGCCGACCGTGGCCACGATCCCGGTGGTCAGGTCGGCGTCGCCGACCCGCACCGCGGTCCTCGTCGTGTGCGTCCACGCGGACAGCAGGCAGCTCGCCCGGTCGCGCAGCACGGCCACCGGGTCGGCCGAGGGCTCGGCGGCGGTGGCGAGGGAGACGTGCCCGGATGTGGCCTCCTGCAGGGCCACCAGGGACTCGTCGAGGTGGGCGAGCAGCTGGCGCAGGTTCCAGTCGCCGCACGGCGTCGGCGCGGTCAGCTCCACGCGTGGCACCTCGTGCAGTACGCCCAGCAGGTAGTTGATCGCGCGTTCCAGCAGGCCGACCCCACCGAGCAGCGGGGCCGGCGCGTGGTCGGCGGTCATCGGGTGCTCGGCAGGCCGAACGTGTCGAACAGGCGGAGGTCGAAGAAGGACACCACGTGTGAGAAGGCCGACCCGGTGACCGTGAGCACCTGCAGGCAGAACGGCCGGAACACGCCGTCCTCGCCGCGCAGGTACATCCCCAGCGCGGGCGTGCCGTTCGCCGAGGTCGGCTCGACCCGGAAGTCGCCGGGCCCGCCCGGGCACTGGCCGGCGAGGTGGCGCGCGACCCGCTCCGGGCCCTGGAACCAGGTGGCGAACGGCGGCATCTCCCACACCGCGTCCTGCGCGAGCAGCGACACGATCGCGTCGATGTCCTTGCGCTCGAACGCCGCCACGTAGCGCGCCAGGAGCTCCTTCGTCCGCTCCTCGTCGGGCTCGGTCACCGACTCCGGCGTCGGCGCGACCTCGTCCAGCTGTGCCCGCGCCCGCTGCAGCGCGCTGTTCACCGCCGCGGTCGTGGTGTCCAGCAGCTCGGCCACCTCGGCGGCCCGCCACGCCAGCACGTCCCGCAGGATCAGCACCGCGCGCTGGCGCGGCGGCAGATGCTGCAGCGCCGCGACGAACGCGAGCCGCATGCTCTCCCTCGAGGTGACGACGGCGGCCGGGTCGGCGGCCGGGTCGGTGGTCGAGTCGGTGCCGGACGGCATCGGCTCCAACCACGGCACCTCCGGCCGCTCCTCGAGCGACTGCCCGGCGCCCTCGCTCGGGCCGCCCAACCCGGCGGGCAGCGGCCGGCGGCCCCGGCTCTCCAGCGCGGTCAGGCACGCGCTCGTGGCGATCCGGTACAGCCACGTGCGCAGCGTCGAGCGGCCCTCGAACCGGTCGAACGCGCGCCAGGCCCGCAGGTACGTCTCCTGCACCAGGTCCTCGGCGTCGTGCACCGAGCCGAGCATCCGGTAGCAGTGCGCCAGCAGCTCGCGTCGGTACGGGTCGGCCTGGCTCGGGAAGTCCGGCTCCACCGGCTTGTCGGCGACGGTCACGGCGGGCTCCTCTCGGTTCGGCCTACCACAGTTAAGACCAGACCGACGCGGGAAACTCATCGGCGGCCGGTCGAGTTCCTCGGCGATGATGTCCTCGCCTGCCGGTGAGCTCTCGAGGAGGAGTCGATGACGAAGGTGGTCTGCGGCATGTCGATGTCGCTCGACGGGTACGTGACGGGGCCGAACGACAGCCGCGAGCACCCGCTCGGCGAGGGCGGCGAGCCGCTGCACCACTGGTTGTTCAGTCCGTACCAGACCGAGCCCGACGCCGAGGTGATCGGCGAGATGCTGGCCGGCGTCGGAGCGGTCGTGATGGGCCGCCGCTCGTTCGACTTCTGCGAGGGCGAAGGCGGCTGGGGCGACGGCGGCCCGGCCGGCGACGTGCCGTGCTTCGTGGTCACCCACCGCCCGCCGCCGGCGCACGCCGCGTCGGTGTTCACGTTCGTCGATGACGTGCCCAGCGCGATCGAGCAGGCCAAGGCGGCCGCCGGGGACAAGGTGGTCGGCATGCACGGGGCGACCACCACCCAGCAGGCGCTCGCGGCCGGGCTGCTCGACGAGCTGCAGATCCACCTGATCCCGATCCTCCTGGGCGGCGGCGTGCGGCTGCTCGAACACCTCGGCGACGAGACGATCGAGCTGGAGCCGCTGCGGGTGGTCGGCACCCCGCGGGCGACGCACCTCCGCTACCGGGTCTTGCGCTGAGGGTGGTGCGCTGAGGTACGGGCCGAGGGGAACGACGTTCGGGCGGTCCCGGGAGGCGGACCGGACCGCCCGAACGTCGCTGTTGGAGCCGGACGACCCGCCCCCTGGCCGGGCCGTCCGGGGATTCAGTTGTCGTTAGGTCTGTGCCGGACGACCCGTCGCGTCGTTGGGCCGGGCGGTCCGGGGATTCAGTTGTCGTTAGGTCTGTGCCGGACGACCCGTCGCGTCGTTGGGCCGGGCGGTCCGGGGATTCAGTTGTCGCTAGGTCTGTGCCGGACGACCCGTCGCGTCGTTGGGCCGGGCCGTCCGGAGTTCGGTTACGCCGCCAACGCTGGCAGCTCGGTGGCGTGGGTTGATCGGGAGGCGCGGGAGGCGGTCAGGCTTGCCTCGCAGGCGGCGACGAGTTGGTGGTCGGCGCGGGTGGTGGCGCCTCGGTGGCACCGGGGGCAGTGCAGCGCGACCGAGCCGGTCACCTCGTCCACCGCGATCTCCAGCGCTCGCCGGCACGGGCGGCACCAGCGGTGCCCGGTGACCGGGATGACGTGCAGGTCGCTGTGGCTGCACTCGTGGATCCAGCGGCGGTGCACGCGGCAGGTCAGCCGGTCCAGCGGGTCCAGCCAGCCGGTGTCCTCGGCCTGGTCCTCAGCGGCCAGTGCGGTGGCGAGTGTGCTGGCGAGTGTGCTGGCGAGGGTGCACGTCGGCAGGGTCGGCTCGGTCCGGTTCTCGACCAGGGTCAGCGTGGTGGCCATCGGACTTTCCTTCCCTACTGGGTGCTGTCATAGACACGTCGAACCACCCTCGCCGGAAACGACATCCGGTCACGAAAAAGCCACAGAAACTTCTGGCGACGGCTCGACGACCACCCACCGCACTCGCCGGGTCACGTCCTGGCGAGCTTCGCCGCCGCCTCGTCGATCGCGGCGGGGGAGAGCACGGCGTCCGCGGCCAGGCCCGCCATGCCGACGAGCGAGGCGTCCTCGCCGAGCACGGCCGGCCCGACGTCCAGCCCGCGCGCCGCGACCTCGTGCGCCTGCTGCCCGAGCGTCTCCAGCAGCCCCGCCCGGAACGGCTCGAGCGACCCGATCTCCCCGCCGACCCGGACGCGATGCGGGTTGAGGATCGTCACGACCGTGGCCAGCACCGTGCCCAGCAGCCGGCCCGCGTCGCCGGCCAGCGCCACCGCCCGCGGCTCGCCCGCCTCGACCCGGCGCACCACGTCCGGCAGCGCGCGCACCCCGTCCGCGCGCAGC
>NZ_JBOHGA010000301.1:0-6219 GCF_050699915.1 Actinophytocola sp.
GGCCGCGGCCACCCCGGCGGCCAGGCACTGCGGGTCCTCGCCCCGTGCCAGCGCGTGGTCGGCCGCCTCTATCGCGGCGGCGATCTCACCCGCCCGCCACGCCCGGTCCGCGCGCAGACCGTCGTTCTCCAATAAGTCGCCGCCGATCATGACTGGGGTCTTTCCGCCTGGCCGGGGTCCGCGGGCTCCTCGGCCGGCGGATCCTCGGGATTCTCTGGACTCTCGGGGCTGGTGGGGGTCGTCGTGTCCGTCGGCGTCGTGGTGGTGGTGTCCGGCGGCGTGGTGGTCGTCGACTCGGGTGGCTCGGTCTGCTCGGTGTTGGCCGGTTCCTCTGGCAGGGGTTCCTCGACCTGGGTGCGGCGAGGCTCGGCCGTCCGGCGCGGCGTCTCCGCCGCGGCCTTCTTTTCCTTAGTCGTCGTGGGGGGCGTGGTCGTGACGGTTTGCTCGGTCGAACGCGTCGGGCTCGGCAGCTTCGTGTCGGCTTCGGCGCCGGTGGGCCCGGTGTTCGAAGCAAGCATGATGCCGCCACCCACGAGAAGTCCAGTAGCGACTGCCGCCGCGGCCGCGACCGTCCGAGACAGACCGAACTTGGCGGCCGGCCGGGTCGGGGCGGCCAGGGCGACCGGCACCGGCGGGCGCACCGGCGCCGGCGCCGGGGCGGCACGCAGCACGACGCGCGTCGGCTCCTCCGTCATCCGCGCGGCCGGCTCGTCCGCGTCGAGCCCGCCGATGGCGAGCGCGGCACCGATCGCGGCGTCGCCCTTGGGGTTCGGGGCCACGGTGACCGGCCGGCCGAGGATCTCCGAGACGACCTGGGTCACCAGCGGGATGCGGGCCGAGCCGCCGGTGAGGAGCACGGCGGGCACGTCCGCCGGCGCGCTGCCGGCGGCGTCGATCGCGCGGTACAGCGTCGCCGCGGTCTCCTCGATCGTCGGGCGGATCAGCTCCTCGAACTCGGCACGCGCGAGCCGCACCCGGGTGTCGACGCCCGGCAGCACCACCGGGATCTGCACGTCGGTGTCCGCGGACAGCGCCTCCTTGGCGAGCGTGCACTCCCGCCGCAGCCGGGCCAACGCGGTTCGCATGGCCGGGTCGGCCGGGTCCAGTCCCGTCCACTGGTCCCCCAACGCCCGGCGCACGTGGTCGAACACGAGCTCGTCGAAGTCCAGGCCGCCGACCTCGAGCTCCTCGGGCCGGGCGGCGAGTGCGAACCGGCCGTCGGGAAGCCGGCGCACCACGGCGGCGTCGAACCCGGTGCCGCCGAGGTCGTAGACCGCGACGAGCTCGCCCGCCGCGACGGGCACGTGCTCCGCGTATGCGTGGGCGGCCGCCTGCGCTCCGGTCAGGAAGACCGTCGAGCCGAGGCCCTGCGCGGCCAGCGCCGCGTGCAGCGACGCGAGCCGGTGCTGCCCCCAGCCGGCCGGATGCGTCAGTGCCACGCCCGCGGCCGGACCGCCCCACATGCCCGCGACCGTGCCCACGGTGTGGGCGACGAACCGTGCGGTGAGCGCGTCGGCGGTCATCGAGACCCCGCCGAGGCGCAGCGGCGTGCCGTCCCCGACCCGGCGGGTGAACTGCCGCGCGACGCGGTCCGGCTCGGTCGCCGCACGCTGCTCCGCACCCTCTCCCAGCACCAGCGAACCGTCCGGGTTCACGAACGCCACGGAGGGCACGAACGCCGCGCGGGGGGCGAACGCGACCACGTCCGCACGCCCGGCACGGCACACCGCCGCGGCGGTGAATGTTGCGCCTAAATCCACTCCGACCTGGTAAGACATTTCCGGCTTCCCCTCTCACTCACCAGCCGAATGGATTCGATACGTAAATCGGCCCGGTTTGGTTCAAACGAATTTCGCGGACTTGTTCACGAACCACGATGTGGCCTGGTGAGGCCCGCCGGCATCGGGGAAAACCCCTTAGCGGCCCCGCACGGTCCCCCACCCACCCCCGTACCCCCGACGAGACGGACGGGGAACATCCGGATGGCAGGCGCGGCGAGCCGACCTAGCTTTGGTGTCAGCCGGGCGGATGCTCGGCGGGTGCCGCGAAAGGCGTTGCACCCCAACGAGAAGTCACCATCAAGGAGTGCAAGATGACGAACTTCGACCTGTCGGAGATGCTCAAGGCCGTCGCGAACGTGGACCTGACCACGGTGCTGGACGAGGAGAGCAACCAGAACCAGGAAGGCGCGCAGATCGCCGACCAGGCGGCGGACAACGAGACCAACCAGGTCGGTTCGCAGGACAACAACCAGAGCCAGGACACCGACACCGACACCACGACCGTGGCCGGCGACGGCGGTAACGGCGGCGTCGCGGTGGGTGGCAGCGCGAACGGCGGCTCCGGCGCGGGCATCGGCGGGGACGCCGGCGACATCGCCCAGAGCGGCAAGTTCAACATCAACTTCGGCGACTCGACCGGTGGATCCGGCGTGGGCGTCGGCGGTGCCGGCGGCACCGGTGGGAGCGCGGACGCCAGCGGTGGCGACGGCGGCAGCGCCGAGTCCAAGGTCGACGTGGACGCCGACCAGACCAGCGACCAGGACCTGGACCAGGACAACGAGACCGACCAGGACGTCGAGGCGGACCAGACGCAGGTGCAGGACGCCGACGCGGACCTGGACCAGGACTTCCGCGCCGAGGTGGAGGCCGAGATCGAGACCGAGATCGACGACCTCGACCTGCCGGTGTGATCCCTGACCGTGCGTGGCCGGAGCTGCTCGACGCGTTCCGGCCACGCATTTAATCCACTTTGGAGTGACCGACATGGCATCCATCGACACGCTCATCGACTTCCTGATGGGCCTGATGCGTGATGAGGAAACCAAGCGGGAGTTCGAGCGCGACCCCGACGGCACGTTGGGCGGCAAGGGCCTGCAGGACGTCACCGCGCAGGACGTCCAGGACGCGCGGCTGATCATGGCCGACAACGGCAGCGCCCAGCCTCGCTCCGACGGCGGGTCCCAGCCCAGCGGGTACCACGAGGGCTCGCTGAGCGGCGGCGGCAGCGCGGTGCGGGAGATCCTGCACACCACCAACACCTTCGAGATCGACCAGAGCCGGCAGATCGACCAGACCAACATCACCATCGACAACCGGGACACGACGATCATCGACTCGTTCAACTCACAGGACGAGGTCACGGCCATCCAGGACAACGACACGATCAACAACGACGTCGACGTGATCAACGTCGAGGACTCGTTCAACGACGAGACCGACGACGAGTCCGAGGAGCCGACCGAGGGTGGGGACCCGGCCGAGTCGGAGGAGCCGGCCGAGGCCCCGAGCGGGTCCGACGACCCGGCCACCAGTGGCCCGGCGGCCGACCCCGAGGACGGCGAGGTGAGCATCCAGCCGGTCGAGGCCGGCCCGGAGGACGTGCCGTTCGACGCCGAGCCGGAGGCCGGCATCCAGCCCGTCGAGGAGGACCCCCTCGTCGACGGCGAGCCCGACCTCGCCGACTCACCGGTCGCGTGAGGTGGCGTGATGGCGGCGAAGGCTGAGCCGGTCGCGGCCGTGGACCTCGCGCTCGGGGCGCTCGCGAGGTACGAGCGCCCCGACCTCGAGGCCCGGTTGCGGCAGGCACGCGAGCGGCTGCTCGCCGACCACGTGCGCGTGCTCGTGGTCGGCGAGTTCAAGAAGGGCAAGAGCATGCTGGTCAACGGGCTCGTGGGGGCGCCCGTGTGCCCGGTGCTCGACGACCTCGCGACCGCGGTGCCGACCGTGGTCACCTACGCCGAGACCCCGGCGGCCGCCGTGATTCGGGTGCTGGACGGCGTCGGCACCGAGGCCGTCACCGAGCGCACGACCGTCCCGCTGGACGACATCGCCCGCCACGCCACCGAGCAGGGCAACCCCGGCAACCGGGAGCGGTTGAACCAGGTCGAGATCGGGCTCCCTCGGGCGGTGCTGGCCGGCGGTCTGGTGCTCGTCGACACCCCCGGCGTGGGCGGGCTGAGCTCCGTGCAGGCGTCGGCGACAGCGGCCACGCTGCCCGCGGCAGACGCCGTGCTGCTCGTGTCCGACGCCTCGCAGGAGTACACCGGGCCGGAGCTCGAGTTCCTGCGCCAGGCCGTGGCCGTGTGCCCGAACGTGGCGTGCGTGCTGACCAAGACCGACATGTACCCGGAATGGCGCACGATCGCCGAGCTGGACCGCGGGCACCTGCGCCGGGCCGGCATCGACGCGCCGCTGTTCACCGTGTCCTCGACCATGCGCTGGCACGCCCTGCTCGCGGAGGACGACGAGCTGCGGGCCGAGCTCGCGGCCGACTCCGGCTACGCCCCGCTCGTCGGCTACCTGCGCAAGGACGTCCTGGGCCGGGCCGACGAGCTGGCCCGCCGGTCGACCGTGCACGACGTGCACGCGGTCACCGACCAGGTCGTCGCCGCGCTGCGCACCGAGCAGGCCGCGCAGGAGAACCCGGAGAGCGTGCAGGAGGTCATCCGCCGGCTGACCGCGGCCGAGCAGCGCGCCACCGGCCTGAAGGAGCGCTCAGCGCGCTGGCAGCAGACCCTCAACGACGGCGTCGCCGACCTCAACGCGGACATCGACTACGACCTGCGGGACCGGCTGCGCGAGATCGTCCGCGACGCCGAGGAGGTCATCCAGAACGGCGGCGACCCGACCCGCACGTGGGAGCAGTTCGTCGCCTGGGTGGAGCAGTGCGCGGCGGCCGCGGCGTCGGCCAACTACGTGTGGGCGACCCAGCGCGCGCGGTACCTGGCCCAGAAGGTCGCCGAGCACTTCGACGAGGAGCGCACGCACGTGCTGCCGGCACTGCGCATCGAGCCGTCCGACGCGCTTCGGTCGGTGCGCGCGATGACCATGCGGGACGACGCCGAGTCGTTCGGGATGGGAAAGCGGCTGATGACCGGGATGAAGGGCGGCTACATGGGCATGCTGATGTTCGGCATGCTCGGCACGATGGTCGGCTTCTCGCTGACGAACCCCATCGCCGTGGGCGCCGGCCTGCTGATGGGCCGCAAGGCGGTCGGCGACGAGCGCCGCCGCCTGGTCACGAAGCGGCAGAACGACGCGCGCACCGCGCTGCGCCGCTACGTCGACGACGTCACCTTCCACGTCGGCAAGGACTCCCGCGACATGCTGCGCGGTGTGCAGCGGGTGCTGCGCGACCACTTCACCGCGCAGGCCGAGCAGATGAAGCGCTCCCTGCAGGAGTCGCTGAAGGCGGCGGAGACGTCGGTGAAGGCGACCAAGGCCGAGCGCGACGACCGGCTGGCCGAGCTGAACGCGGAGATCGCGCGGCTGGACAAGGTGGCGCAGCAGGTCCGCACGCTGCTGCCGCGAGGTAGGACGGGCGCGGCAGCATGAGCGGGAGAGAGGAAGCGTCCGCCGTCTGGACTGACGAGCAGCGCAGCCGTGAGGAACGAACGGCGAGCAGCGCAGGAGGGAAGACGGCGGGTAGCGCCCGAACGGAGCGAACCGAGGACACAGCATGATCCTGTCCCACGCGGTGCGGCAGGTGCTGCACACGGCACTCGCCGCGTACCGCGACCAGCCACGGACCGTCGAGCTGCTGCGCCACCAGCTGCAGCGGCTGGACGAGCCGCTGCGGGTGGCGATCGCCGGCAAGGTCAAGGCCGGCAAGTCGACGCTGCTCAACGCGCTCGTCGGGGAGGCCGTCGCGCCGACTGACGCGGGCGAGTGCACCAAGGTCGTGACCTGGTACCGCAACGGTCCGGCGCCGCGGATCGTCATGTACCCCAAGGACGGCGGGCCGACGCCGCTGCCGGTGGTCCGCCGCGACGGCGCGCTGGACATCGACCTGGGCACCACCTCGGCCGACCGGTTGGACCGGCTCGTCGTCGACTGGCCGGCGCAGAGCCTGCGGGCCACCACGTTGATCGACACCCCGGGCGTCGCGTCGATCAACGACGGCGTCTCCAAGCGGACCGTGAACTTCCTCGAGCCGGACGACGACACGCCGACCGAGGCCGACGCCGTGCTCTACCTGATGCGGCACCTGCACGTGGCCGACGCCGAGTTCCTGGAGGCGTTCCGCGACCAGGGCGTGGCGCGGGCGACCGCGGTCAACACGGTCGCGGTGATCTCCCGCGCCGACGAGATCGGCGCCGGCCGGCTGGACGCGATGTTCGCCGCACGGGCGATCGCGACGCGGTACCGGTCCGAGCCGGCACTGCGCGGGCTGTGCCAGAACGTGGTCGCGGTCGCCGGGCTGCTCGCGCACACCTGT